>DATBSL010000380.1:0-44485 GCA_036559805.1 Vicinamibacteria bacterium
CTTGACCTTCTCCTGCTGGCGCAGGCTGAGCGCGCCCGACACGAAGCCGGCGTCGAGGGCCACCGTGTCGTTCACGAGGAAGGAGGTCATCCCGAGCTCGGGTATGTTTCCGCCGTAGCAGCCCAGGACGCGAATCTTCATCGTGTGTCCCCCCGCAAGTCTCTGTGTTTTAGGGGCTTGCAGGGAACCAGTGGCCGCGACCCTAGCATGCGATTCGCATTCCGGTCAAGTGCGCACCATCACGGATCTGCAACACCATTCGTCGTCTGGGCGGGCGCGCGGTCCTCCACCGCTTGGGGTTCGAAGGATCGAGAGAAACGGCGGGTCGGGAGCTCGACACGCTGCGCCGGGCTCGCGAGGAGGGGCTGCTCGACAGGCCCGGTTTTGCCTATACTGGACCCATGAGACGCCTCGTTGCGGCGCTCGGACTCCTGCTCGGCCTCGCGGCGTCGGCGGCGCCGCAGGTGAACGACTACGAGGCGCGCTACGGGCCGACGATCGACGTCTCGGTCGACTCGCTCATCGACATGCCCGAGCAGTACGACGGGCGCGCCGTGCGAACGCGCGGGACCTTCGAGCTGATCCTGACCGGACGCCAGCAGAACTACGGCTACCGCGGCACCTTCGGCAAGTACCTGTACGTGCTCCCGCGCCAGGAGATCGCCGGCACGTTCGAGGAGCAGGCGCGGCGCTGGTCCGGGAAGGAGGTCGAGGTGTCCGGCTCGGTGGAGCGCGGCCAGAACCCCGACACCGGCCAGTCGATGGTCTACCTCTACATCTGGGGCTACATGGGGCCGCCCGACGAGAAGGCCAAGCGGCCCGTCTCGTCCGAGACGACGCTCGAGGACCTCGTCACCAAGCCGGAGAAGTTCGACGGCAAGACCGTGAGCGTGCGCGGGCAGTTCCGCGGCGAGAACCTGTTCGGCGACCTGCCGTCGGCGAGCCGCGAGCGCTCGTCCGACTGGGTTCTCAAGGACGACGTGTTCTCCGTGTGGGTGACCGGAAAGAAGCCGAAGGGTCAGGGCTGGAGCCTCGACGCCAGCCTGAAGCGCGACACCGGGAAATGGCTGCAGGTGGTGGGGCGCGTGCGCGCTCGAAACCGCGCCGTCACGCTCGAGGCGTTCGAGGTGACGCTGACCAAGCCGGCGGCCGAGCGAGTGGCAGCGGCGCCGACGCCCGAGCCGACGCCCACGCCGACGCCGCGCCCGAGACGGCCCCCGATCGTCGCCTTCTCGCTGCCGATCGACGGCGAGCGCGAGGTGCCGCCGGACACGGTGTTCCAGCTCCAGTTCAGCCGCGACATGGACGAGCCGAGCCTCAGGGAGCACGTGCTGCTGCGCTACGCCGGCCGGCCGCAGCCCGGCGACAACTCGCTCGACGCGGTGAGGTTCAGCTACGACGGCGGCTTGCGCACGCTGCGGATCGACCCCGGCGACCTGCTCCGCCCGGGGCGGGTCGTCGAGGTGGTGCTGCTGCCGGGGATCAAGGACATCGACGGGGCGCCGCTCGAGGCCCGGCCCGGGGTCCGCGTCGGAGCGGCGGCCGACGTCCTGCGCTTCCAGGTCGTGGCACCCGGAGGCCTGGCGGGCGGCCGCTAGCCGCTCCTCAGGCCTTGGGCGTGCTGTGCAGCCGGGCCAGCGCCCGGGCGCCGATGTCCTTGCGGTACTGCATCCCGTCGAACTGGATGCGCCCGATCGCCTCGTAGGCGCGCGCGATCGCCGACTCGAGGTTGGCTCCGAGCGCCGTCACGCCCAGCACGCGGCCGCCGACGGTGGTGACATTGCCGTCCTCGCGCTTGGTGGCGGCGTGGTACACCATCACGTCGCTCCATTCCTTCACCGCGTCCAGCCCGCTCACGACCTTTCCGATCTCGGGCTCGTCCGGGTAGCCGCGGCTCGCGAGCACGACACACACCGCGGGCTCCTTGAGCCACTCGACGCGCGTCTCGCCGAGCGTGCCGTTCGCACACTGCTGCAGGAGCGGCACGACGTCCGAGCGCATGCGCGCCATGATCACCTGGGTCTCGGGATCGCCGAAGCGCGCGTTGAACTCGAGCACCTTCGGCCCCTGCTCGGTGATCATCAGCCCGGCGAACAGCACCCCCTGGAAGCGCCGCCCTTCCTCGGCCAGGCCGGCGATCGTGGGCACGATGATCTCGTGCATGATCCGCTTGTGGCCGTCCAGGCTGATGTTGGTGGTGGGCGACACGGTTCCCATGCCGCCGGTGTTCGCGCCGTGGTCGCCGTCGAGCGCGCGCTTGTGGTCCTGCACCGAGGCCATCGGCACCACGCGCGAGCCGTCCGAGAAGACCAGGAACGAGACCTCTTCGCCGTCGAGGAACTCCTCCATCACGAGCTTCGCGCCCGCGGAGCCGAACTTCTTCGCCGCCATGATCTCGTCGACGCAGTCCCGGGCCTGGGCCTTGTCCCGCACCACGAGCGTGCCCTTGCCCGCGGCCAGGCCGTCGGCCTTCACCACGAACGGGAAGCCGAAGGGAGCCCGCTTCACGAAGTCGTGGGCCTCCTCGATCGTCGCGCACACCTCGTAGCGCGGCGACGGGATGTTGCGGCGGGTCATGAACTCCCGCGCGAAGGCCTTCGAGCCCTCGATCTCGGCGGCGCCGCGCGAGGGGCAGAAGATCGTGAGCCCGCGGCGCACGAACTCGTCGCCGATCCCGAGCACCATCGGCAGCTCGGGCCCGACCACGGTCAGGTCGGCCTTGATCGTCTGCGCGAAGTCGGCCACCTCGACGATGTTCGAGGCGTCGATCGGGACGCAGTCGGCGATCTCGGCGATGCCGGCGTTGCCGGGCGCGCAGTACAGCTCGCTCACCAGCGGGCTCTGACGGATCTTCCACGCCAGCGCGTGCTCGCGGCCGCCGTTGCCCACGATCAGGAGCTTCATCGGCGTGGAAAGTGACATGGCACTCTGGCCGGTGTCAACCGCGCCCTGACCCGCCCTGTGAGCCGGTTCACCCCATCGTGCTAGCCTCCGGGCCGATGCCAGACGCCGCCGCCCGCGCGGGCATGGCCGCCGCGCTGCTTTGGCTGCTCTTCTGCCTCCGCTGGTTCGATGCGGCCGCGGCCTGGCGGCCCCCGGCGCTCGCCGCGGTTCCCCCGCTGCTGCTGCTGCTGGCCCTCGCGGCGGCGCTCGGCTTCTGGCTGCGCGGGCGCTGGCAATGGCTCCGCGGCCTGCCGCTCGGGCCGGCGGCGGGCGGCCTCGGCCTGGTGCTGGCCGTCGCCTTCTTCTTCAGGCTCCCCGTCGTGGCGGGCGGAGCCGCGGCCGCCGTCACGGCGGACGGCGCGCTCTCGGGCATCGTGGCGCTCCACCTGCTGGACGGCAGCGAGCACCTGGTTTTCGTGCCCCAGGTGCCCTACAGCGGCAGCCTGAAGTCGCACCTGACCGCTCTCCTGGCGCTCGCCCTCGACCCGGCGCGGGCGTTCGCGCTCGCGTCGGTGCTCTTCTATCTGGGGCACGTGGCGGGGGTCTTCCGCCTGGCGCTCGTCGTGTCGAGCCCGCGCGCGGCCGTCGTCGCCGGGCTCTACGCGGCCCTGAGCCCGGCCTTCGTAACCCGCTACAGCCTCAGCAACGACGGCAACTACGTCGAGGTGCTGGCGCTCGGCAGCTGGGCGCTCTGGCTCGCGGCGCGCGCCACGGTCGAGCCCGAGGCCCGCCCGCGGCTCGTCTTCGCCGCCGGCCTGCTGCTCGGCCTGGCCTTCTGGTGCCACATCCTGGCCGTGATCCACCTGGCGGCGCTCGCCGCCGTGCTGGTTCTCTCGATGCGACTCCAGGCGCTGCGGCCGCTCGCGGCGCTCGGCGCCGGCGCGGCGCTCGGCTACGCTCCGGGGTGGCTGTGGAATCTCGCGAACGGCTGGGAGTCCTTCCATTACCTGCTTCCGGGGAAGGCGCGGCCCGGCGAGTCCGCAGAAGCCGGGATCGCCGCGGTCACCTCCGGCGCCGCCGACAAGCTCTGGCTGCTGCTGACCGATCACGCGCCGGTGCTGCTCGGCTACGACACGGGCTATGCGCCGGCGCTCGACCGTGCCCTTCGAGCGCTCGCGTGGCTCGCGGTGGCGGCCGTCGCGTTCGCGCTGGCGCGCGGCGTGCGTCGCGCGGCGCGCGAGAGCTCCTGGCCGCTCGCGACGCTCCTGGTCTTTGCCGCGACGAACCTCGCGATCGCCGTCGTCGCGCTGCCGCACGTGCCGGGCAACCCGCGCTACGTCCTGTTCCTCATGTCGGTGGCGCCGGTGCTGCTGGCTGACGCTGCCCTGGGGCCATCGACGGCCGGGGCGCGAGTCGGCGCGGTGAAGGCGGGGATCCTCGGCGCGCTGATCGCGACGGGCGCGCTCGCGTCGTTCGCGCAGGTGCCTGCCACGCTCGCCCAGGACGCGCGCTGGCGCGGCTTCGTCGCCGAGCTCGAGCGCGAGGGGGTCCGGCACTGCTACACGGACTTCTTCCTCGCCACGCGCATCAACTTCCTGTCGTCCGAGCGCGTCGTGTGCACGGCGAAGCTCGGCCCGTTCACGACCGAGTACTTCTTCGCGTATCGCCAGCGCGTCGAGCAGGCGGCCGAGGCGGCTCTCATCCCGGTCAACCGGACCGCTGCCGCGCGCGTCGAGCGGCGGCTCGGCGAGCTCGGCGTCGCGTTCGAGCGCCGCGACCTGGTGAAGCCGGTGCTCTTCCGGCTGTCGCGCAAGGTGGACCCGGAGGAGCTCTTCCCGGGGCGCGAGTTCCCGATGCGGTGATGCATGGGGGGGCCGGGGGGGCGAGATGCCCCCCCGGATCGTCCGTTGTTCCGTCTTCGTTGTCGCTGTTCGCCTAGGGTTGTAACTCCGACGTCACCACCGCGCCGCCCATCTGGGGCACCGTCGCGCTGAGCTTGACGACCTTGCGGCTGTCCTTGGCGACCCAGATCGTGGTCTGGCCGGGCTCGCCTTCGGCCGAGGCGATCTCGACCCTCCAGGCGTCGAACGTGCCCGCCGGCACGGTCACGCTCTCGGCGCCGGTGACCTTGGCCTGCTTCAGCTGCACCTTCTGTTGGCGCACGTCGAAGTTGCGATACGTGGTGCTGAAGCCGTCGCCGAGCGCGAGCGACGCGATCGACTCGTTGGCGCCGACGCCGTCGGCGAACAGCTCGCCGCCGAGGTCGACCGACACGGGCTTCGGCTCGCCGCCCATGGCCATCGTGCCGGTGGCCTTGCCGTCGGCGAACGTCAGCTCGATCGACGCCGGTCCCTGCTTGACGACCCGCTTGCGGGGAACGAGCGTCGCCTTGTCGAGCGTCGTGATGTCGACCGCGTCGCCCATCGGCAGCTTCGCGGTGCCGGTCACCACCCAGTTGCCGCCCTGCTCCTCGATCGTCTGGGTGGTCGACATCGGGATCGTCTGCCCGCCCGCCTCGATCTTGCCCTGGTAGCTGGTCTTGCCGGCCGCCCACGGAAACGCGACCTTCGGCACGCCCACGCTCGCCGTCTCGACCGGCTTCGTGAGCACGACGGTCTTCGGGTCGATCGAGAGCTCGGCGAGGCGCTTCGTCACCTCGGGCGTCACGTCCGGCTGGAAGCGTCCGCCCAGGTGCTTGGCGAAGAACCTCTCGGACGAGGCCCACAGCGCCATGTTGTTGACGGGGCGCTGGAAGCCGTGGCCCTCGTCGCCCGCGAGCAGGTACTCGACCGGGAAGCCGCGGTCGCGCAGCGCGATCACGATCTGCTCGGACTCGGCTTTCTTCACGCGCGGGTCGTTGGCTCCCTGCACCACCATGAGCGGCGTCTTGATCTTCTGCGCCGAGTTGAGCGGCGACTGGCGCATGAGCTGCGTCTTGCCGTCCGCCGTCTTCGGGTTTCCCATCCGCTCGTGGAAGATGATGCGGCCGGCCTCCCAGTAGGGCGGGATCGACTCGAGCAGCGTGATCAGGTTCGAGGGCGCCACGATCGCCACGGCCGCGCCGTACACGTCGGGCGTGAACGCGACGCCCGCGAGCGTCGCGTAGCCCCCGTAGGAGCCGCCCATGATCCCGACGCGCTTGGGATCGGCGATGCCCTGGGCCACCAGGTACTTGACGCCCCAGGTGACGTCGTCCTGCATCTTGTCGCCCCACTGCTTGTTGCCGGCGTTCAGGAACTTCTTGCCGTAGCCGGTCGAGCCGCGGAAGTTCGGCTGGAGCACCGCGTAGCCGCGGTTCGCCATGAACTGGCCGAGGTTGCTGAAGCCCCAGCCGTCGCGCGACCAGGGGCCGCCGTGCGGCAGCACGATCGCCGGCAGGTTCTTCGGCGCGAGCCCCTTCGGCAGCGTGAGGAACGCCGGGATCTCGAGGCCGTCCGACGAGGGGTAGCGTACGGCCTTGACGTTCGCCATGTGCTCGCGCGGGATCCGCTCGCGCACCTTGTACTGCAGCGTCAGCTTCTTGGTGTTGCGATCGAAGAGGTAGCGCTCGCCCGGGTCGGCGTCGCTCGTCGCCGTGATCAGCACGAGCCGGTCGTCGCTGGTGCTCGAGCCCAGGTCGATGTCCTTGCCGGGGAACTTGCCCTGCAGCAGCTTGTAGTCGGCTTCCCAGGCCTTGTCCCGGAAGTAGACGCGCGTGCGCTCGTCCTCGTAGGTCGTGCCGACGAGCTCGTCGCTGGCCTCGGCGAAGAGCGCGTCGCCCAGGTCGACCCGCTTCAGCGGGTCGGATTCGACCGGCTCTTCCTGGCCCGTCTCGGGGTCGAACAGCACCAGCCGCGTGAGGTCGGCCTCGCCCTTGTTCGTCTGCATGTAGACGCGCTTGCCGTCCTTGTGGAAGCGCTGCGTGCCGCAGGTCTCGAACACGGTGCACGAGTACACCGTCTTGAAGCCCTCGGGCTCGACCTTCAGGATCTCGGTGTCGCCGCTGTCGGTGACGCGGCCCGCGAGACGCAGCCGGCCCTCGAGGTCGAAGTCCCAGCCCGCGATACGCTCGGTGTTCTTCCTCAGCAGCTCGCGCTGGCCGGTCGAGATCGACACCTTGTAGACGTCGTGCCAGGCGGCGTCGCGGTCGTTGAGGCCGACGAAGATCGTGTCGGGCAGCTTCTTGGGCAGCGCGTAGACGAAAGCGCGCGCGCCCTTGGCGTCGGTGAGGTTGCGCGAGGCGGGGGCTTCGCTGCCCGCCGCGTTCGGCGCCGCGGGGTCGACGGCCCAGACGTTGTAGTTCTCGTCGCCGTCGTTGTCCTTGACGTAGAGGATCAGCTTGCTGTCGCGCGTCCAGAAGAGCGCGGGGATCGGCCGCTTCGTCTCGGTCGTGAGGAGGCGCGCCTTGTCGAAAGGATCGGCCGTCTTCTTGACGTAGATGTTGCGCGTGTCCTTCCACGGCTTCAGGAAGGCGATGTACTGCCCATCCGGGGAGAGCTGGGCGCCCGCGATCTCCGGGTTGCCGAAGAACAGCTCGCGGTCGAGCACTGGCGGCTGGCCCTCGGCCGCGCCGGCGAGGGCGGCGAGGCCGGTGGCGAGCACGGCAAGCAGGGCCATGCGTACAGGTCGGTTCATTACGTGAAAGCCTCCAACATGAGCGGGATAGCGACTCGCCGCACGCCGCGGCGCGGGACGCACTTTTCGGGGAGCACGCCAAGGAAGGATACGACGAATTGGCCGCCCCGGTTCCGATCCGGAGGAGCGGACCGGCCTCCTGTGATACGTTCGCGCCCTCAGGAAGGGGGAGGCCAGGATGTCCCGCCCCAGCGCGGACGGCACCGAAACGGCTCACCTCGCGCCCGAGCTCGCGGTTCCGCTGCGCGCGGGGCCGCTCCGGCTGGTCTTCGACCGCGGTGCGGTTCGCTGGGTGCGTCTCGGCGAGCGCGAGGTGCTGCGCGGGATCTACTTCGCCCTGCGCGGCGAGAACTGGGTGACGCTCCCGCCGACGCTCGAGAACCTCGAGATCGAGGCGGAGGTCGACTCGTTCCGGATCCGCTTTCGGGCGCGTCACGAGCGCGGGCCCGTACGCTTCAGCTGGGACGGCCGCATCACCGGCGCGCCCGACGGCCGCATCCAGTTCGGCGCGCAGGGCACGGCCGGCTCCACCTTCCTCCGCAACCGGATCGGGCTCTGCGTGCTGCACCCCGCGGAGGCGTGCGCAGGGGAGCGCTGCATCGTCCAGCACGTGGACGGCGACCGCGCCGAGAGTGTCTTCCCGGCGTTTGTCGCGCCCTACCAGCCCTTCCGCAACGTGCGCGCGATCCTGCACGAGGTCTCCCCCGGCGTCGAGGCCGAGGTCCGCATGGAGGGCGAGAGCTTCGAAACCGAGGACCAGGGCAACTGGGGCGACGCCTCGTTCAAGACCTACGGGACTCCCCTTCACCTGCCGTTCCCGGTCGAGGTCAAGGCGGGCTCGCGCGTCGAGCAGTCGGTGAGCGTGTCGATCTTCGGGATCACGGCCGAGCCGGTCGAGCGGGCCGCGGCCACCGTGCCCGGCGCGCTTCCGAAGAAGCGCAACAGCACCGAGCCCGTGGTGGTGGTGATCGGCGCCGGCGAGGGGGTCGCACTTCCGGCGATCGGCCTTGCGGGGGCCGAGCGCCCGACCTTGACGTCGGCCGACGCGGAGCGGCTGCGGCCGCTGCGGCTCGCGCACCTGCGTGCCGACCTGCACCTGGAGCTCGAAGGCTGGGACGAGGATCTCGGCCGCGCCACGGCGAACGCGGGCGTGCTCGCCGTGCCGCTCGAGCTCGCGGTCTTCCTGCCCGAGGATCCCGGCGAGCCGCTGCGTCGGCTCGCGGCGCGCCTGGCGCAGCTGCGCCCGAGCCTCGCGAGCTTCCTGGTCTACGGCGCGGCCGACGGGACCAGCCCGCAACCGCTGCTTGCGGCCGCGCACGAGGCGCTCGCGGCGGCGTCGCCCGGCGTGCCGTTCGGGGGCGGCGCGGACACGAACTTCGCGGACCTCAACCGCGGCCGGCCCGCGCCCGGCACGCTCGACCGGCTCGCGATCGGCTTCAGCCCGCAGGTGCACGCGTTCGACGACGCGACGATCGTCGAGAACCTCGCGGGCCCGAAGCGGATCGCCGAGACGCTCCGCAGCTTCGCCGACGGCGCGCCGCTCGCGATCACTCCGGTCACGCTCAGGCCGCGCCGGGATCCGACGCCCTCGTCCTGGCGCTCCGCCGGGGAGCGTCCGTTCACCGACGACCCGCGCCAGTCCGGCAGCTTCGTCGCGGCCTGGACGCTCGGACTGCTGGCGGCGGCGGCCGAGGCGGGTTTCTCGAGCCTGACCCTCTTCGAGCTCCAGGGTGCGCGCGGCGTGATGGACGGCGGCGAGCCCTTCCCGGTGCTCCACGCGCTCTCGGACGTCGCGGCCCTCGCGGGCGCCCGGGTGCTTCGCGCTCGACCTCGCCGCCCGGAGCGCGTTCAGGCGCTGGCCCTCCGATCCGGCGCCCGCACGCGTCTGTTCCTCGCCAACGTCACGACGGAGACCCACCCCGTGCGCGTGGAGGGCCTCGCCGGCCCCGCCCGTCGCGCGCGTCTCGGCGAGACCGGGCCGGGGGAGGAATCGGGACTCGAGGTCGAGCTCGGGCCGCACGAGGTCGTGAGGCTGGATTTGCAATAGCCGGCGGCTAGTCGCGCAAGTAGCCCCAGCTATGCAGGCGGTCGCTGTCTTCTTCGCTCCAGCGGTCGCCGATGTCCTCGCGGTAGTACATGTTCGGGATCATGACGTTGCGGACGCGGTTGTAGGCCTGGCGCTGGGCCTGCTTCATCGTCGAGCCCGTGCCGCAGACGATCAGGACGACACCTGACGTGCCCGTCACGAGCCACTCGCCGTTGTCCTGGCGCACGTCCTCGATGTGATAGCCCTCGCGGGCCGCTGTCTTGAACAGGATCACGGCGTCCTTCGAGCTGCTCTCGAAGGTCTGCTTGTCCTTGTAGGGAAACGGCGGCACCACGATCCGCACGCCCACCTGGAAGCCGCTGCGCGCCCGCGCGCGCGTCATCTCTCCGCCCGCGAGCTTGTGGAACAGCTCGCCGATCGGGGTCAAAAGCCCCTCCTGCTGGATGCTGATCGTCGGGTAGCCGAAGCGCGAGGTGAACTCGAGCGGGTAGATGCCGTTCCCGTTGACGATGCAGTTGACGTCGATGTAGCCGACGTAGCCCTCGTCGCGCAGCTTCGGCTCCATCGGCTTGAGCGTCGCGTTGAAGACCTTGTTGGGCTCGCTCCAGAACATCGCGGTGCCCATCTCGCCAGTCGCCGGGCCGATGTCGCCCGGGAACAGCTTCTTGTGCTCGAAGTTGACGCAGATCGGGCTCACGAACTCCTTGCCGTTGAAGAAGCCGCCCGTCGCGACCTCGACCCCCATGATCCGGCGCTGCAGCTGGAACTCCTTGATCTTCTTCGACCAGGCGCGCTTGTAGTCCTCGAGCACCTCGACGACGTCGCGGCCGTCCTCCTCCTCGCCCACGTAGAGCAGGCGCTTGTAGTTCTGCGCCTCGCCGCTCGGCTTGATCACGTAGCGGTTGGGGTTCTTGCGCACGAACTCCATCGCGTCGTCGAAGGAGGTGAAGTTCTCCTGCGGGATGATCGAGACGCCCGCCGCCTTCAGCTCCTGCTGGCCGAAGGCGCGGTCGTCCTCGAGCTTGTCCGTGTAGGGAGTGCCGCCGACCACGCGCTTGCCGGCCTTGCGCAGCTCCTGCGCCCAGGCGCCCATCCCGAGCACGTCGTCGAACACGACCACGTCCGCCCAGTCGACTTCGCGGCGCCAGTCGCCGCACTTCGGCACGAAGCCCTCGCCGATGCCGCGCTCGTCCTCGTCCTGGATCCAGAGCCGGGCCTCGTTGCCCTCCTTGATCACCTGCCAGGCGATGTCGGCGATGAGACCGTCGTAGGAGACGAACAGGAGCTTCAAGCCCGGCATCCGAACCTCCGGTGGCCGAGTCGATTCTACGGGAGTCCAGCGGGATCCCCCTGCGCGCCTGTTACGAACCGCTACTCGTTCCGGAACGAGTAGCGGATCGCCTACTCCGTGTCTTTCGATTCGGCGTTCTGGACGAGGTCGTAGACCTCGCGCGCCGGCCGCCCCAGGCGCCGCGCGGCTTCCTTCACGGCTTCGCGCCGCGTGCGGCCTTCCGCCGCGAGCTGCCGATAGAGGGCGACCGGGTCCGCGCTCGCGGGCTCCGCCTCGGAGGCCCCGGCCACGATCAACACGATCTCGCCCTTGACGCTGTCGCGCGCGGCGAGGCGGTCGCGGAGCGCCGCGAGCGGCGCGCGCACGTACTCCTCGTGCGACTTCGTGGCCTCGCGGCAGAGGAAGGCCTCGCGGTCGCCGAGCAGCTCGCGCATGTCGTCGAGGGCCGCGACGACCCGCACCGGGGATTCGAAGAACACCAGGGTGGGCCGTTCGCGCGCCAGCGCCTCGAGCGCCTTGCGGCGCCCGCCCGGCTTCGCGGGCAGAAAGCCGACGAAGAGGAAGCGCTCGCTGGGCAGTCCGCAGACCGACACGGCGGCCGTGACGGCGCTCGGCCCGGGGACCGGGACGACCGCGATGCCCGCACCACGGGCGTCGCGAACGAGCGCTTCGCCGGGGTCCGACACCGTGGGGGTCCCGGCGTCGGACACGAGCGCGACGTCCTTGCCGGAGCGCAGCGTCGCGAGGATCTGGGCCCCCTTGGAACGCTCGTTGTGCTGGAAATACGACGTGGTCGGCGTGCCGATTCCGTGCGCCTCCAGGAGCTTGCGGGTCCGGCGTGTGTCCTCGCAGGCCACGAGCGCCACCTCCCGCAGCACGCGGAGCGCCCGAAGCGTGACGTCCTCGAGGTTCCCGAGCGGCGTCGCGACGACGTAGAGCGTGCCGAACGCAGGCGACGACTCAGGCATCTAACTCCTTGAGCGGCTGTCAGATCGCTTGACAGGGCCCGGGTGCTGTCCTAGCATGGGCTGTTCGAGCAACGGGCGAGGAGATCACGTCCTCCCGCCGTTCGCAAGAGCGAGGCCCGTTCCTTTCGGGGAAATCCAAGGCGGTCAGGGGGTGTTTGAAGTTTGGCCGAGATCAAGCTCCAGGAGGGCGAGTCGATCGAGAACGCCCTCCGCCGGTTCAAGCGCAAGGTACAGCAGGAAGACATCATCAAGGACATCAAGAAGCACAGCTTCTACCTGAAGCCGGGGGACAAGCGCCGGGCCAAGCAGGCCCTCGCCCGCAAGCGAAGCCGCAAGAAGCTGCGTCGCGAAGGGGAATAGTCGTTCCGGGGGGTTCAAGGGGGGGCGGGATGCCCCCCCTTGGCCAGCCCAGTCCGTTGTTACGCTCTCGTTTTTCCGTTCATTCCGACCCCGTAACTTGCTGTATCCGCTGAGGCCGTCGTTGACGGCCGCAGCGGGCGCGTGATAGCGTACGCACCTCTTTCGACAGGCCCTAGCTGCAGGGAGAAAGCCGCCATGAAGATCGTCGAGCGTCAGGTCGGTGACGTGGTGATCCTGGACCTCCACGGGAAGATCCTCATCGGCGAGGGCGACGATGCCCTCCGGGAGGCCGTGACCAAGCTGGCGGATTCCGGAAAGACCAAGATCCTGCTCAACCTGGCTGACGTTCCGTACGTCGATTCGGCCGGCCTCGGCGAGATCGTCAGGACCTACACCACGGTCAGTCGCAAGGGCGGCCGGCTGAAGCTGCTCAACCTGACCAAGAAGATCCAGGACCTGCTCTCGATCACCAAGCTCCTGACCGTCTTCGAGACCTACGAGTCCGAGGACGAAGCCGTCCGCAGCTTCAAGTAGCCCGGGCGTAGTGGCCGGGGCGTCCGGCGTCGCGATGAGCCTCACGCGCGCCGTAGTCGTCTCGCTGCGGCCGCACCAGTGGATCAAGAACCTGGTGGTGCTCGCGGCGCTCGCCTTCTCCAAGCACCTCTTCGAGCCGGACGCGCTCGGCCGGGCGACCCTCGCGTTCGCCGCCTTCTGCGCGCTCTCGAGCGCCGTCTACCTGGTGAACGACCTCGTCGATCTCGAGCGCGACCGCCTGCATCCCCTGAAGCGCGCTCGGCCGATCGCGAGCGGCGCCCTGCCCCCGGCCGTGGCGCGCCTCGCGGCCGCGGCGCTCGTCGCCGCAGGCCTCGCCGCGAGCACGGCACTCGGCACGGGCTTCCTCGTGTGCGCGCTCGCGTACCCGGCGCTCGGGCTCGCCTACTCGCTCGCGCTGAAGCACTTCGTGATCCTGGACGTGCTCGCGGTCGCGCTCGGCTTCGTGCTACGCGCGGTCGCCGGCGCCGTCGCGATCGGCGTCCACTTCAGCCCTTGGCTGGTCGTGTGCACGCTGCTGCTCGCGCTCTTCCTGGCGCTCGCCAAGCGCCGCCACGAGCTCGTCACGCTCGACGACGCGGCCGCGCACCGGCTGAGCCTCGCCGACTACAGCCCCTACCTGCTCGACCAGATGATCGCGGTCGTGACCGCGTCCTGCTTCACCGCCTACGCCTTCTACACCCTCGCGCCCGAGACGCTCGAGAAGTACCGCACCGAGCGCCTGGCGCTCACGATTCCCTTCGTGATCTACGGAATCTTCCGCTATCTTTATCTCGTCCACCGCCGGGACCAGGGCGGCAGCCCCGGAGACGTCCTGCTCACGGATCGTCCGCTGCTCGCGGCCGTGGCGCTTTGGGCCGCGGCGATCGTCGTGATCGTCTACGCCGCTCCCGGGCTTCCGGTGCCGCGGGCGAGGTGAAGGCGCCATGAGCTTCGAGATCGAGGGGGACGGCCTGGACGTCGCGCGGCTGCGCGCGGACGTCGAGCGCCGTGTCGAGGAGCGCCGCCAGAGCGGGCTCTACACGGAAGACGAGCTGCGCTACATCGCGGAGCGCCCGCTCGAGCCGGTGCTCCACGCGCGCGACGTGTCGGCGGCGCTGCTCGAGGAGCTGCGCGCCCGCGACTCGCAGTGGAACTACTCGTTCGACCCCGAGACGCTCTACCGCTCGAGCCGCGGCGCGCTCGGGCAGGTGCTGGCGCTCTCGCGCCGCCTGCTGCGGCCGGTGCAGAAACTGTTCTGGAACCCGACGCCGATGATCGCTGCGCTGTCGCGCCAGTCCGACCTCAACCGCTTCACGGCCCACCTGCTCCACAACCTGGTGCTCGAGCTCACGCGGCTCAACCTCGAGGTCGCGGAGCTCAAGAACCGCAACCTGCAGCTCCAGGGGCGCGTCGAGCTGCTGGCGCGCCGCTCGCGGGCGCTCGAGGACCTGGTCGCCGAGCGCGGGGCCGGAGCCGGCGAGGCGGCCGCGGCCGCCAAGCCGCGCGAGCCGGGGCGGTGAAGGTCCACCAGCTCCTCGCAGCGCTCTCGTACGGCGACGCGATCGGCAACGAGGCTCTAAAGGTCCAGAAGGTGCTGCGGAGCGCCGGCCACGAGTCGGACATCTTCGCCGAGCTGGTCCACCCGCGCGTCGCGCATCTGGCGCGCCCGCTCCACGAGTATCGGCAGGTCTCCGGGCCCGACAGCGTCTGCATCTTCCATTTCTCGATCGGCAGCGCGGCCGGCCGGCTGATCCACCACGCGCCCGACCGGCTGGTGGTCGTCTACCACAACATCACGCCGGCGCACTTCTTCCTCGGCTTCCACCCCCACCTCGCCGGCCTCTGCCACCACGGCCGCCGCGAGCTCGCGGCCTTCGCGCCGCGCACGGAGCTCGCGCTCGGCGACAGCGAGTTCAACCGCCAGGAGCTCGAGCAGGCGGGCTTTCGCCGGACCGGCGTGCTGCCGATCGCGCTCGACCTGTCGCTCTACGAGCGCGCGCCGTCGCCGCTCGTGCGCCGGCTCTACGACGACGGCCGCACCAACGTGCTGTTCGTCGGGCGCATCATCCCCAACAAGAAGATCGACGACCTGGTGCGCAGCTTCGCCTTCTTCCAGAAGCACGTGAGGCCGATGAGCCGCCTGCTGCTGGTCGGCGACTACCGGGGCTTCGAGCGCTACTTCGACCGGCTGCAGGAGCTGGTGCGCGAGCTGCGCGTGGACGAGGTCGTGTTCACCGGCCAGGTCGACGACGACGAGCTCTACGCCTACTACCGCCTGGCCGACGTGTTCCTGTGCCTCTCGGAGCACGAGGGCTTCGGCGTGCCGCTCGTGGAGGCGATGCTGTTCGGCCTGCCGGTGGTGGCCTACGACGCGGGCGCGGTGCGCGAGACGCTGCGCGGCGGCGGCCTGCTGCTGAACGACAAGAGCCCGGAGCTCGTGGCGGAGGTGCTCGACCAGGTGACTCACGGCAGGAACCTGCGCCGCGCCGTCGTCGCATCCCAGCAGCGGGCGGCGGCCGCGATTCGCGCCACGGACTTCGGGGCGCTGGTGCTGGACCGGCTGCGGCCGGTGCTGGAAGGTTCTCCGCCCCAGGCGACTGCAAACGCGAGGGCCTGAGCGTTGGACGATCGGCCGAGTGAGCTCGCGCCTTCATCTGGGCCTCGCGGCGGAGGCGGCTTGAGGATCGACCAGTGGGTTCCGGCCCTCCACCGCGGCGACGCGATCGGGGACTCCGCGCGGCTGATGCGGGATGCCTTCCGCTCGTGGGGGCACGCCGCGGACGTCTACGCGCTGGAGCTCGACGCCGACCTGCTGGACGACGGCCGGCGCTTCGCCGACTGGCAGCCGGGCGGGGCCGCGGACGTCGTGATCCTCCACTTCGCGCTCCCGTCGCCTCTCACGCCGGCGTTCCGCGAGCACCGCGGCCGGCGCGTGCTGCTGCACCACAACATCACGCCGCCCGAGTACTTCGCGGGCTGGGACGACGAGCTCGCGCGGATCTGCCGGATCGGGCGCGACGAGCTCGAGACGCTCGCGCCGCACTGCGACCTGGGGCTGGCGGACAGCGAGTTCAACCGCCTCGAGCTCGAGGCGCTCGGCGTCGCGCGCACGGGTGTGCTGCCGATCTGCATCGACTTCGCGCGCTACCGCGAGGCCGAAAGCCCGGTGCTGCGCCGGACGCTCGAAGACGGCCGGGCCAATCTCCTGTTCGTCGGGCGCATGGCGCCGAACAAGCGCCCGGAAGACCTGATCCGCCTGGTCAGCTACTGGAAGCGCTTCGTGTCCAGAGACGTGCGGCTCGTGCTGGTGGGCAAGCCGCCGCGCAGCCGCTCGTACTTCGACGCGCTCCAGGCGCTGGCCTACGAAGAGGGCGTCGCCCCCGACGAGGTGCTGTTCCTCGGCCACGTGCCGCACGACGAGCTCCTGGCGTGCTACCGAACCGCGCGCGTCTTCGTGTCGATGTCCGAGCACGAAGGCTTCGGAGTGCCCCTCGTGGAGTCGATGCTGATGCGCGTGCCGGTGCTCGCCTACGCGGCGGCCGCCGTGCCGCACACGCTCGGTGGCGCCGGCGTTCGCTTCGGCGAGAAACGCCTCGCCGAGGTGGCCGAGACGGCCCACGCGCTCGCCACCGACGAGGCGCTTCGGACGGCCGTGCTGGCGGGGCAGGACCGGCGCGTGCGCGACTTCGCGCCGGAGCGCGTGCTCGGCGCGCTGCGCTCGTACGTGGAGTCGCTGTGAGCGACGAGCGGCTCGAGATCGCCTTCGTCGTCCAGCGCTACGGCGAGGGCATCACGGGAGGCTCCGAGTCGCTGGCGCGAGCGGTCGCCGAGCAGCTGGCCGGCGAGTACCGCATCACTGTGTTCACGAGCTGCGCCCGCGACTACGTGACGTGGCGCAACGAGCTGCCCGAGGGGCTCGAGCGGCTCGGGGGAGTGGACGTTCGCCGCTTCCCGTCGGAGGGCGAGCGCGACCTGGCGGCGTTCAACGCCTTCGCGGAGCCGCTGTACGGGCTGGAGAGGGTCGAGGGGCCAGAATCGGGACAGGGACGAAGCCGCGCCGACGAGCTTGAGTTCCTCCGCCGGCAGGGTCCGGAGGTTCCGAGGCTGGTCGAGGCGCTGCGGGCGGAGAAGGACCGCTTCGCGGCGGTCGTGTTCTTGACCTACCTCTACTACCCGACGTACTGGGGCCTCGCGGCGGCGCCCGAGCGCTCGGCCCTCGTGCCCACGACCCACGACGAGCCGCCGCTTCGCTTCTCGATCTACCGTGCCGTGTTCGAGCTGCCGCGGGCCATCGGCTTCCTGACCCGCGCGGAGGAAGCGCTCGTGCGCCGGCGCTTCGACGTCGGCGATCGTCACACGGTGCTGGCGGGCATGGGCGTGGACGTGCCCGCGGCGCCGGACGTGAGCGCGTTCCGTGCGCGGCATCGGCTCGAGCGCCCTTATGCCATCTACGCCGGGCGCATCGACTCCGGCAAGGGCTGCGCGGAGATGCTGGCGCATCACGAGCGCTATCGACTGGAGCACGCCGAGCCGCTCGATCTCGTCCTGATCGGCCGGCTGGCGATGGCGGAGCCGCGCCAGGAGTGCGTGCGCTACCTGGGCTTCCTGCCGGAGCCCGAGAAGGCGGCGGCCCTCGCCGGCGCGCGAGCGGTCGTGTGCCCCAGCCCTTTCGAGAGCCTGTCGATCGTGCTGCTGGAGGCGCTCGCGCTCGGTACCCCCGGCCTCGTCAACGCCCGCTCCGAGGTGCTCAAGGAGCACTGCCTGCGCTCGGGGGCGTCCCTGTTCTACGAGAACGCCGACGAGTACGCGGAGGCCCTGGGCGTGCTGGCAACCGACGACTCGCTGCACCGCGCGCTCGCCGCCAGCGGCCGGCGCTACGTCGAGGCCGAGTATCGATGGGACGTCGTGCTCGACCGCTGGCGTGAGCTGATCCGGGCCGCCGCTGGCGTGAGCTAGACCCATTTCACGGCGCCCTCCCCTTGGGCGCGACCGTCCCCTCGAGCGTGCCAGCCCTGTCGAGCCTGCCGGGCCGGCTGAGAGCGGCGGTCGGCGAACTCGTTCCGGAACGAGTTCGGCCGTCGTCTCCGAAGTACAGCCTCGCCTCGTAAGCGTTGTGGCGCCGGCAGCGCAGCTGGATGTTGTCGAAGCTCGCCTCGCCGCCGAGCGCGAAGGGTGTCACGTGGTGGAACTCCAGGAAGCCGCGCTCGTCACAGCGCTTGCCCGCGGTGCCCACGAAGGCGCAGCGCCCCAGGTCCCGCATCCAGACCCTTCGTTTGACGTCCGCCGGAACGTGGCGGGATCCCGGGGCCGGCGGCGTCGAGGAGCGCGGGTTTTCCGCCGCGGCGAACTTCTTCTGCGCGATGTCGGCGATCAGCGCCGTGAGCGCGCGGTCGAAGATCACGGCTTCGTCTCCCGAGGGAACGGCATGACGCAGCAGGTCCTTGGCGAGCCGCAGCTTCTCGAGCGTGTCGCTGCCGATCGTCACCTGGACCCTGTAGCGGTCGGGTGCGAGCGGTGTGACTTCGGTGCTGCGCTTCGCGGGCGGGGGCAGAACTCCTGAGACCGTCGCGGCAGCCGCGCTCTGGATCGGGCCTGGGTCAGCTGGCGGGGGGCCAGCGTGTGGGCCGTGTGCTCCAGGGAGACCTGGGCCGGAAGGCAACGGGTTGGCGGGCCTCGCGCCAGGCAGCTTGCGCACGAACGTGGGAGCATCCGGCCGAGGCCACAAGGCCGCCGCGATCTCCTCGACCTGCGCCTTCGACTTGCCCTGGGCGGAGTCGAGCACGCGGCGATGGTTGTCGGGTGTGAGATGCGGGCCCAGCAGCCTGACGGTCGTCAGGTTGACCGCACCGCTCTCGAGCAGGTCGAGGACGAGAGGGAAGCGCCGGGCGACTCGCGCAACCGCGATGCGGTAGTAGGCCTCCTGCTCGGAGAGGGCGAGCACGCCGCGACAGTACGCGAAGAGCGAGCCGTGGCCGGCTCGCAGGTGTGCGTCGCGGGTATCGAGCTCGGCGAGGTGAGCCACGAGCAGCGAGGTCGCCTCTCGCTCACGCGCGGAAATATCCTGCACTCGAGCCAGGAGCTCGCCGTCGGAAAGCTGGCGCAACGACGCGAGCAGCTCCTGATGCATGGCTTCTTGTATCCCGCGACGCGGCCAGATCAGGTCCGGCACGCAACGAAAGGGGTCAGCTCTTGAGGAGCTTCAGGATCGCGTCGGCGACTGCGCTGCCCTTGAGGATCGCCGCGGCGCGGGCGATCTGCTGCAGCGCGTCCTCGAGCGCCTCGGGCCCGGCGCCCTTCTCGATGTCGGCGCGCGCCCGCAGGTAGTGCTTCTGCACGACACTCTCGCCAACGGGGCCGATGAGCGCGACGCACTCGTCCCGCAGCCGGGCGAGCCGCGTCAGCAGCGGCGGGGGCGGCGCGAGAGGCGCGGGAGTCGCGGGCGTCGGCGCGGGCGCAGGCGCCGGAGCGGGCCGCCTGGCCGCGGGCGTTGGCGTGCCGGTCGCCACCGGGGCGGAGCTCGGGACGGGCTGCCTCGCGGCGGGTGTCGTCTGCGCGACCTGGCCCACGTGCACCGTGGCGCCCGCCTGGGCGGCCGGATTCGCCGGCCGCAGCCGGATCAGGTTCGTCGCGACGAGCCCGTAGAGCAGCTTGGCAGAGTCGAAGACGCTCATGCCCGCGGCGGCCGCGATCTGCTTCACCGAGCGGTGCCCGTCGATCTTCGACAGCAGCAGCCACTCCATGGTGTTGAGGTTGATCTGGCCCTCGCGGGTCTCGAGGATCACGAACTCGGGCACGAGCTCGACCGAGGGGACCTTCTTCGAAAGCACGCGCCACTCGTCGAGCCGGCGCGCGGCTTCCATCAGCAGGTTGGTGTTGCTCTTCTGGATCGTCTGGCGCGGCGCCGCGATGCCCGCCTCGAAGCGGAACTCGCCCGTGCGCCAGATCGCGAGCGCGTAGACGGCCTCCTCGCCCGCGAGGTCCTCGTGCTCGGCGTGAACGATCCGGCCCTCGTTGAGCCAGATGTCGCCCCGATGCGAACCGTCGCTCAGCCTGAAGACACCCGTCTTTCCACTGACACTGACGAGCTGGATGATGTCGGGTAGGTGCAGTTCGGAGAGAGAGCCTTGAAAGGCCATGGAATCGGGGTCATGATGGCGACCGTTAAGTCCTGTGGTTGCCGCCAATTAGCGTGGAGGCTACCAATCCGCTCGGCCGATGTCAAGGAGCATCAGCCGTTCTTCGCGAGCGCCGTCTCTTCGCGGCCGGCGATCGCGCGACGCTCGCGGTCGCGCGCGAGCGGAATGCTGTGGCGCTTGATCATCTCGTTGAGGGTCGTCGGCTTGAGGCCCAGCAGGCGCGCCGCGTCCTTCTGCACGCCGCCCGTCGCGTCGAGCGTCGACTCGATGATGCGCCGCTCGAAGCTCGCGATCACCTCGCGCAGGTTGATGCCCTCGGGCGGCACCGACACCGGCGGGATCTGGAAGAAGCCGGGGCTGGTGCGCACGTTCTCGGGCACCAGCTCGCGGTCGATCAGCGGGCCGGTCGCGAGCACGACGCCACGCTCGATCACGTTCTCGAGCTCGCGCACGTTCCCCGGCCAGTCGTAGTCCATCAGCACCTGCAGCACCTCGGGCGTGACGGTCTCGACCGGCTTGCCGTTCTCGCGCGCGTACTTGTCCACGAAGTGCTGCACCAGGGCCGGGATGTCCTCCTTGCGCTGCCGCAGCGGCGGGAGCTGGATCGCGATCACGTTCAGGCGGTAGAAGAGGTCCTCGCGGAAGCGTCCTTCCTCGACCGCGCGCCTGAGGTCGATGTTGGTCGCCGCCACCACGCGCACGTCGACCTTGATGATGTCGACGCCGCCCAGGCGCATGAACTCGCGCTCCTGCATCACGCGCAGGAGCTTCGCCTGGGTCTCGATCGGGATGTTGCCGATCTCGTCGAAGAAGAGCGTGCCCTTGTCGGCCAGCTCGAAGAGGCCCTTCTTGGCGTAGACCGCGCCGGTGAAGGCCCCCTTCACGTGGCCGAACAGGTTCGACTCGAGCAGCTCGTGCGGCAGCGAGCCCGAGTTCACGACCACGAACGGCTTGTCGCGCCGCGGCGAGTTCTGGTGGATCGCCTTCGCCACGAGCTCCTTGCCCGTGCCGCTCTCGCCCGCCACCAGGATCGTCGAGCGCGAGGGCGCCACCTGCGCGACGAGCTGGAAGACCTGGAGCATCTTCTGGCTCTTGCCCACGAGCTCCATGAAGCGGCCCTGGTCGCGAAGCGCCGTGCGCAGCTGGCGGTTCTCGTCGGTGAGCCGCCGCTGCAGCAGGCCGCTCGAGAGCACGTGGATCAGCTGCTGGTTGTCGAACGGCTTCGGGACGAAGTAGAAGGCGCCCTTCTTGATCGCGTCGATCGCCATCTCCATCGAGGCGAAGGCCGTAATCATCAGCACCACCAGCTCGGGGTCGAGCTTCTTGAGCTCCTCCAGCACCTCGAGCCCGCCCTTCTCGGGCAGCATCACGTCCACGATCGCCGCGGCGAAGCTGCCCTTGCGGGCGGCCTCGATCGCCTCGAGGCCGGTCTCGGCGAAGCTCACCTCGTAGCCGGCCTGCGTCAGCACCCGGCCGAGGACGTCCCGCATCACCTCTTCGTCGTCGACGACGAGGACCTGTTCCTGGCTCATCTCATCCCTGCTGCGCCGCTTCGGTCAGCACCAGCGCCGGCAGCGCCACCTGGAAGGTGGTGCCCTGGCCCGGGTCGCTCTCGACGAAGATCGCGCCGCCGTGCTCCTGCACGATGCCGTACGACACCGAGAGCCCCAGCCCGGTGCCCTTGCCGATGCCCTTGGTGGTGAAGAAGGGATCGTAGATGCGGCGGATGTGCTCGCGGCGGATGCCGTGGCCGGTGTCGCTCACCTCCACGACGACCGTCTCGTCGTCGGCGTGGGTGCGCAGCGTGAGCCAGCCGCCGCTCGGCATCGCGTCGCGCGCGTTCAGGATCAGGTTGAAGAACACCTGCTGGATGCGGTTCTCGTTGCCGCGGACCGACGGCAAGAGCTGCGTCAGCTCGCGGCGCACGCGGATGCGCGAGCCGTCGAGCTGGTGCTCGACGAGCGCCAGCACGTCGGCCAGCACCTTGTTGACGTCGATGCGATCGAACTCGGTGCCGCTCGAGCGCGAGAAGTTGAGCAGGCCGTTGATGATCTTCGCGGCGCGGAAGCTCTGCTTCTCGATCTTCTCGAGCACCTGCTGGCGCGGGTCGCTCTCCTCCAGCTGGCCGCGCAAGAGCTGCGTGTAGGAGGAGATGCCGGCGAGCGGAGTGTTCACCTCGTGCGCGACGCCGGCCGCCAGCAGGCCGACCGAGGCCATCTTCTCGGTGTGCTGCAGCTGCTCCTCGAGCCGGATCCGGGCCGTGATGTCGTCGAGGATCAGGATCGTGCCGCAGCGCTCGCCCGGGGCGCCCTGGAACGGCGCCACCGAGAGGTTGATGATCTGGCTGCGGCCGTCGGCCGTGGGCAGGTGCAGCTTGTAGACGTGGGCGATCTGATCGTGGTCGCCGAGCACGAGCGAGCCGCGCAGCGCTTCCATGAACGCCTCGGGGAAGACCGCGTCGAGCGGCTGTCCCAGCACCTCGGCGCGCGCGCGCCCGTAGAGTCCCTCCATCGCGCGGTTCCAGCGCACCACGCGCCCCTCGAGGTCGAGCACCACGATGCCCGAGTCGAGGCTCTCCAGGATGTTCTCGTTGTAGTCCTTGAGCCCGCGCAGCTCCTCGGCCTTCTCCGCCAGGCTCTGGTAGAGCTGGCCGTTCATGATCGCGGTCGCCGCCTGCGCCGCGAGCGTCTTCAGCGTGTCGACCTCCTCGCTGTTGAGCGGGTCGAGGCCGTCCTTGCGCCCCACGCCGAGAACGGCGATCACCTCGCCCTTCACGCGGCAGGGGAACAGCCACGCGAGGCCGGAGGTCGCGAGCTGGGGTGCGTCCACGGGGCTCTGATCGATGTCGACCGCCAGCCCGGCCGTCAGCCACTCGAGGAGCGGCGTCCCCTTCGCGACGCGGGGGCGGCCCGCGCCCGTGCGGGGCACGCCGTGGCTGCGGAACGGGACCAGGTCGCCGCTGGCGTCGGGCAAGAGCAGTGCCATCTCGCGCAGCCCGAGCGCCTGCCCGATCCCCTCGAGCAGCCGCTCCGACGTCCGCTCCAGGTCGAGGTCCGCGTTCAGGTCCTCCGACAGCCGCACGAGCGCCTTCCTCCAGCGGTAGCGCTCCTTGTAGAAGAGCCGGTCGAGCGCCTCCTGGATGCGGGTCTTGACCGGTGAGAAGGCGAGCACGACCACGACCGCGCTCAAGAGCGCGATGAAGGTCGTGTGCGGCTCCTCCCACAGCACGTCGGTGACGCCGACCGTGAGCAGCGCGAGCCCGACGATCACCGCGACCGCCAGCACGTAGCCGAGCGCGCGCCGGAACAGCAGCTCGACGTCCATCAGCCGGTGCTTGACGACCGCGTAGGCGAGCGAGAGCGGGATGAGCGCGAGCGGTCCGTAGCCGGCGAGCTCGAGCGCCAGCCCGGGCTGGCGTCCGAGCGCGAACGGCAACGCGTAGAAGGCCAGGAACGGGAAGACGCCCGCCGCGGTGCCCCACAGCAGCCACTTCACCTGCCGCCGCGGCACGAGCCCGCGCGTGCGCCTGTAGGAGTCGACCAGCACGGCCACCGCGAGCGTGAAGTAGGCCGCGAAGTAGAGCGGCTCGGCGCGGTCGATCGCTTCGACGATCGCCCAGAGCGCGCTTTTCTCCTCGCTCGAGGCCAGCAGCGCGTGGCTCATGGCGCCCGCCCCGGTCACCACCAGCGCGGGCAGGTAGAGCGCGGGCACGAGCCACGCGCGCGGCGTGCGCGGCCGCCTCTCGGGGAAGGCGAGGCAGAAGTGCAGGAACACGGCCGGCAGGAACAGCACCGCGAGCGAGTCGGCCCAGAACAGCAGCCAGTCGAAGCGCGTGAGCGTGCCGGTGTAGGAGAGCGAGTAGACGAGGAAGAAGAGCGCGCACACCGCGTAGAAGTGCAGCGCCGCGCGATCGGGCGTGCGGCGCAGCAGCACGACGGTGCCGACGACGAGGCAGAAGAAACCGGCGAGTGACAAGTAGTAGAACGCGCTCACGTTGCCGCGCGACAGCGGCTGCACCACGATCTCCAGCGTGCGCTTCTCGCTCTCGCGCAGCAGCGAGTAGCGGGACTTGTGTCCGGGCCGGTTCGCGGAGAGGAGCCCCTCGAGCCGGCCGGGGCTCAGCGCCTCCTCGCCGTCCACCGCCAGCAGGACGTCGCCCGACCGCAGCCCCGCGAGGTCCGCGGGGCCGCCCGGAGCGAGACGGGCGGCCACGAGGCCCTGCGCCGTCTGCTTCCAGAAGACTCCGTCGTCCATCACGTTGACCGAGGCCTTCAGGACGAGGTTGGCTACGCCCAGGCTTGCCAGCGCGACACTGGCCGCGATTACGACCGCGTTCTTCAAGCGAGCCGATCTCATGGCGTCTTAGGCTCTTTATCCAGGATTCGGCGTTGATGCGACCTGTCCTTCAACCCAAGCAATCCACATGCCTGGATATGTTCAGGGGTGCCGTCCGGAAACCCTTCCAGAACAAGGGAGTTTTTCGGATTCCTCGATCTTGAATCCATGACGGCGAAGCTGAAACCGAAGTTTTGGATCGGTTTTCGAGCGATAAAAAATGAGGCCTTCACGGCCTCCTCCTCGCGACGCGTCGGTCCCTCCGAATCCAGCCGACTAGAACCGCACCGAAATGCCTCCGACGACCCGCGTCGGCGGGTCCTGAACCGCGAGCTCGTCCAGGAAGCCGGCCTGCGACGCCTCGTAGAACATGTTGCGCACGGCGAGCAGCAGCTCCCAGTCGGCGCGAGTCAGGGGAGCGAGGAAGGGAAGTCCCTGGGTGAGCTGCACGTCGAAGCGAGTCGAGGTCGCGGAGCCGCGCGCGCCCGTCATGGTCGGCGTGTTCGACTCTGCGAGCGAGTTGAGCCGGCAGAGCGCTGCGACGCGCGTGTCGGACCAGCCGATGAACGTCTCGACGCGGGCCGCGAGGTCGTGGAACTCGGCCTCCCCGAACGCCGTCACGGGAGCGGTCTGGAACGGCACGCTGCCCGAACGACGCGTCTGACCGAAGGTGTAGGTCACCTCGCCGTCCACGATGCCGCCGAAGCGGCGGCCGACGCTGACCCCGAAGCCGCGCGCCTCGAGCGTGCCCGCGTTGCGCACGAACGGCGCGCCGTCGCGGAACACCGTCACGAGCGTGTCGCGCGTCGACTCGGCGAAAAGCCGGGTCCGCACGTGCGCGGACGGCGTCAGCACGCGGTCGACTCCCACCTCGAAGCGCCGCGCCCGTCCCGGCCGCAGGCCCTCTTCGAGGCGCGCCCAGGTGATCGCCGGCGAGGCGGCCACCGTCGAAAGCGTGAGCAGGTCGCCCCCCGGGGCGAGCGTGCGCGTCGCGACGGAGCCCCGGAGCACCGTCTCCTCGTCACCCTGCAGCTCCAGCTCCACGATCGCGTCCGCGTGGTTGGAGTCGGGCAGGAAGCCGAGGTACGTGTAACGGCCGCCGACCGTGGCGGCGAGCCGCTCGCTCACCTTGAAGCGGTCGCGCACGAAGACCGCGCCCAACGCGCGTCCCGGCTGAGCCGGGCCCAGCTCCAGCTCGAGCGCCTGGTGCTCGTCGCCGTTGCCGTAGCCCGCTCCCACCTCCACCACGTGCCCGGCGCCCGGTTCGAGCACGAACTCCGCGGCCACGCGCCAGGCGCGCCCCTCGTTCTCGCTCATCAGGCCGCCGAGCGTCCAGCTCACCCCGTCCGCCAGGCGTCCCTGGAGCTGGAGCAAGCCCATTCCCGCGGGCAGCGAGGCGCCGCTCGCCTCGTGCACGCCGCCCGACCCTCCCGTGGCCGCGAGCTCGACGCTGCCGTCGAACGCATCGAGCGTGGGCACCTGCGCGTCGAGCGACAGGGCCGGGCCCTGCTCGGCTACGACCCGCTCGGGTCCTGCGGTCTCGAGCACCGAGCGGCGCTTGTGGCGCACGAGCCAACGCCACTCGGCCTGGCTCGAGCTCTTGTCGTCGGCGCTCGGCGCCGTCGCGTCGGCCGCAACCTCGCCGACCGGCGTGAGGCTCAGCGTGTAGAGCGCGTCGCGGTTCGGCAGCACCGTCACGTGCCGGGCCGCCGAGGGCTCGTGGCCCGTGCCGATCGCGCGCAGCGTGTAGGAGCCGGGCGGCAGGGACGGAAGCACGAACTGGCCCTGGCTGTCGGCGAGCGTCACGAGGCTGCCGCCGCGGATCCCCTTGCCGAAGATCGAAACGAGCGCGCCGGCGACCGGGGCCCCGCGGGTGCTCTCCACCCAGCCCACGAGCCCGCCGCCCTCGTCCGCCCGCGCGCTCCCCGAGACGAGCGGGGACAACACGGCGGAGGCGACAACCGCCCAGCCGAAACCTCGGCAGGAACTCAACGCACTGACCTCCAGGGGGATGCGCGACCCGTTCCCAAGCTCGACCGTACCAATAGCCTGGAGGCCCTGTCAATAGCGGGGGGGCGCACGGGCCGCAGGGGTCGCCGAGGAGAGCCGCCGGGGAGGCCCCAACGATCGGGAACGACCCAGGAACGACAACCAGGGAACGACAACGACAGCCAGGAACGACAAACAACGGACTGGCCGTGGGGGCATCCCGCCCCCACACCCCCGGGGGCGGGTCCCGTGCTATAAGGGCCCTCCCGACGCGACCAATGGCGAAGATCCACGATGTGACCCTGCCGATCGTCCCCGGGTTGCCGGCCTTTCCCGGCGACCCCCCGCCAGCCGTCGAGACGCTGCAGCGGGCGGGGGAATCCCCGTTCGGGCTCGCGCGGCTCACGCTCACGACCCACAGCGGGACCCACGTGGACGCGCCGCTGCACTTCGTCCCCGGCGGGACGAGCGTCGACCTTCTGCCGCTCGAGATCCTGATGGGCAAGACCCGTGTCGTCGAGATCCAGTCCCGCGAGCGAGTCGAGCGCGCCGAGCTGGAGGCACTCGACCTGCGCGACGACCTGCGCGTGCTGCTGAAGACCCGCATGTCGGGCCAGCTGCTGCGGGCGGGCTTCCAGGAGGACCACGTCTACCTCACCGGCGACGCGGCGCTCTACCTGGCCCAGGCGGGCCTCAAGCTCGTGGGCTTCGACTATCTGTCGCTCGACCGCTTCGGCGACACCTCCTACCCGGCGCACCACGCCCTGCTGGGCGCGGGGGTCGTGGTGGTGGAAGGGCTCGACCTCTCGGAGGTCGAGGCGGGCGAGTACGACATGGCCTGCCTGCCGCTCCGCGTGGGCGGCGGCGACGGCGCTCCCGCCCGCGTCGTGCTGCGCTCGCGCGCCTGACGAGGGCGAGGGGGGGCCGCTCTTGAACGTCCTGCTCCTCAAGGACGTGGTGGCGATCCTGCTCGCCGGCGGCGCCGGCGAGCGGCTCTACCCGCTCACGCGCGAGCGCGCCAAGCCGGCGGTGCCCTTCGGCGGGCCGTATCGGATCGTCGACTTCACGCTCTCCAACTGCATCAACTCGGGTCTGCGCAAGATCTTCATCGCCACCCAGTACAAGGCGCAGAGCCTGAACCGCCACGTGCGCATGGGCTGGAACGTGGTGAACCGGGAGCTCGGGGAGTTCATCGAGATCCAGCCGCCGCAGAAGCGCATGGGGGAGCACTGGTACCTCGGCACCGCCGACGCGGTGTGGCAGAACCTCTACGCGCTCGAGCGCGAGACGCCGCGCTGGGCGATCGTGCTCTCGGGCGACCACATCTACAAGATGGACTACGGGCGCATGCTGGACGTCCACATCGCGCGCGGCGCGCGGCTGACGGTGGCCGCGCTCGAGGTGCCGCTGGAGCAGGCCGACCGCTTCGGGGTGCTGGAGGTCGACAGCGACGCGCGCGTCGTCGGGTTCCGCGAGAAGCCGGGCACGGCTCCCGCCGTGCCCTGGAGCCCCGGCAACTGCCTCGCGTCGATGGGGATCTACATCTTCGACATGGACGTGCTGGTCGAGACGCTGCGCCAGGACGCCGAGGCGGTCTCGACCCACGACTTCGGCCGCGACATCCTGCCGCGCCTCGTAGCCTCGGGCGAGCGCGTCTTCACCTACCTGTTCTGGGACGAGAACAAGAAGGAGGCGCAGTACTGGCGCGACGTCGGTACCCTCGACGCCTACTTCGCCGCCTCGATGGACCTCGTCGAGGTCGACCCGGTGTTCAACCTCTACGACCCCGAATGGCCGCTGCGCACCTACCAGCCTCAGCTGCCTCCGGCGAAGTTCGTGTTCGACGAGGAGGGGCGGCGCGGGAGCGCCACGCAGTCGATCGTCTCGAACGGCTGCATCGTGTCGGGCGGCGAGGTGCGCCGCTCGATCCTGTGCCCGGGCGTCCGCGTCCACTCCTGGAGCCAGGTCGAGGACTCGATCCTGCTGCCCGGGGCGATCGTCGGGCGGCACGCCCGCGTGAAGCGCGCGATCATCGACCGCGGCGTGGAGCTGCCGCAGGCGGCGCGCGTCGGGTACGATGCGGCGGAGGACCGGCGGCGGCACACCGTCTCGGAAGGCGGCGTCGTGGTCGTGACTCCCGGGGAAGAGTGCCTGATCGGCGAGTGAGAGCAGGAGCAGAGGCGAAATGACCACGATCGATTCCGTATTCGCGCGCGAGATCCTCGACAGCCGGGGCAACCCGACCGTCGAAGTCGAGGTGGTGCTGGAGGGCGGCGCCATGGGGCGCGCCGCGGTGCCGTCGGGAGCCTCGACGGGCGAGCGCGAGGCCGTCGAGCTTCGTGACGGGGACAAGAAGCGCTTTCTGGGCAAGGGCGTGCAGAAGGCGGTCGCCGCCGTCAACGACCTGCTCTCGACCGAGGTGATCGGCGAGGACGCCCTCGACCAGGCGCTGATCGACCAGATGATGATCGACCTGGACGGCACCGAGTCGAAGAAGAAGCTGGGCGCGAACGCGATCCTGGCGGTCTCGCTCGCGATCGCCAAGGCGGCCGCGGAAACGGTCTCGCTGCCGCTTTACCGCTACATCGGCGGCGCCTCGGCGCGCACGCTGCCGGTGCCTTTCATGAACATCCTGAACGGCGGGGCGCACGCCGACAACAAGGTCGACTTCCAGGAGTTCATGGTGGTGCCGCACGGCTTCTCGGGCTTCGCCGAGGCGCTCAGGGCCGGGACGGAGATCTTCCACGCGCTCAAGGGCGCGCTCAAGAAGAAGGGCTACGCCACCGCGGTCGGCGACGAGGGCGGCTTCGCGCCCAACGTGCGCTCCAACGAGGAGGGCATCGAGATCATCCTCGAGGCGATCGCCGCTGCGGGCTACAAGTCGGGCTCGCAGGTCTCGCTGGCGTTCGACGTCGCGGCCTCGGAGTTCCACGAGGGCAAGAGCAAGTACGTGCTCAAGAAGTCGGGCGTGGGCGTGCGCACCTCGGAGCAGCTGATCGCGATGTACGAGAAGTGGACGAAGGTCTACCCGCTCGTGTCGATCGAGGACGGCCTCGGCGAGAAGGACTGGGCGGGCTGGGCGGATCTCACGAAGGCGATCGGCTCGAAGGTCCAGCTCGTCGGCGACGACCTGTTCGTCACCAACACCAAGATCCTGGCCGAGGGCATCCAGAAGGGCATCGCCAACTCGATCCTGATCAAGGTGAACCAGATCGGCACGCTCACCGAGACGCTCGACTGCATGGCGCTCGCGAGCCGCGCCGGCTACACCTCGATCGTCAGCCACCGCTCGGGCGAGACCGAGGACGCGACGATCGCCGACCTCGCCGTGGCCTCGAACTGCGGGATGATCAAGACGGGCTCGGCCTCGCGCAGCGACCGCACGGCGAAGTACAACCAGCTGCTGCGGATCGAGGAAGAGCTGGGGCCGATGGCGCGCTTCGCGGGAAGAGCCGCGCTCAACCCGCGGTAAGCAACAGCCGCCGTTCACGGGGGTCCTAGGGGGGCGGTAGCCCCCCTAGATCAAGGAAGCAGGCCTCCGTTGGTTCTTGGGGGCCTTGCCCCCAAGAACGCATCCAGCCGGCGTTGGTTGGAAGGCTGGACTCGGTCTTGGAGGCTTCGCCTCCAAGACCAACGGAAGCTTGCGTTCTTTGATCTAGGGGGCTTCGCCCCCTAGAACCCCCGTGGCGCCTCGCCGGCGCGCGCCGTCCTGGACGGGCGCGCGACTACTCTTCGTCTTCGACCGTGATCTTGAGCGAGCGCAGGAACTTCTTGTCGAGCGGGGTCATCTTGAGCGGGGCGGGCTCGGCCTTCTCCAGGCGCACTTCGAAGGCGGGCGGCGCCGCGGGGCCGCGCTCCTCGGTGCGGCTGAAGCCGATGGTGGCTTCGAGCACGACCGAGACGTCGTAACCCTCGCCGCGGATGCGGCTCAGGCAGTGCGCGATCTGGGGCGACTCGGCCAGAACCCTGCGCAGCGTCGCGCCCACTTCCTCGGTGAGCCGGGCCACGTCCTCGCTAGCTGCCTGCTCCATCCCGCGTTCCTCGCTCTCCCGCCTGCCGACATGATGAGGGTCTGTGCGGAAGCGTGTCAAGCAGACACTCGCGGCGGAGCGTGCCAAGCGTGCTAAGTTTGTGCTCCGCATGAGCAGCACCGCGCGCGACGAGCGGCGCAGCGCCTCGGGCCTGCCGCGCGAGCCCCTCTACGTCCCCGGAGACGAAGCCGCGCAGCCCGAGCCGGGTCGGTTTCCGTTCACGCGCGGCCTGCACCCGACCGGGTATCGCGGGCGCTTGTGGACGATGCGGCAGTACGCCGGCTTCGGCACCGCCGCCGAGTCGAACCGCCGCTACCGCTACCTGCTGGAGCACGGCACGAGCGGGCTCTCGGTCGCGTTCGATCTGCCGACGCAAATCGGTTACGACTCGGACGATCCGCGCGCGCTCGGCGAGGTGGGCCGCGTCGGCGTCGCGATCTGCAGCCTCGAGGACATGGAGCAGCTGTTCGACGGCATCCCGCTCGAGCGCGTCTCGACCTCGATGACGATCAACGCCACCGCGTCGATCCTGCTGGCGCTCTACATCGCCGCGGCGCGCAGGCGCGGCGTCGCCGAGGACGCGCTCTCGGGCACGATCCAGAACGACATCCTCAAGGAGTACGTGGCGCGCGGGACCTGGATCTACCCGCCCGGCCCGTCGCTGCGGCTCGTCTGCGACGTGATCGGGCACTGCCTCGAGCACGTCCCCCGCTTCAACCCGATCTCGATCTCCGGCTATCACATGCGCGAAGCGGGCGCGACCGCGCCGCAGGAGCTGGCCTTCACGTTCGCGAACGCGCTCGAGTACGTTCGCGTCGCGCGGGCGGCCGGCCTCGAGCCCGACCGCGTGGGCGAGCGGCTGTCGTTCTTCTTCGCGTGCCACTCCGACTTCGTGGAGGAGGTGGCTAAGTTCCGCTGCGCGCGAAGGCTGTGGGCCCGCCTCGCGCGCGAGCGGCTCGGCATCGAGAGCCCGCGCGCCCAGCAGTGCCGCTTCCACGTGCAGACGGGCGGGGTCACGCTCACCGCGCAGCAGCCCGACAACAACGTGGTGCGCGTCGCGCTGCAGGCGCTCGCCGCCGTGCTGGGCGGCTGCCAGAGCCTGCACACGAACGCCCGCGACGAGGCGCTCGCGCTGCCCACCGAGGCCTCGGCGCGCCTAGCGCTCAGGACGCAGCAGATCATCGCGCTCGAGTCGGGCGTCGCGGACACGGCCGACCCGCTCGGCGGCAGCTACGCGATCGAGGCGGCCACGGACGCGCTCGAGCACGAGGCGCTGCGGCTCGTCGAGCGCGTCGAGGCGGCGGGCGGCGCCGCCGCGGCGATCGAGCGCGGCCTGGTGCAGGCGGAGATCCAGGAGGCGGCGTTCCGCCACCAGCAGCAGGTGGAGACGGGCGAGCGAGCCGTGGTGGGAGTGAACCGCTACCGCGACGACGCCGAGCCCGTGCCCGTCGAGCTCCTGCGCATCGACCCCGAGCTCGAGCGCGCGCAGGTCGAGCGCGTGCGGGCGCTGCGGGCGCGGCGGCCGCCCGAGGCGTGGGCCGCCTCGCTCGACGCGCTCGAGAGCGCGGCGCGCTCGGGAGCGAACCTGGTGCCGCCGATGGTAGACGCCGTGCTGGCGTGGGCCACCGTCGGCGAGATCGCGGGGCGGCTGCGACGCGTGTTCGGGGAGCACCGCGAGACGCTCGTCCTGTGAGCCTCGGCCGGCTGCTCTTCCGCCTGCGTCCGGAGGAGGCGGCGGCGCTCGTGTTCCTGCTGCCCACGACGTGGCTGACGCTCGCGGCCTACGTCTACGCGCGCGAGGCCGGGGTGCTCGGCGCGCGCTATCCCGGGGGAGTCTGGCGCCTCGGCGCCGTGCTCGTGCTGCTCGCCGGGCTGGCGCTCGCGCTGCGGCGCTTCCCGGGCTCCAGCATCGTCCGGGACCTGCGCGAGACCGTGCCGCTCTTCGCCTGCTTCCTGATCTACACGAACCTGCACGACACGATCGGCTTCGTGAACCCGCGGGACGTCCACGGCACGCTGCTGGCGCTCGACGCCGCGATCTTCGGGGTGCAGCCGTGCGTGTGGGCCGAGCGTTTCATCACGCCCGCGCTCACCGAGCTGATGCAGTTCCTGTACCTGAACTTCTTCTGGATAGCACCGTCGGTGAGCGTCGTGCTCCTGCTGCAGCGGCGCTTCGCCCCGTTCCGCACGGCGACCACGGGCCTGATCGGCTGCTTCTTCATCGGCTACGCGCTCTACGTGCTGTTCCCGGCGGCGCCGCCGCGGCTGGTGCTGGTCGCGGAGTTCACGAAGAACCTGCGCGGCTATCCCGTCGGCTTCTCGTCGCTCTCGGCCGAGGCCTTCGCGCTGCTGCCGACCGACAGCCGCGCCGCGTTCCCCTCGCTGCACACGGCCGCCTCGACGGTCGCGCTCGTCTACGCCTGGCGCTTCCTGCGCCCCTGGTTCTTCGTGCTGCTGCCCTTCGTGCTGGGCTTGTGGATCTCGACGCTCTACCTGCGCCACCACTACTTCGTGGACCTGGTCGCGGGCTGGGCGCTGGCTCCGGCCGCGGTCGCGGTCGCGCCGCGAGTCGACGCGTGGTGGGCGAGGCGGCAGCGCGAGCTCGGCTACGAAACGGCGCGAGGAGTGCCGACGAACTGGCCAGAATCGGCCTCACACCCGCAGACGGCTCACGACGGGCGGGTGTGAGGCCGAAGCGTTACTTGGCCGGCTGTACGTCCGTGGTCCACGCCTGGTCGCCCCAGGCCAGGGTCATCGTCGACCCGGCGCCCGAGGGCGCGAACGAGATCGTGAACAGGTCGGCGGGCGCCGCGGCCTTGGCGGCCTTCAGCGGGACGCGTGCGACTTCCTGGGCGCCGATCTTCCCGCTGTAGTCCGACAGGTGCGGCCACGGCTCGTTCTTCATGTTCTCGGGCGCGGCCGCGTAGATCTTGCCGAGCGCAATGCCCTGGTCCTTGTTGAGGACGAGGTCCCACTTGTTGCCCTCGCCCGCGTGGACGTAGACGGAGTACCTGCCGGCCGGCACCTTGGTCGCGCCGAGCATGACGTCGCCGGCGAAGGTGATGGTCGTGACCTGGTTCTCGCCGGCGCGCCACATCCGGTCGGCCGGCAGCTTCGTGAGCAGCTCGTTGACCGAGCGGCCCTTGAGCGCCGGGCGCCCGTAGTCGACCGCTACGCTCTTGCCGCCGACGCTGCCGCCCGCCGCTCCGCGCGGGGCGCGCGGCTCCTGCGCCAGGGCCGCGGTCGCGACGGAGGCCGCCAGGACGACTGCGAGACACGACAAACGCTTGGACATTGTTCGAGGGCTCCTTGAAAGAGGGCGGACCGAATCCCCACCTTCGACTATACCCGCCGGCGGGGGATTCGGGTGGGCGCTCAGCCGAGCGCCTGCTTCAGCAGCTCGTTGACGCGCTGCGGGTTCGCACGGCCGCCGGTCTTTTTCATCACCTGCCCGACGAACCAGCCGAGCGCCGCCTTCTTCCCGCCGCGATAGCTCGCCACCTGGTCCGGGCTCGCGGCCACGACCTCGGCGACGGCCCTGGCCAGCGCCGCCTCGTCGTCGAGCTGCGCCAGGCCTTCCCGATCGACGATCGCCGCCGCGGGATCGCCGGTCGCCCACATGCGCTCGAAGACGTCCTTCGCGATCTTGCCGCTGATCGCCCCGGCCGCCACGAGCTTCACCAGGCCGGCCAGCATCGGGGCCGTGACCGGCGCGGCGGCGAGCGGCCGGGCGTCCTCCTTCAGCTTGCGCAGAAGCTCCGTCATGATCCAGTTCGAGGCGGCCTTCGGCTGTCCGCTCGCCTTCGCCGCCGCCTCGAAGTAGTCCGCCAGCTCGCGTTCCTGGGTGAGCACCTCCGCGTCGTACTCGGGCAGGGCGAAAGCGCTCACGAAGCGGCGCCGCCTTTCCGCGGGCAGCTCGGGTAGCGAGGCGCGCACCTCGGCGATCCACTCCGGCGAGACGGCGAGCGGCGGCAGGTCGGGCTCGGGGAAGTAGCGGTAGTCGTGCGCGTCCTCCTTCGAGCGCATGGGCGCCGTCTCGCCGCGCTCGGCGTTCCAGAGGCGGGTCTCCTGCACGATCTCGCGGCCCGACTCGACGAGCGCGACCTGGCGCGCCACCTCGTGCTCGATCGCGCGCGCGACGTTGCGGAACGAGTTGAGGTTCTTGATCTCGGCGCGCGTGCCGAGCCCGGAAGAGCCGCGCGGGCGAACCGACACGTTCGCGTCGCAGCGCAGCGACCCCTCCTCCATGTTGCCGTCCGAAACCTCCGCGTAGACCAGCATCGAGCGCAGCGCCGCGAGGTAGGCGTGGGCTTCCTCGGCGGATCGCAGGTCGGGCTCGCTCACGATCTCGACGAGCGGCACCCCCGCGCGGTTCAGGTCGACGCCGCTCTTCTCGTCCGACCAGGCGAAGCCCTCGTGGAGCAGCTTGCCCGCGTCCTCCTCCATGTGCAGCCGCGCGACGCGGACGCTCCTCTCGCCGTCCGGGCCGGCGATCGCGAGCGAGCCGTGCGTGGCGAGCGGCGCCGCGTACTGCGAGATCTGGTAGCCCTTCGGCAGGTCGGGGTAGAAGTAGTTCTTGCGCTCGAACACGGAGCTCTCGCTCACGCGGCAGCCGAGCGCCGCCGCCGCGCGCAGCGCGAGCGTCACCGCCTGGCGGTTCAGGACCGGCAGCGCTCCGGGCAGGCCCAGGCACACGGGGCAGACGAGCGTGTTGGGCGGCGCGCCGAAGCGGTTCTCGCAGCCGCAGAAGAGCTTGCTGCGCGTCAGGAGCTGGACGTGCACCTCGAGGCCCACGACCGGCTCGTAGCGGGACAGGATCTCGGCGAAGCTCGCGGCGCGGCTGGTCGTCACTCCTGGACCCACACCGACACCGAGCCGCCGTTGCAGCGGAACTCGCCCCAGCCCGACTCGTTCGTCAGCACCGGCTCCTTGACGTGCTCGGTCAGGTCCACGAAGCGCGCGTTCGAGCGCCCCACGTCCATCCACTTCGTGCCTTCCTCGCCGTCGCTCATCAGCACCGCCATCGCCTTCGGGTGCTGGTCGTCGCCGCACCGCACCCAGCCGACGCGGTTCCAGTGGTCGAGGTAGTCGATCTGGGGACCCCAGGCGTGGTGCTTGCGGGCGTGCAGGAACCTGTCGATCAGGAAGCGGTGCGACGGCATCACGATCCGGTGGCGGTTGCCGTCCCTGCCCCAGTCCTCGTACTCGGCGCCGTAGTAGTCGGCGTGGAACACGCACGGGTAGCCCTCGCGCCGCAGCAGGACGAGCGCGTAGGCGAGCGGCTTGAACCAGGGCTCCACCACCGACTCGAGCGCCTGCAGCGGCTGCGAGTCGTGGTTCTCGACGAAGGTGACCGCGTCCTTGCCGCGCTGCTGCATCAGCGTGCCCTCGAGCAGGCGGCGCATGTCGTAATTGCCGGACGCCTTGCTCGCGTGGTGGAAGTGGTAGTGGAGCGGCACCCCGAACACCGAGATGCGGCCGCCGAGGCGGTCGAGATACCAGTGCAGCGCGTCGATGTCCGGCGTCCAGTACTCGGCGACGACGAACAGGTCCTTCTTCGCGTGGGCCTCCATCGCGTCGAGCCACTCGGGAAAGAACCAGGCCGCGATGTGCTTCACCGCGTCGAGCCGAAAGCCGTCGACGCCGGTCGTGTCGAGGTACCACTTGCCCCAGGCCGTCACCTCGTCGCGCACCTCCTGGTTGTCGAAGTCCAGGTCGGCGCCCATCAGGTACGAGAAGTTGCCCTTCTCGAGCGCCACCTGGTCGTCGAACTTCTTGCCGTCGATCAGGTAGACCGTGCTCTTCTCCCCGGGATTGCGGTGATCGTAGTCGACGGCGTCGAAGTGGCGCGCGCGCCACTCGAAGGCCGAGTACCTGCCATTGCGGCCGCCGAAGCGGAAGTGCGTGTAGGCCTCGATCTCGCGCGGCTCCCCCTTGGGCCGCAGCCGGTCGTCCTGCGGGAAGGGCGTGGCGCGCACCAGCTCGGTCGCGTCCCCGCCGATCCGGTGGTTGAGCACGGCGTCGGCGTACACCTGGATCCCCGCCTTCTGGAGCGCGCGGACGGCGCTCAGGTACTGCTGCTTCGTGCCGTACTTGGTGCGGACCGAGCCCTTCTGGTCGAACTCGCCGAGGTCGTACATGTCATAGACGCCGTAGCCGACGTCATGGCCGCCGCCCATGCCCTTGTAGGCCGGCGGCAGCCACACGCCGGTGAAGCCGGCCGCGGCGAGCTCACCCGCTCGCGCGGCGGCGTCGTCCCAGTGCGTGCCGTCGCCCGGGCTGTACCAGTGGAAGTACTGCATCATGACGCCGTTCAGGGCCTTCATCTGGCGCTCCGCGACGCCATCATCCTACGCCGCGCCGCCGCCCGGAAAAGTGATACGGTCCGGCGTCCATGACCCCCGTCGACCTGCGCTCCGACACCGTCACCCAGCCGACCGCGGAGATGCGCAAGGCCATGGCGGAGGCCGAGGTCGGCGACGACGTCTACGGCGAGGATCCGACCGTCAACCGGCTGGAAGCGCGCGCGGCCGAGCTCCTGGGGATGGAGGCGGCGCTCTTCGTCCCGTCGGGCACGATGGGCAACGAGATCGCGATCCGGCTCCTGACCCGGCGCGGCGACGAGGTGCTGGCCGAGCGCCGCAGCCACGTGTGCCGCTACGAGCTCGCGGGAATGGCCCAGATCTCCGGGGTGATGCCGCGCATGGTCGACGCCCCGGGCGGCCATCTCACGGCCGACCACGTGCGCGCGGCCGTGACGCCGCGGAGGTACTACACCTCCGACGTGTCCCTGGTCGTGCTCGAGAACAGCCACAACCTCGGCGGCGGCACGGTGCAGGATGTCGCGGGGCTGCGCGCCGTGGTCGCCGCCGCCAGGGAGTGCGGCTTCCGGGTCCACCTCGACGGAGCGCGCATCTGGAACGCAGCCGTGGCGCTCGGCGTGGCGCCGGCGACGCTCACCGAGGGCGTCGACACGGTGATGACGTGTCTCTCGAAGGGGCTGTGCGCGCCGGTGGGCTCGCTTTTGGCCTCGACGCGCGAGCGCATCGGGGAGGCGCGCCGCGTTCGCAAGCTCCTCGGCGGCGGGATGCGACAGGCGGGTGTCCTCGCGGCGGCCGGGCTCGTGGCGCTCGAGACGCTGGTGCCGCGCCTGGCCGAGGACCACGCGAACGCGCGGCTGCTGGGCGCGGCGCTCGGACGCTGCCGCGACGTGCGCCTCGCGCCGGTCGAGACCAACATGGCGGTGGGCGTGCTCGAGGGGCAGAGCGCCCCCGATGCGGTCGCGGCTCTGCGCGAGAAGGGCGTGCTCGCGACGGCCATGGACGCGAGCACGCTGCGGCTCACCACCCACCGCGACGTCTCGCGCGCCGACTGCGAGCGCGCGGCGCAGGCGATCGAAGCGACGCTCGGCTGACGGCTTACGGCTTCACGACGCGAGCCGTCTTGACGAAGTCCAGCTTCGGGAACCTGGCCCGCAGGTAGGCGTTGCCCTCGGCCTGGGCGCGCCCCTGTTCCGGGCCGACGCCGCGAGGAGCGCCCTCGCCGTAGCCCGAGTGCAGCGAGTCCACGACGGACAATCCCTCGATCACGCGCCCGAAGGGCGCGAAGCCCTGTCCGTCGAGGCCCGTGTTGTCCCGGAAGTTGACGAAGAGCTGGGTGGTCCTCGTGCCCGGACCGGCCGTCGCGTAGGTGAGCGTGCCGCGCCGGTTGGGCTGCGTGACGGGGTCGTCGGGGATGCGCGCCTCGCGCCACACGGCGCTCACCGCGGGGTCGCCGTGGATCCCGAACTGGACCATGAAGTTCTCGATCACGCGGAAGAACGCGACGTCGTCGTAGTAGCCGACCCTGACGAGGTTGAAGAAGCGGTCGGCCCCGTTCGGGGCCCACGCACGCGTCACCTCGACGACGAAGCGGCCCTTCGTCGTCTCGAAGGCGACCCGGAACTGGTCGGGCGCCCGCTCCGTGGCGCGCGACGGGTCGACGAGCGGGGGCCGCGACGACGGGGTGGGAGCGGCCACCGCCGCCGTCGGCGAGGGGGATGGCGCCGGCGCTTCGCGCCGGCAGCCTCCCACGAGCGCTGCCCCGAGCAGCACCAGGACCGCACACCGGGACGTCATCGGCGACACCTTTTCCGTCCGCATGGCCCGAAGTCTAACCCGGCGCCCAGCTGATGTCGGGCCGATCGCCAGTGATAGGCTGGACGCTTGCAGCGATGAGGCTACGGACCCAGCTCGCGCTGGCTTTCTTCCTGCTGGCAGTCGTGCCGCTCCTGGGCGTGACGATCTACGCCTGGCAGGGCTCGCAGCGGGCGTTCCGGCGCGCGGTGGCGGCCGAGGCGGGCGAGTTCGCCGCGGAGATGTCGACGCGCGTCGACGTCGTGGCCGACGAGCTCAAGGCGCGGCTCGAGCGCATGAAGGCGCGGCCGCAGCAGGGCAGCGTCGAGAGCCCGTACGAGAAGGCGCGCCGCGAAGCGCTCGTGACGGCCGAGGCCGAGGAGCTGCGCCTGCTGCTGCGCGCGATCCTGTCGGGGGCCGAGCGGCGGCAGGGCGCCATCCCGTTCGCTCGTGACGCCGACGGCCAGCCCTACGCCCCCGATCCCGCGGACGAGAGCGTCCTCGAAGGTCTCGGCCTCGTGCCGGGACGGCCCGCCACGCGCGGCGACGCCGGCGACTGGGTGGTGGCCGAGCGTCCGGACCCCGAGACGGGAATCGTGATCGCCGTCGCGCGGCCGATCGGGCCGGCGCTCACCGAGATCCGCGCGACCGCGGCGCGCAATCTCATGCTCGGCCTGGGCCTGGGGGTCGTGGCGCTCGTCGGGATCCTGCCGCTGTCGCGGCGCATGACGCGCCACCTCGCCTCGCTCACGCAGGGCGCCGAAGCGCTCGCGGCGGGCAACCTCGGCGTGCAGGTCCCCGTGCCGCACGGCCGCGAGTTCCGCCGCCTGGCCGAGACCTTCAACCGCCTCGCGCGCGACCTGCGCCGCAACCAGGAGCGGCGGATCGAGCAGGAGCGGATCCGCAAAGAGCTCGAGATCGGCCGGCGCATCCAGGAGGAGCTCTTGCCGCGCGGGCCGTTTCACTCCCGCTTCGCCGAGATCGGCGGCGTCTCGATCCCGGCGCGCGAGGTGGGCGGCGATTTCTTCAACTACTTCCCGCTGTCGGACGGCGAGCTCGCGATCCTGGTGGGCGACGTCTCGGGCAAGGGCGTTCCGGCCGCGCTGCTGATGGCGAGCGTGCAGGCGACGATCCGCGCGCGCCTGTCGCTCGAGCGCGACCTGGCGCGGCTCGTGGACGCGCTCGACCACGAGATGGGCACCGAGGAGCCGCTCGCTCCCTACTACACGCTGTTCCTGGCGATCCTCGAAGGCGACTCGGGCCGGCTGCGCTACGTCAACGCCGGCCACAACACGCAGTTCGTGATGCGGCGCGACGGGGCCGAGGGCCTGGCCTCGACCGGGCGCCCGCCGGGGCTCTACCCGGGCGGCGGCTTCCAGGAGCGCGTGGCGCAGCTCCAGCCGGGCGACGCGCTCTTCCTGTTCACCGACGGTCTGGTCGAGACCGAGGACGAGTCGGGCGAGCCCTTCGGCATGTCGCGCCTCGAAGCGCTGCTCAAGCTGAACCGCGAGCACGGGCTGAAGCAGCTGCTCGGCGAGGTGGACGCCGCCGTGCGCTCGCACCGCGGCCCCCACGAGGCGGCGGACGACGCGACGATGGTGATGATGCGCTACTCGAACGGCGAGGCGGCCGGCCGGGCGTGAAGCGCGATCTCGCGGCGCTCGCAGCGCGGGAATGGGACGTCGTCGTCGTCGGGGGCGGCATCCACGGCGCCGCCGTGGCGTGGGACGCCGCGCAGCGCGGGCTCGCGGTCGCGCTGGTGGAGCGCGAGGACTTCGGCGCCGGCGCTTCCTGGAACAGCCTGAAGACGATCCACGGCGGGCTGCGCCACCTGCAGCGGCTCGACGTCTTTGGGCTGCGCGAGTCGTCGCTCGAGCGGCGCACTCTGCTCGCGATCGCGCCGCAGCTCGTCACGACGCTGCGCTTCCTGGTCCCGTGCGCTGGGCACGCCGCGCGCAGCCGGGCGGCGTTCGCGGCCGTGCTTCTCGTCAACGACCTGCTCACGCGCGACCGCAACCACGGCCTCCCGGAGGCACGGCAGATCCCCCGGGGGCGCACGCTCTCCGCTGCGGAGGCGCTCGCGCTCGTGCCGGGCCTGCCGGCCCGCGGGCTCACCGGCGCGGCCGTCTGGCACGACGCGCAGGTGTCGAGCAGCGAGCGTCTGCTGCTGGGGTTCCTGCACGCCGCGGCCGACGCCGGCGCCGTCGTGGCCAACCACGCCGAGGCGCTCGAGCTGCTGCGGGCCGGCTCGGGCCGCGTCGCGGGCATCGCACTCCGCGACGCGCTGACCGGCCGCACGCTGGAAGCCCGCGCGCGGCTGGTCGTCAACGCCGCCGGGCCCTGGCTGGACGAGCTCACGCGAAGCCTGGGCCCTCGCCGCGCCCCGCTGCCGCTCCTGCGCGCGCGAAACATCGTGCTGCGCCGCCCGCCGCCCGTCCCGCTCGCCGTGGGCGCGCGGAGCGGCGGCCGCTTCCTGTTCCTGGTGCCGTGGCAGGGCCGCTCGATCGTCGGCACCAGCTACGAGCCGTCGCTCGCGCCCCCCAGCGACCCGCGCGCGTTCCTGGACGAGGCGGCGCGCGCGTTTCCGTGGGCGGGGATCGAGCGCGACGACCTCGCGCTCGTCCACGAGGGCCTGGTGCCGGGCAGCCCGCACGAGCTCTGGACGCGCTCGCGCGTCGTCGACCACGAGCGCGTCGACGGCACCCACGGCCTGCTCAGCCTGCTCGCCGTCAAGTTCACGACCGCGCGCGCCGTGGCCGAGCGCGCCGTCGACCTGGCGCTCGAGCGCCTGGGCCGGCCGCGCGCCGCCTGCCGGACGGCACTCACGCCGCTCCCGAACGCCTGCCCGCTCGCCGGGGGGCTCGCCGAGCGCGCGCGGGCGGCGGTGCGGGACGAGATGGCGCTGTCGCTGGCCGACGCGGTGCTGCGGCGGCTCGATCTCGGCACGGCCGGCGCGCCGGCCCCCGACGAGCTCGCCGTCGTGAGCGAGACGATGGCTCGCGAGCTCGGCTGGGACGCGGCCCGCGAACGGGCCGAGCGCGCGGCCGTCGCCGTGTTCTTCGCGGCCCGCGGCAGCCCGATCCGGCTGCTAGAATGACTCGCCGCTCGCCATGACCGCGCCCTCGGAGAGCCACGCCCCGCAGTCCCCGCGCACGCCGGCGCGCGTGCTCGGCGCAGCACCCGGCAACCGCGACCGCCTGCTCGCGGCGCTCGTCGCGATCGTCGACGACCTCACGGTCGAGCGCGACGAGGCGGGTCTCCTGCGCTCGGCGCTCGAGCACGTCGTGAGCTCGCTCGAGCTCATCGGCGGCGCGATCTTCGTGGTGGCTGAGGGGGAGCTCGTGGAGGTCGCGGAGCAGCACGTCGCCGTCGAGATCCAGGCGCTGCGCGACCTCGCGGGCGCCGCGATGCAGCAGGACGGACCGCTGGTGCAGGAGCTGCCGGGGGCCGGGCACCTTGGGGCGACTCCGCTGCGCTCGGCTCGGCGCACGCTCGGAGCGCTCGTGCTCCACGAAGGGCAGGTCGAGGCCGAGGCCTCGGCGCTCGACCGCGAGGTGCTCGAGGTGCTCGGCAAGCAGCTCGGCACGGGCCTCGCGAACGTCCAGCTCTACGCCGAGCTCAGGGCCTCCTCGGCGCGCGGCGAAGCGCTGCGGCGCCTCGCCGCGGCTGCCACCTCCGGCAGCGAGCTCAGCGCAATCGTTCCGGCGTTCGCCAGCGAGCTCGCGGCGCTCCAGTCGTTCGACCGGCTCGCCTGCGGCTTCGTCAACGAGACGGGCGACTACCTCGAGATGGTGAGCCACCCCGAGGGCACGTCGTGGGGGCTCGGCGGCGTGCTGCCGGTGGTCGGCAGCGGCCCCGGCTTCGTGGCGCTCAACAACCGCCCGGTGCTGCAGAAGGACCTGGTGCACGAGCACCGCTACCTCGAGGACATGCGCCTGCTCGAGGACGGCCTGCGCTCGTACGCGCTCTTCCCGCTCAGCAGCCGGGAGCGCGCGATCGGCGTGCTGGCGCTCGGCTCGAGCCAGACGGACGCCTTCGACGAGGCGACGCTCGCGCGGCTGCAGCCGCTCGCCGACGCCGTCGCGCTCGCGCTCGAGAACGTGCGGCTGTTCCAGAAGACGCGCGAGCTGTCGATCACCGACGAGGTCACCCCGCTCCACAACTTCCGCTACTTCCACCAGGCGCTCGAGCGCGAGCTCAAGCTCGTCAACCGCTACGGCGGGGCGCTGTCGCTGCTGTTCATCGACCTCGACCGCTTCAAGCCGATCAACGACCAGTACGGCCACCTGCGCGGCAGCCGTACGCTGCGCGAGGTCGGCTTCCTGATCCGCGCCGGCGTGCGCGAGACCGACATCCCCGCCCGCTACGGCGGCGACGAGTTCGTCGTGATCCTGCCGCAGACGGACGGCGACTCGGCGCGCATCCTGGCCGAGAAGCTGCGGCGTCTCATCGAGGGCCACACCTTCCTGCAGGAGGAGGGGATCAACGCCCGGCTCGGCGTCTCGCTCGGCCTCGCCGCCTACCCGTCCGAGGCGAACACGAAGGAAGGGCTGATCCGTCTCGCCGACAAGCGCATGTACGAGGACAAGGAATCGCGGAGGACGGGCCGGTGATCGAGTCCGCCGGCACGCTGCTCTATAGGCGCAACGGCAGCGCGCTCGAGGTGCTGATCGTCCACCCGTGGGGTCCGTACAACCGCCGCGCGCCCTGGAGCATCCCGAAGGGCCGCACCAACCCGGGCGAGGACCTGGAAGCGGCGGCGCGGCGCGAGACGTTCGAGGAGACGGGCGTCAAGGCGGGTCCGTTGCACTCGATCGGCAGCGTCGACCTCGCGCGCAGCCGCAAGCGCATCCACGGCTTCGCGGGGCCGGCGCCCGTGGACGCCGCGCCGCGCTCCGACCAGACGGAAGTCGACGAAGCGAAGTTCGTGGCGCTCGAGCGCGCCCGTTTCCTGCTGCACCCCGCGCAGGTCACGTTCCTGGATCGGCTCCTGGCAACGATTGATCTGGGGGGTGCCGTGTTGCACCCCCCAGACCCCCCGCTCGCTCCGCGGGAGTGAGCTCGGGGCGATCGAGCGCCACGGCGATGGCTCTCACAGAGTTCCAACGCGGTGTTTGTCGGCTCCTAGCCGAGAACCGCATCGACAACGGCGACAGCTACGTCGCAGGCGAAGCCGCGCTCAACGAGTTGCTGCACAGTCCACGCCGCTCGCCCGGCATTGACTTGTTTCACGACACCGAGCAGGCGCTCGTCGTGTCCTGGAAGTCCGATCGCGAGCTGCTCGAAGCCGATGGATTCGCCGTGTCCGTGGTCCGCGAGAGGCCGACGTTCGTCGAGGCCGAGATCCGGAAGGGCGCGGACGTTGTCGTCGTTCAGTGGACTCGCGACAGTGCCTATCGTTTTTTTCCGCTCGTCCGCCACGACGTGCTGGGGCTCGTGCTCCACCCGTTCGATCTCGCTACGAGCAAGGTCCTGGCCCTGGTCGGCCGCGTCGAGCCTCGCGACTTCGTCGACACGCTCACCTGCGACCGCGAGGTTCAGCCGCTCGGCTACCTGGCCTGGGCCGCGTGTGGCAAGGATCCCGGGTGGAGCCCGGCCGCGATCCTGGAGCAGGCCGCGCGATCGGCCCGCTACACCGACGCCGAGCTGCGGGGCCTCGACTTCGAGGGCGAAGCACCACGCGCCTCGGACCTGTCCCAGCGATGGCGCTCGGCGCTCGAGGCCGCCCGCGCGGTCACGGCTCTCTTGCCTGCGCCGGAAGCCGGCCGGGCTGTCATGATCAAGGACGGCGGGCTGTTCCGCGAAGGCATCGGCGCGCTGCGCGACGCGCTCTCGGCAGGCCGTCTCGCGTTCCACGAGGGCAGCATCGGAGGTGCGTTTCCGAGGGTCCTGCCCACGCGTTAGACACGCTTCGCCGTGGCGATCAGCATGTAGCCCGAGGCTGGAACGAGCGCGTCCAGCCGGCTCACGGCCCAGACGAGCGGATAGATCAGGCTGTAGAGCCGGAAGGCCTTGCGGTGGCGGGCGAGGTCGCCGCCCGTAACGACCATGCCCTTGGCCGACGACTTCTTGCCGAGCCTTTCGATGCCCCAGTTGAGCGCGGTGTCGACCGCTTCCGAGAAGAAACGCGAGTAGGTGCGGTGGCCGGCGAGCTCGAAGCCGGGGCGGAGCAGCTCGCGCAGG
>DATBSL010000381.1:0-15646 GCA_036559805.1 Vicinamibacteria bacterium
CAGCGTCCCGACGGCTCGCTGCCGGGGCGCCCGCGGCTCGCGTATCACGCGACGCTCACGGGCGCCCTCGCGTCCTTCGCGGTGACGGTCGGCCTGGCTCGCGCTCCTAGATCCCGGGGATGAACGAGAACTTCTTGAACATGCTCATCAGCTCGTCGAGCGTGCCGATCGCGGCCTGCAGGCCGACGCTCGTGCCCTTCACGCCGGCTTCGAGCGCCTCCTTGCCCACGCCGATCGCCTCGCCGCCCTCCTCGATCGCCTTGCCGAGCTTCCCCAGGATCTGCTTCGCGTTGTCGCCCACCTTGGAGAACTGGTCGAAGACCTCGCGGTGCTTCTCCAGGCACTTCTCGAGGTTCTCGCGCGCCTCGGCCTCGGCCCGCTCGCCCAGGTTCTCGAGCTTTTCCTGCAGGTTGCTCTTGAACTCCTCGAGCTTCTGCTCCAACGCCTCGGCCTTCTCCTTGATCTGCGGCAGGCTCTCGCCCGTGACGTAGCCCTTCAGCGTCGCGACCCGCTCCTCGAACTCCGACTGCATCTCGTGGATGTCCGAGAGGATCTCGCCGTTCATGAGCGCGGCGACTTCCTGCGTCGCCTCCAGCAGCTTCGCCTCGACTTCCTTGGCCCGGTCGCGGAGGAGCTGCCCCACCTCCTCCACCTGGTTCAGGGCCTCTTCCAGCTCGGGGTCGAGCTCCTTCGCCCGCTCGGTGAAGGACGTGATCTCGCCGTGCGTCGCCTCGATCACCTCGCTGCCGTGCTCCTTGGCCCACGTCACCCGGCTCTTCAGCCCGACGAGCTCGGCGATCTGCCGCTTCGCCTCCTCGTCGAGCGTGTCCTTCAGCTTGAGCACTTCGGCGAGCAGCTCCTGGCCTGCCTTCTCGAGAGGCTCCCACTGCGCCTCGAAGCGCTGCTCGACCTTCTCGACGCGGTCCTCGGCGTCGCCCAGCTGCTTCTCGGCGGAGTCGAACATCTCGACCAGGTCATCGGCCTCGTCCAGCGTCTTGGCGGCGGCTTCCTGAAGGTCCATGTCTTCCTCCCCCGGCCTAGAAATCGATCCCGACGGTGTCGGCGGCCTTGCGGATGCCGTCGATCACGTTCTTGATCGGGTCGAAGAACTCGTCGAGCTTGTCGAACAGCGGCTGGACGGCTCCGCGTCCCGAGGACGAGCCCTCCTTGGCCCCGAGCACCTGCTGGCCGAGGCCGCCCAGGGCCTCCTTGAGCTCGCCAGTCGACTCGTCGACCAGGCTCTTGAGCTCGTTGCTGATCTTCTCCTGCATCTCCTCGGCGAGCTCGGTGATCGGGTTCTGGATCACGTTCGCCAGCACTTCCTCGAGCCCGTGCGTGAACGTCTCGCGCAGCTCGTCCGCGGCCTTCAGGTAGCCCCCCAGCTGCTCCATGGCGGCTTCCTGCGTCTGCTTGATCTGGTCCGCGAGCTCGTCGATCTGGTGGTCTATCGCCTGCTGGCCCTCGACGATGTGCTGCTGGAAGGTCTCGGCCGCCTCTTGCGCGACGCCGAGCGCCGTCTGCAGCGCCTCGCGGCCTTCCTCGGTCTGCTCCTTCACCTCGTTGAGCGCCTCGCGGAAGCTCTCGCCCGCCTGCTGGGCCTGGTCGACGCCCTGCTCGAGCCGGGCCCGGAACTCCTCCATCGCCGTCCCGGCCGCCTCGGCGCCCTGCTTCAGCGCTTCACGCGCCTGCTCCACCTCCTGCAACTCGTCAATCCCCGTCTCGACCTGGTCGAGCGCGCCCAGGAGCGCCTCGCGGTTCGTGACCACCGTCTCGGTCAGCGACATCAGCGCTTCGTGGATGTCCTTGAACAGGCCGTCGCCCTGCACGTCGGCTTCCTCGAACTTCTCGAGCAGCGCCTGCGCGCGGACCTTGAGCGAGTCGGCCTCCTGCACCAGCGTTTCGAAGCGCGGCGTGAGCGTCGGGACCACGTTCGACAACTTCTCCATCGTCTGCTTGAGCTCGGCAGCGTCGATCATGGCCCCCTCCTACAACAGCCCGAAGCTCATCGCTTCGAGCAGGTCGTTGATCGTGCCCGCGACGGCCTTGGCCGCGACCAGCAGCGGGACGTACGGCGCCAGTGCGGCCGTGGTGGCCGCGCCGACGCCCATCATCGCGATCGACTCCACGAACTCGGAGGCGAGGCCCTCCAGCACGTCCTCGAGCATCTCGGTGACGCCGCTCGTGATCGCTTCGACGGCGTGCTCCTGCGCGTGGCTCGCCATGTCCGTGAAGACCTCGGTGCCCTTCTCGACGAGGTGCGTGGCCGCCTCGCCGACGTTGTCCCCGAAGCTCGTGAACGTGTCGGTGAACTGAGACGCCAGCTGCTCGAAAGCCCCGTCCAGATCGCCCGTGAAGGTCTCCTTGATCGTGGTCGAGATCTCTCCGAACGCGCTTTCCAGGGTGCCCGTGATGGCTCCCGTCACCTCGCCCGACATGTCGTCGAACTTCCCGAGCGTGGCGGCGCGCACGCTGTCGAGCAGCGACTCCATCTCGCCGAGCCCTCCGCCGAGCGCCTCGAACGCGTCGTCGGTCATGTCGTCGAGGCTGGCCACCGAGTCGACCAGCTGCTGGTGACCGGTCGCGACGACTTCCCAGCCCTTGGACAGCATGTCGCTGAAGTCCGACTGCAGCTCCTGGCTCATGCCGATCAGGATCTCCTGGCTCGCGTCGCCGAGCCGCTCGACCTCCTGGGCCGCCTCGCCGAGCCTCTGCTCCGCCATCTGGGCGAGGCTCTCGCGCCATTCGCCGACCAGCGTGAGGTTGGCCTCGACCTCGTGGTCGAGGCGGTCGGCGAAGGCCGCGACGTCCTTGAAGAGCGCCTCGCCTTTGTCGGCGATCTCGCGTCCGAGGTCCTCGATCTCCTTCGCGCGCTTCTCGGCGGTCTCCGCCGCGCGCTGGACGTTCGAGGCCGTGTCCTTCATCGTGCCGATGAAGTTCTGGATGGTTGCGACCGGGTCGTCAGCCATGGTTCCCTCCCCGCCCGCGGGCTAGAGCGCTTCCTCGACGATGTCCAGGACGGGCTTGATCTTCTCGATGATCTCGCCCACCTCGCCGAGCTGTTCCGCGATGTCGCCGAACTTCCCGAGCAGGCTCTCCTCGCTGTTGCCCACCAGGTCCGACAGCGTCTCGAAGGCTTCCTCGAGCGGTTGGATCGACTGGGTGAGCGCCGAGACGACACCCTCGGCGATCTGCGTTCCCATCATCTCGACGGCCTTTTCGGTGAGGCCCTCGAGGTTCCCGGCCATCGACTCCAGGGTGTCCGTGCCCTTCTCGATGAAGTCGTCGGCGTCGCCCAGCAGGGTGTCGAGCGCCTTCTTGGCGCCCTCCTCGAGCTCGTCGACTTCCGCGACCAGCTTCTCCTTGGTCTCCTTGACCGCGTCGCGCGCGTCGACGATGTGGCCGCGGAACAGCTGGATGGTCTCGGTCGCCTTGTCGAGGTGGGAGTCGGCGGCGGCCTGCAGCGTCTTGATCTTCTCCACGAGGTCCAAGAGCTCGGCCTTCTTGTCGGTCGCCTGCTCGTCGAGGCGGCCGAGGATCTCGTCGCGCGCGCTCTCGAGGCCGTCGAGGCCGGTCTTCAGGCGCTGGACGGTGTCCTGCACCTCCTCCTCGACCGCCCGGGCCCGCTCCTGGAGCTGGTTGAGCCCGGCGAGCGCGTCCTGGGCGCGCGCCTGGAGCTGCTCCTCGCCGGCGCTCACCTTCTCGAGCACCTGCGCGAAGTGCGCCTCGACCTGGCTCTCGGCCTTGTCGAGCACCTCTGTGAGATCGGTCACTTCCTGCACCAGGCCGCCCAGCTTCTCGCGCGCCTCGCTGCTGCGCGTGCTGACGGTCTCGCAGGCCTCTACGGCGTCTTCAAGGGCTTGGTTAATGTCCGCCATCGGCTTCTCCCCCCGCGGCCTCGCGCCGCGCCGTCATGCTCGCTTCCTACGAGCAATACAGATCAGCGACCGTGATTGCTCGCACGTTTCGTGTCCGGTGTGATCGGCGTCATCCCTCCCGAACGACACCCGGGCTGAGCAGCTCGGCCGCGGCCTGCACTTCCTGCAGGTTCCGCTGGTAGAGCCGCTTCAGGGAGGGGGTGGGCGCGTTCGTCAACCGTACCTGGTAGTCGTTGTAGATCTTGTGGTAACGGCGCTTGACCTCGTGTGCCGGGGTGCCGGGCAGCACGCCGAGCAGCTCGGCCGCCTTGGCCGGCGACAGGGGTGGCGCGGTCTCCTCGGGCGCGGGCGGTGCGGCCGGAGCGGCCCGGCCGGCCCCGCGCGTGGGCGCCGCCGACAGACGTGGCGGCGCGGCCGGCTTCACCTCGAAGGACACGGCCCCGAACCGCACGTGCTGGCCGGGGGCCAGCTTGGCTTTCGAGACGCGCTTCCCGTCGACCCAGGTGCCGTTGGCGCTCTTCTCGTCCACGACCACGTAGCCCTCCGCGCCGCGCTCGAGCGTCGCGTGGCGCCGCGAGACCGACTTGTCGCGCACCACCAGGTCGGCCGAGGCGTCGCGCCCCACGACCACGCGGTCGCGGGTCAGCGGGAACGCTTCTCCCTCGGCCGGGACCAGGCAGAGCTCCGCCACCGCAGCGACCCTAAGGCGTCGGCTTCGCCGCCGAGGGCGGCCGCGGCGACCAGTTGACGACCAGCGAGACCTGGAACGTCTGGTCGAGCTTGTCCAGCCGCCGCAAGACCGTGCCCGTGTTGACTCCGTTCGGCGGCTGCAGGCTGAAGACGGGGATCTCCTCCAAGGCGGGGAGGTTGCGCCAGTTGAGGATGTAGCCGACCTGGAGCGCCAGCCGTGCCGTCATCGTCACGGTGAGCGCGTTGTCCCACAGGATGCGCGTGTCCTCCGAGGTCTGGAAGTTCTGATCGACCGCGAGGAAGGTCTTGAACTGGCTGCGGTCGCCCTCGCCGAACTTCTTCAGGAAGTCGAAGGTCATGCGGCCGCCGAAGAACGGGTTCTCGAGCTCCGGGTCCTCGACGATGTCCTGCTGATCGGTGTAGGTCGCGAGCGCCGCCGCCTTGAACTCGCTCCGCGGGCTGACGTCCACGTAGCCGACGCCGCCCCGGGCGCTCACCTGGTGCTCGACACCCGAGAAGATGTCGCGCCGCCAGCCGGCACCCAGCGTCCAGTAGAACTTCTCGGTCACGCGGCGCTCGAAGCCCGTCTCCGTGAAGTACTTCTCGGCCTTGGTCACCGTATCGCGCTGGTCCACGAGCTCGAAGCTCGCGGGCGTCCCGAGCGCGAAGAGCTCGCCCTCGCGGGCCGCCTGGTACACGCCGCCGCCCTCGACGAAGAAGTAGGTCCGCAGCCAGTTGCGCTCGAGCCGCAGCTTGCCGCCCAGGCTGCGGGTGCTGCTGTTGCCGGACGTCGCGACGCCGCTGAGGTTGGCGGTCGCGGACCAGCCCGGGGGCTTCTGTGTCTGGGCCCGGGCGGGCGTCGCGACGGCTGCCAGCACGGCGACGCTACACGCCCCGGCTGCGAGGCAGCGGCGGCTCTTCGTCATCGGGGCCTCCAAGATCCGACTGTTCCCATCACGTGCTTCGATCGTTCGTTGCAGGAGGGAGCCGGGAGTATAGCGCGCCTTGACGGCTCTCCGGCGTGCGGCGTACTGTGACGAAGCCCGCGGGCGAGCGGCCCGCCGGGGGAGGGGAGCCGAGAGTCAGGTGGCGTTGCTCACGAAGGTGTCCTTCGCCACCGCGCTGCCGACCACTCGGAGTCTGGCCGCCGAGCTCGGCAAGCTGGCGCGCGAGGCCGGCCAGGTCCCGGGCCTCGAGTCGATCCTGCGCGGTCTGGGCCGCGTCGAGGAGCACCTCGCCGGGCAGGGGCTCGAGGTCGAGATCGTGCTCGTCACGCCTCTCGACGGCGCCGCGGCCGTCACGGCCGCGGCGTGGCTGGCCCCCGATTTTCCCCCGGCAACGCTCCAGTCGCTGCCCGCAACGCCCGTGCGCGTCGAGTCCGCCGGGCCGGGCAGGGCCAGGCTGGGATTCTTCGTCCGCGCGCTGAGCGCGACCGTGCCCGTGCCCGCCGGCACGCCGCGTCCGCCGCTGCTCGTCGTGGCGGCAGGCGCGCCGGTGCGCCGGGACGACGTCGGCGCGCTCGAGCCCCTGCTGGAAGGCCGTCCCCACGTGATGCTGCTGGGCGCCCGCGCGCCGGAGCTCGAGGCCCGCGCCGCGGCGCTCGCCTGGAGCGCCGAGGCAGTGGCGTCCGCCGCCCCGCCGGCCCAGGGACTGGGGGCGGCCCTCTCCGCCCCACCGTGGGAGCCCCTCCAGCCCATGCTGCGCGCCGAGTCAGCCGTTGGCGCGCTCGACTCCCTGGGGCGGGCGTTCGACGCCGCCTTCGAGGCGCTCGACCGCGACGCCCGTGTCCAGAAGGCGATGGCCCAGGCCAAGCTCGGCCGCCCGGTCGCCAAGCCGCTGCTCGGGGCGGCGCCCGGCGCGGAGGTTGTCGCGGCGGTGAAGGCGCGCATCCAGGCCCTCGTGGCCGAGCTCGAGCAGGGCGTCGCCGACAGGATGCTCGACCTCGTAGCCCCCGGCAGCGGAACGCTCACGCGCGAGACGGAGGCGCTCCTCGCCGGCCTCGACCACCTCCATCAGGAGCCGAAGGCCACCCGGATCGAGACGCGCATCCCCGAGCAGTTCGAGAAAAAGCTGGTCCGCACCCTGCGCGAGCGGATCGGTCGCCACTGCGCGTCGGACGTCGTGGCGGCGAACGACCTCTTCCGCATGCTGGGCCAGGAGACCGAGCGCATCCTCCAGGCGCACGACGGCCCCGCGTTCGTGCCCCAGCTCAGCTACCTCACCGACGAGCGCGCGCGGCGGCTCCTCGACATGACCGTCGTGCCTCAGGCCCAGTACCGCGGCGAGCTGCCGAAGCCCGGCTTCACGGAGTACTTCGCCTCGGTGCGCAAGTACTCGATGCTGCTGGTGATGGGCGCCTCGATGTTCGGCATGGCGTCGCTCATGCGCAGCTACAAAGAGTTCACGATCCCGCTCACGATCCTGCTCGTGGGCTTCGGGACCTACAGCGTGATCACCTCGACCGCGCAGCAGCGCGCCGAGAACACCGAGCGGGAGCTGGAGGCCGCGCGGCTGGCGCTGCGTCCCGACGTGCGGAGGATCCTCGCCGACGTGCAGAAGGCGTGGCCGGCGCTCGTCTCCGATCACCTCTCGCAGCAGGTGAGCGCGCTCCTGGCCGCTGTCGAAGCGGCCGTGCGGGATCACTTCACCCGGCGCGGGGCGGAAGCCAACCCGGAGCGGGAGCGGCTGCAGCGGCGGATCGCCGCGCTCGAAGTCGCCGACAAGCGGCTGCTGCCGGTGCGCAAGCAGCGTGAGGCGCTCCAATCGACGCTCGACCAGGTGCGCGCCGAGCTGCGCAACTTGTGGCCGAAGCCGTCGGTCGCGGCTCCGCCGCCCGCCCCGGCTTCGCCTCCTGTTGCGAAGGCTGCGGCTCCGGCGGGGTCGAGTCCCTCCGCCACGGCCACGCCCGCCCCGTCCGCGCCGGCCGAAGCTCCGGTCGAGCCTCAGGCCGCTCCGCCTGTCGACGAGTCGAAGCGGGCCTTCGCCGCGGTCGAGCAGGCGCGCGCGAAGCTCGCGGCGCTCAAGGCCGACGCCGCCGCGCGCAAGGCCGCCCGCGAGGCCGCGGCGGCGTCTCAGCCTCCGAAGCCGCCTTCCGGGGACGGGAGCGGCGGAGTGGCATGAGGGTCGGGATCGACCTCGGCACCACCTACTCGCTGATCTCGGACATCGGGCCCGAGGGACGCCCGCGCTTGATCCCGGACTGCCTCGAGCCCGAGCTCGTGCACACGCCGTCGGTCATCCACATCGAGAAGGCGAGCGCCTTCGTCGGCAGCATGGCGGAAGCCCTGCTCGAGACCGACCCCTCCGCCACGGTCGTGAGGTTCTTCAAGCGCAAGCTCGGCACCACGGAGGCGCTGCTCTACGACGAGCAGGGCCGCGGCTGGCGGGCGGAAGGAGCCGCGGCGCTCGTGCTGAAGAAGCTCGCCTACGACGCCGAGAGCCTGGGCTCGTCGCGGGTGGAGAGCGCGGTGATCACCGTGCCGGCGCACTTCAACGACCCGCAGCGGCGCGCCGTGCTGGCCGCGGCGGCGCTCGCGGGCCTGCCGGTGCTCGGCCTGGTGGAGGAGCCGGTCGCGGCGGCGCTGCACTACGGCGTCGCGTCAGCGAAAAAGGACCGCATCCTGCTCGTCTACGATTTCGGCGGCGGGACCTTCGACGCCACCGCGCTCAGCCTCGACGAGAAGGGCGTCTACGTGCTGGCCAAGACCGGCCACACCGAGCTCGGCGGCAAGGAGATCGACGAGCGCGTGGCCGAGGTGGTGCTTGAGCAGTTCGAGAAGGTGCTGGGGCACGCGGTCCCGACGGGCGCCCGCACGCTCCTGGAGCTCCGGCGCGTCTCGGAGGAGCTGAAGATCGAGCTGTGCCTGCCGACGCGGCGCTCGGTGCGCCGGCTGATCCTGCTCGCGGGCCAGGCGGTCGAGGTCGAGATCCGCCGCGAGGCCTTCGACGCGGTGACGAAGGACCTGCTCGAGCGCACCGAGGCCGAGACGCTGCGCTGCGTGGAAGAGGCGGGGCTGCGCCCCGCGGACGTGAGCGACGTGCTGATGGTGGGCGGCTCCTCGTTCATCCCGACGGCTGAGGAGCGGCTGCGCGCGATCTTCTGCGCCCCGCACCAGCAGCTGCGCCACCACGAGCCGAGCAAGGCGATCGCCTACGGCGCCGCGCTCCACGCGGCCCAGCTCGCCGGGGACGCCGAGGCCTACCAGATCCCGCCCGAGCTGCGCGGCGTCACGGGGTACAACGTGGGCGTGCGCACGGTCGACGCCGCCAGCGGCCGCGTGGCGGTCGACACGCTGGTGAAGAAGAGCATGCCGCTGCCGGTCAAGGCCAAGAAGACCTACTACACCACGCGCAAGAACCAGGAGCGCATCGTGCTCGACTTCGTGCAGTTCCGAGACACGTCCGATCTCGTGCCGCTCGGCCGGCTCAACGTGGGCCCGCTGCCCCCCGCGCGCGTCAACCACCCGATCGAGGTGACGACGGAGTGCCGGGCCGACGGCACGGTCGCCGTCGAAGCCTACGACGCGCACACCGGGGCGACGCTCGCGCAGGTCTTCGGGGCCGAGGACCAGGACGGGGCGGCCAGCCTCGCGCTGCAGAAGACGCTGGTGGACGCTACGCTCATCAACAACCTGATCTCATGAGCGCCGCCCACAAGCCCGCCGCGTCGCGACGCACCTTCCCGATCGCCGTCGTGGTGGCGCTCGTGGTCGTGCTGCCGCTCTTCGTCTACACGACGCGCCTGGGCATCAGCTGGCGTGCGTCGTCCGCGAGGCTCGTCGAGCTCGAGCGCGAAGCGGCCTCGGTCCAGGCCCGCGCCGCCGTCCTGAAGCGCGCCGCGGAGACGCTGCGCACCCACGACTTCCAGGTCTGCAACCGCAGCGGCGACGCGCTCACGCTGCCCTGGGTGGCCGCTGTCCACCACGACGGCCAGAGCCTGCGGCTTTTCGACTCGTCGCGATGCCAGGGCTTCCGCTCGCCGCCCATCTACGCCGGCGAGTCGCGGGCGCTGCTCTTCAGCTCGACGCAGGAGGGCTGCAACTGGGGCGGCCAGGTCCTCTTTTATGCAATGAACGCGGTGCGCGAGTCGGACAGCGGGTCGGCGAGCTACAACCTGATCGGCGCCTGGGGCCGGGACTTCGACCCCAAGTGCTTCAACCTGAGGTAGGGGAGCCGATGGGCAAGCTGCGCCTCGTCGCCCCCGACGGAAGCGTCCTGGAGCTGGACAAGGAGCGCGGTGTCCTCGGCCGCGACAAGGACTGCGACCTGCGGCTCGAGGACCGCTCGATCTCGCGACGCCACGTTGTCCTCGAGCAGCGCGAGGGGCGCTGGCACTTCACCGATCAGGGCTCGGCCAACGGCACGCAGCTCGACGGTCGGCGCGTCTCCGAGGGAGCGCTCGCGCATGGACAGGAGCTGAAGGTCGGCACGGTCGCGCTGCGCGTGGAGCTCGAGGACGACCTCGCCACCGTGCTGATCGATCCGTCCGCTGCCATCGACCGGACGGTGGTGCTGGCCGCAACGGAGGCCGACCCTCCCACGCCGCGCCGGCCGACTCCGCCGCCACTGCCGCCTCCGGCTCCGCCGCGCGCAGCGCCCGCCGCGGGTCTCGGGCCGCGCGAGGACGCGGCGGCGCGGCTGGGCGTCGCCGTCGGCGCGTCGTCGTGGGAGGTGAAGGCACGCTACGACGAGATGTCGGCCGACCTGGAGGCGCGGATCGCGAGCGCGCAGACCCCGCACCTGCAGCGCACGTGGCAGAAGAACCTGGAGGAGCTGCGCGACGCCGTGCGCCTGCTGGCGCCCGACCTGCTGCTCGACTACGCGGTGAGCGACCTGCCCTCGGCCCAGCCCGTCGTCGTGCCCGAGTCGATCGACGCGCCGCCCAGCATGATTCGGGGACCGGGCGCCTCGATCCCTCCCGAGCCCGCCCCCCGGGCGGCGCGACGCGGCGTCGGCGTCGCGTTCGCCACGCTCGTCGCGTTCGCGTCGATGCTGCTGGTCGCGGCCGCCGTGTTCTTCATGCTCAGCACGGGCAAGAACCAGGAAGAGATCGCGCGGCGCGAGTCCGACGCCGCGTACCTGGAGGCTCGCGAGACGGTCGCGCGGCTCGCACCGGTCGAGACGCTGCTGCGCTCGGGGGCGCTGCGCAACGGACGGCTGCGGCTGTGCAACCGCGCCGCGGTGCCCGTGGAGATCGCCTGGCTGGGGGCCGTCTACCTGCGGCCGAGCGCGCTGCCGGCGGGAAGCGACGCGCAGCTCGCGGCCCGGGCGAGCGGCTTCGACATCGCCACCTTCAACAGCGCCTTCTGCGCCCGCGAGTTCAACCTCACGCTCGCGCCCGGCGAGGAGCGCGACCTCGAGCTCAGCTCGAACGAGCCGCGCTGCGCCTGGGACGGCTCGGCGCTCTTCTGGAGCCTGGCCGCGCAGCGGGCCGGGGCGCTTCCGGACCCGGTGCCCGGGGCGGCCGCGGTAGCGGATCGCGGGACCGTCTGGATGAGCGGCCTGGTGGAGCCCAAGGGCGGCTGCGTGAACGTGCACGGCGACTGGTAGCATTCACGGCCTGGGGGCGAGCATGAAGCCGGGTCTTCTGCGTCGTGTAGGCATGGCGGGATCGCTGGTGCTGCTGTCGGCGGCAGCCTGGGCGCAGGAGCTGCCGCCGCCCGACACGCGCACCAAGCCGCGGCCGCGCCCGAAGGTCGAGGAGAAGAAGCCGGTCAACCCCGCCGCGCCGAGTGCTTCGGCTCCGGCCGCCGCCGCGGCGCCGGTGCTGATGCTGACCTCCGACCTTCCGTGCTCGCTGACGCTCAACGGCGAGCCGCTCGCGACGCTGCCCGCGAAGGAGATCCGGCGCGTGACCGTGGCGGCCGGACAGCACCTGCTCGTGGCCACGAGCAGCGACGGACGCCTGCGCTGGCAGAAGGTCGTGGACGCGAAGCCCGGCCAGCAGGTGGTGCAGATCGAGCTGGCGACGGCCGGGGCCGTGTTCTCGACCGACGATTTCGACCGGTCGATGGCCGGCGTCTGGCTCGGGACGGCGGACGTGAAGACGGCGGGCGAGTACGCGACCTCGATCCTCGGCCGCTCGTGGGGCTTCCACAACCACAGCCTGAGCACGGCGCTGCACACGGCGCACCAGTACCTGAAGCGGCAGATCGAGGAGCTTTCGAAGATGTCGCCCTCGGATCCCGCGCGCAAACGCATGTCGGAGGACGTGCAGCGGATCACGCAGGACGCCGACAAGTACATCGAGCTCATGACGAAGTCGGTCGCCGACGCGCAGAAGGCCAACTCGTGGCAGGGCGAGCCGGCCAACCTGTTCGCGCAGGCGCGCGCGCTCGAGCCGGGGATCGCGTTCCCGCCCGATGCCCTGGGCACCCTGCGCGCCTCCAAGTCGTTCGTGGAGGCGCTCCCCCCCGACCGCCGCGCCGAGCTGGGCCTGCCGGGCGACCCGCGCGACTTCAACCTGGGCGCCCGCTACTACCAGAGCACGCCGTCGCTCATCGCGGTGGTGCCGAAGGGATCGCTGGCCGACAAGCTCGGCTTCAAGGCGGGCGACCGCATCGTCACGATCGACGGCAGCCCGCAGGCCTCGGTCTGGAACCTGAAGCTCGCCATGCGGGCCAGGACGGGACGCAAGCTGCCGCTGGTCGTCGAGCGCGAGGGCAAGCAGGAGGCGAAGGAGCTCGCCGTGCCCGGGTCGCTCCCCTGAGAGCCGTGGTGGTATAACGCGCAGCGTGCCGCCCGGTTTTTCGGGCGGCGATCCCGGAGGTCGAGAGCATGAGATCCGCGGTCCTACTCCTCGTCGCCACGACGTCAGCCTTCGCGCAGGCGCCCCCGGCCCCACCACCCACGCCTCCTCCCGACCCGGAGGGCATCAAGCAGCACGACCTCGACCGCGAGCAGCCGGTGCTGGTGACGCCGGGTGTCGGAGTGCCGCCGGCAGCGCCCGCGGGCGCGCCCTCGGACGCGATCGTGCTCTTCGACGGCAAGGACCTGAAGGCGTGGAAGAGCCAGGGCAAGGACGCGCCCGCGGAGTGGAAGGTCGAGAACGGCTACATGGAGGTCGTGAAGGGCAAAGGCGCCATCGAGACGCTCCAGACCTTCGGCGACGTGCAGCTCCACATCGAGTGGATGGCGCCGACGCCGCCCGTGGGCGAGAGCCAGGGCCGCGGCAACAGCGGCGTCTTCTTCGGCGGCAGCCGCTACGAGGTGCAGGTCCTCGACAGCTACCAGAACAAGACCTATCCCGACGGCCAGGCGGGCGCTCTCTACGGGCAGTTCCCGCCGCTCGTCAACGTCAGCCGCCCGCCGGGCGAGTGGCAGGTGTACGACATCGTGTTCCAGATGCCGCGCTTCACGGCCACGGGCGCCGTCGAGAAGCCGGCCCGCGCCACCGTCTTCCACAACGGCGTCCTGGTGCAGCTCGCGAGGGAGCTGATCGGCCCGACCAGCAACAAGGTGCGCACCCCGTACTCCGCGCACCCGGAGGCGCTGCCGATCAGCCTGCAGGACCACGGCAACCCGATGCGCTTCCGCAACGTCTGGGTGCGCAAGCTGAAGCTCGGCTGCGACTGCTAGCGAGAGGGGCTCTCGAGCGCTGCGGCCCAGTTCAGTACCACGACGGCGGGCGGCGTGACCTCCCCGGACCCGAGGGCGGTCACCAGGAACCGCTGGCCGTCGGGGCTCGGCCGATAGAGGCTGTTCGCGAGGATCGGCGCGAAGCGCGCCTGGAAGAGCGGCTGCGGCGTTCCCGTAGTGAAGGACGCGCCCTTCTCGACCGGCACGGCCATCAAGCGGGCGTCGGGGGAGCGGTAGTAGAGCTCGCGGCCGTCCTTCCGCCAGGACGGCTCGCGACCGCCGCTCGTCGAGACCTGCCACTTGCTGCGTGCCTCGGGGAACTCCTGCACGTAGATCTCTTGGCGGCCCGACTCGTTCGACTGGAACGCGAGAAAGCGTCCGTCGGGTGAAAGCCTTCCGTTGATGTCGACGAACCGGGTCTTCCGAAGAGGGAAGGGCTTGCGGTCGCCCGTCGTGCGCATCGCCCAGAGGTCCCAGTTCTGCTCGCCGCGGCTCGCGAAGACGAGCGTCCCGTCGCGCGACCAGTCGGTGATGAACTTGTCCTCGTCGTTCTCCAGCAGCAGCTCGGGCTCGCCGGTCCCGGCGGCGTCCTTCCAGAAGAGGTCCACCTTCTTCCGTTGCACCGAATAGGCGATCCGCTTCCCGTCCGGCGACCAGACCGGCCCGAACTCGAGGGCCGGCTCGAACGTGAAGCGGGTGGTCGTGCCGCGCGCGAAGTCGCGGATCCAGAGGTCTCCCTTGTCGTTGTCCTCGCCGATGTCGAAGACCAGCCGCCTGCCGTCGGGGGAGAACGAGGCGTCCCCGTACGCGCCCTCCTGGTCGAGGGCGGGCGTCTCCTGGCCCTTGCGGTCGATCCACACGAGACGCCCCCGCGCCGCCATCCCGGGGCGGTAGGCGAGGGCGCCCGTCGTCGAGGCGGAGATCGACACGAGCCCGAGGTCGCCGGTGCCGAGGCCCTCGCTGAGCGGGATCGGGTCGCCGCGCAGCTCGAGCGCGCTCGTGTCGAAGCGCTGCGCCACGAGCGTCCGGTCGCGGACGAAGAGCAGGAAGCCCGGAGGGGCGAAGACGACCTGCGAGGGTGAGCGCATGATCGTCTTCGACTCGCCCGTCTCCAGGTCGCGCGTCCGAAGCGCGTTTTCTTCCGGGTTCGCCATCATCACGTGGTGCAGGAAACGGCGGCCGTCCGGAAGGAACGCCGGCCAGCCCGCTCCGCGCTCGCCCTTGGCCGCGTCCGGAACGACGAGCTCCTTGCGAATGCCTCCCGCGGCGTCGATCATCCACAGCGGGTCGTTGCCTCGGCCGTCGAGGAGAATCACGCCGCGCGGGCTCCACGAGCCGTCGGCTCCGTACTGCGCGTCGCCGATCGTCTGCACCGGCCCTCCGGCCACGGCCACACGGCGCAGCTTTCCGCCGGACATGAACGCGATCGAGCGGCTGTCGGGCGACCAGATCGGGCGGACGACGCCTTCGGTGCCCGGGATCGGCCGCGACTCGAGCGCGTCGAGCGGGCGCAGCCAGATGGACTTCGTTCCCTTGGCGTCGGTCGCGTCGAAGGCTAGCAGGCGCCCGTCGGGCGAGAGCGCTGGCGGGCCTACGGCCAGGAGGCCCGGGGGGTTCGGGACCTGAAAGCGGACGACCGCGGCGGGTTTCGGCGCCCGCCGCGTCCAGGCGACGGCGAAGCCGATCGCCGCGAGTCCGGCGAGCGCGGCGATCGCCCAGGCGGTCCCCTCGCGCACGCGCCGCCGCGTCGCGACGATCCCAGGCAGCCCGGCCCGCGAGCCGCCCTCGGCGACCCACTGGAGCTCCGCCGCGACGTCGCGCGCGCTCTGCCAGCGGTCTTCGGCGTCCTTCTCCAGGCACTTGCGCACCACGTGGTCGAGCGCCGGCGGTGACATGCCCTGGACGCTCGAGATCGGCGGCGGCTGCGCCGACACGATCGCGGCGATCAGGCTCGTGCGCGTCTTGCCTTCGAAGGCGCGCCGTCCCGTAGCCATCTCGTAGAGCACGGCGCCCAGCGCGAAGATGTCGGTGCGGGCGTCGGCCGGCAGTCCCTCGAGCTGCTCCGGCGCCATGTACTGGAACGTGCCGACGATCGTTCCCTGCTCGGTGAGCGGCCTCGCCTCGGTGTGGAGCGACGACTGCACCGGGACGACGGCCGATCCGTCGCCGGGTCGCGCGGCCAGGCCGAAGTCGAGGAGCTTGACGCCGCCGCGCGTCAGCATCACGTTGCCGGGCTTCAGGTCGCGGTGGACGATCCCGGCGCGGTGCGCGGCGTCGAGCGCCTGTGCGATCTGAGCTCCGAGGCGCAGGACGTCCGGCAGCGGTAGCGGCCCCTTGGCCAGGCGCTGCGCGAGCGACTCGCCCTCGACGAGCTCGAGCACCATGTAGTGCAGCTCGGTGCCCTGGACGGTCGCACTGCCGACGTCGTGGATCGCGCAGATGTGCGGGTGGTTGAGCGCCGAGACGCTCTTCGCCTCGCGCTCGAAGCGCGCGCGGAACTGCGG
>DATBSL010000382.1:0-2132 GCA_036559805.1 Vicinamibacteria bacterium
ACAGCGGCCGAGCAGCCGGCGCACGGCCGGCGGCGTGCTCGCCGGCAGCGAGCTCCAGTCGATCTCGCGCGCGAGGACGCCCGCCAGCACGTCCGAGACCGTCTCGCCGCCGAAGGGCGCGCGGCCCGTGAGCAGCTCGTACAGCACCACGCCGAAAGCCCAGATGTCCGCGCGCTTGTCGACGGGCTTGCCGCGCGCCTGCTCGGGCGACATGTAGGCGGCCGTGCCGAGGATCAGCCCCGCGGCGGTGCCGGTGTGGGCGAGGGTGGGGGACTGCGAGAGGTCCGGCGTGGACGATGCGCCTTTCCCGTCGCCCGCCCAGGCCTTGGCGAGACCGAAGTCGAGCACCTTGACCTTGCCGTCCGGCGTGACCTTGACGTTCGCGGGCTTCAGGTCGCGGTGAACGATGCCCCGGTCGTGGGCTTCCTCGAGCGCGTCCGCGACCTGCCTCGCGATCGCGATCGCCTCGTCGACGGGAAGCGGCCCACGCTTCAGGCGCGCCGCGAGGTCCTCCCCTTCGACGAGCTCCATCACGAGGACGTGGGCTTGCGAGCCGTCCGCGAGCGTCGTGCTTTCGAAGCCGTAGACGTGCGCGATGTTGGAGTGGTTGAGCGACGCGAGCAGCTTTGCCTCGCGCTCGAAGCGCGCGAGCCGGTCCGAATCGGAAGCGAACGCCTCGGGCAGCAGCTTGAGCGCGACGTCGCGCCCGAGCCTCGTGTCGCTCGCTCGATAGACCTCGCCCATGCCGCCCGCGCCGAGTGGTGTCGTGATCTCGAAGGCGCCCAGGCGCGAGCCTTTGGCGAAGCTCAGAACGACGCTCCTCGTCTGCCCTGGAACAAAGCGCACGATCTTACCCTCGGCAGGGTGCGAGGGGCGCGACACGCGGCGCTGAGCCGCGCGCCGCCAACGACCGGGGATTCTTCAGCTCGCGACGGCCGCCGCGACTTCCTTCCTGAAGCGGAGCGTCTCGCCGTCGGGCTCGACCACGACCGTGTCGCCCTCGGCGAAGCGGCCGGCAAGGACGTCGACCGCCAGCGGGTTCTCGATCATGCGCTGGATCGTGCGCTTGAGCGGCCGCGCGCCGAAGACCGGGTCGTAGCCGCGCTCGGCGAGGAGCGCCTTCGCATCCGGCGTCACCTCGAGCTGGAGCTTGCGCTCCGCGAGCCGCTTCCGGAGGTCCTTGAGCTGGATCTCGACGATGCGCTCGATCTCGCCCTTGCCGAGCGAGTGGAAGACCACCGTCTCGTCGATGCGGTTCAGGAACTCGGGCTTGAACGTGTGCCGGAGCACGTCCATCAGCTTGTCCTTCAGCCGCTCGTCGTCGTCGCCGCGCCGCGAGGCTTCCTGGATGATGTCGGAGCCGACGTTCGACGTCATGATCACGACCGCGTTGCGGAAGTCCACGGTGCGGCCCTTGCCGTCGGTGAGCCGGCCGTCGTCGAGCACCTGCAGGAGCGCGCTCCACACGTCCGGGTGCGCCTTCTCGACCTCGTCGAGCAGGATCACCGCGTACGGCCGCCGGCGCACGGCCTCGGTGAGCTGGCCGCCCTCGTCGTAGCCGACGTAGCCCGGGGGCGCCCCGACCAGGCGGGCCACCGTGTGCTTCTCCATGTACTCCGACATGTCGAGCCGGACGAGCGCGTGCTCGTCGTTGAACAGGAACTCGGCGAGCGCCCGAGCCAGCTCGGTCTTGCCGACGCCGGTCGGGCCCATGAACAGGAACGAGCCGATCGGACGGCGCGGGTCGCCGAGCCCCGCGCGCGAGCGGCGCACCGCGTTCGCGACGAGCAGCAGCGCCTCGTCCTGCCCGACGACGCGCTCGCGCAGGCGGTCCTCGACGTGCAGCAGCTTTTGCATCTCGCCCTCGAGCAGGCGCGAGACGGGGATGCCGGTCCAGCGCGCGACCACCTCGGCCACGTCCTCGGCGTCGACCTCCTCCTTGAGCATCTTCTGCTTCGACTGCAGCTGCGCCAGCTTCTCGTTGTCGGCCACGAGCTGCTTGTCGAGGTTCGGCAGCGCGCCGTACTGCAGCTCGGACGCCTTCGCCAGGTCGCCCCGGCGCGTCGCCAGCTCGACTTCGGTGCGCGTCTTCTCGATCTGCTCCTTGACCGAGCGGATCTTCTGGATCGCGT
>DATBSL010000383.1:0-29165 GCA_036559805.1 Vicinamibacteria bacterium
CGGCTGATCTCGGCGACTCCCACCGGCTGCCCGCGCACGATGAGCGGCGTCGTCACCATCTTCTGGATCGGCAGCGGCTTGTCCTTGAGCTTGATCGACTCGAAGAAGGACACGTGCTTCACCATCGGCACGTTGTTGATCACCTCGCCCGAGCGGCGCCCGAGCACTCCGACCGCGATCGAGTCGCGCTTGGTGGTCGGGATCGTCCCCAGCGACGCGAACAGTCGCGGCGCGATGAAGCGCAGGTGCCTGCCGTCCACCGAGACCAGCAGCACCGCGACCTCCTCCTGCTTGCAGGCGAACGCCTGGCTGATCGACTTGACCACGCGCTCGCCCATGTCGAGCAGCAGCTCGCGTCGGTCTGCGACCTTGTCCTTCTGGGCGGCCATCGCCTGAAGGATCTCCTGCAGCTCGTTCAGTCCGTGTGCCATCGAGGCTCCCGATTATACGCGTCCCGGCTCACTCGCCCGGCACGGGCCGCGGCCGCCCCGTTCGCACGAGCGCGGACAGCTCGACCGCGACCTTCTCGAAGTCCAGCGAGAAGAAGCCGAGCCGTACGCGCAAGAGCGCGAGCACGCGCAGCAGGTGCTTGCCGAGCCGCCGGCCCGGCGCGCGCTGCGCCTCCGCGAAATAGAAGGCCGCGCGCGCGAGCCGCCGCTCGGCGATCCCGTCGCGCCACGGCTGCCTTTCGAACCCCGCCCACTCCTCGAGCGGGCGGCCGGGCGGAGCCGGCGCGGGCGCAGCGAGCCGCTTGTGGATCGGCGTCGCGAAGCGGCTGTCCATCGCGCACAGCGCGCGCGCCGTGGAGACGGCGCTCGCGAGGCTCGGGCCGGACCCGCCCGGCTCGGCGACCTCGAAGACGAAACGCCCGACGATCCCCGCGCCGCTGAGCCGGGCGCCGGCCTCGAGCAGCCGCTCGCGGCCGACGTCGCCCGCGCCGACCTCCAGGCCCCGGCATCCGCCCGCGGCCAGCCGCCGCAGCATCGCGGGCTCGGCATCGAGCACGTCGCCGGCTCGCGCTCCGGCGCGCCAGGCAAGCCGCGCGCCGGCCTCGAGCAGTCCCTCGGCGATCGCCACCGCGCGGTCCGGATCGGCGAAGAAGTCCTGGTCCTTGAAGCACAGCTCGGCGACCCGGTAACGGTCGGCCAGCTCGAGCGCCTCGCCCACGACACGCTCCAACCGCAGTCCCAGCCAGCCCGATTCGCGCACCCCGCGGCTCGACGCGTAGTCGAGGCGGCGCGCCCCGCGCTCCTCGAAGTAGCGCTCCACGTCGAGCAGCGAGTAGAGGGCGCGCGGCCACAGCTGCGTCGGCGGCGGCGTTGGTGCGACCGGCGCAGCCCCCGCGACCTGCAGGCCCGGCACCGACGCCAGCGGACGGCCGGAGCGCAGCGCCTCGACGGCGCCCTGCAGCGGCTCCTCGCCCGCGCCGGGAGCGCAGGCGTCCACGGCCCCCGTCTCGAGGCACGATCCCGGATCGACGACGACGTGCGGGCCGCTCCAGATCACCGGCAGCTCCGGGCTCGCCCCGCGCGCGGCTCGGCTCACCCGCAGGGCCTCGCGCAGCGGCTCGCCGGTCCGCACGCTGACCCAGATGAGGAGGGCGCTGCGCGCGAGCTCGACCACACGCGCTTCCGGCGCGAGCTCGAAGCGGCCGTCCACGATCACCACGTGCCGCCCCTCGATCCAGGAGCCGAGCGCCAGCAGATCGAGCGGCATCGGCGCCGTCTCGTCTCGGGGCTGATAGAGCACGACGGGCTGGCGCCTGGCGCCGCCCCGGGCCACGAGCGTGGAGCACCTCCTGGGAGGGACTAAGGATACCGGAGATCGCCGGCTGCCTCGCGTCCGGCCGCGAGCCTTCGCGCCACCAGCACGGCGCCGAGCTGCACCGCGGCGCCCAGCGGCAGCGCGATCCACAGCTCGTCGCGCACGCCGACGACCGCGACCGCCATCGGCAGCGTCGCGACGAGCGCCCAGGCCAGGGGGCGCGCGAGCTCGACGCTGAACGCTGCCGTCCGGCACGCCCGCGCCGCGAGCGCGAGCAGCAGCCACTCGGCGATCACGATGCCGAGCGCGGCGCCCGCGCTTCCGGCACGGGTCACGAGCGGCAGCGCCAGCAGCAGCGCGACGCAGACGCGCACCGCGGTCAGCCGCGGCAGCCGGCTGCCACGCGACGCCGCGACGAGCGCCGACAGCAGCAGCCCGTTCATGAAGAGCGCGGGCAGCGCGAGCGCCAGCAGCCGCAGGGCAGTCTCGGTGGCCGTGTAGTCCGCGGAGTCGTAGCCGCCACCGAGCAGCAGGCGAGCGACCGCGGGGGCCACCAGCCCCAGCCCGATTGCCGCGGGCACAGCGAGAAACGCGAGCGTCCATGCCGTGCGCTCGCGCACCTCCCCGCGGCCGCGCAGCGCCTCGCGCGTGAGGCCCGGCATCGCCCCGGCGCTGACGGCCGCGGGAACGACGTTCAGGAACTCGTACACGCGCAGCGCGGCGAGGAACAACCCTGTCTCGCGGTCGCCGCGCAGCAGCGACAGCACCAGGAACTCGACCCGCGGGCTGAGCAGCACCAGCCCGCCGTGGAGCGCGAGCGGCAGCGCTTCGCGCGCTACCGTCGCCACGCTCGCGTCGGCGCCCGCGCCGGGCGAGCGCCGGACGAGCAGCGCGCCCAGCAGCAGCGCCGGCAGCACCGACGCCGCGAGCGCCCAGGCGAGCGCCGCGAGGTCGCCGCCGCGCGACAGCACGAGCGCCGCCGCCACGAGCCCGAGCGATCGCAGGCAGAGCAGCAGCACCGCTTCGGCCACGCGCCGCCCGCGGCTGCGGAGCGCCACGCCCAGGAACTCGCCCCAGCCGGACAGCACGAACCAGAGCACGAGCGGAGACAGTACGGGCGCGAGCGCGGCGCAGGCGATCGCGACGCCGCCCACGCACGCGAGCAGCACCAGCCGCACGCGCACGAGCGCGCGCAGCGACAGCGAGCCGGCCACGAGCGCACGCGAGGCCAGCGTCTGCAGCCCCAGCTCGGCGAGCTCCGCCGCGAGCAGCGCCATCACCGAGAGGCGCCCGAAGGCGCCGAAGTCGGAGGCGCCGAGGCCGCGGATCAGCAGCAGCGTGGTCGCGAGGCCCACGAGGCGCGAGAGCACCTCGGCGGCGAGCTTGATGGCGCTGCCGCGCGAGGCGTCGCGTCCTTCGCGTGCGAGCAGCGCCGGCTCGTCGGTCACCGCGGCATGATACCCTTCAGGCCCCGTGACCTCTCTCCTGCTCACGGTCGCGCTTGCGGTCGCGATCGCGGTGCCGATGCACTGGTGGCCGCGACTGCCCGTCGGCTACAGGAGGCGGCTCTCGATCGCGACGAGCCTCGCCGGCCTCGGCTTCCTGGTGGCGGCGCTGCGCTCCGAGGGGCTGCGCGAGTCCGCGCTCACGTCGCTCGTTCTCGTGGGCCCGGCGACGCTCACCGCGCGCGCGTCGGCCTCGGCCAGCCTCTACTACTACGTGCTCACCGGCTTCTGCCTGCTGCTCGGCTTCACCGGGCTGATCTTCAGCGACGCGCTGGCGCGCTGGCTCAAGCCCCGGCCGCTGCTGAGCTCGGTCGCGGTCGCGTGGCTGGTGACGGCCGTGCGCTTCCTGCTGGAGAAGAGCGCCGCCCCCCCGGTGCTCGTCGAAGCAGCGGGCGTCACGTGGCTCGCGCCCGTGGCGGGCGCCTACCTCGCCGTCGCGCTGCGGCCCGAGCGCGGCGCGATCGGACTGCTGCAGGACCTGCTGCGCTACGCCTTCCTCGTGCGCGGGTTCGTGGCGCTCGTGGGAGTCGTGGCCACGCGATTCGCGGCCGGAACACACTACGACGTCTCGCCGCTCACGCAGGTCGGGGTGGCGTTCGCGAGCGGCAGCTGGACGTTCGTCGCGGGAAGCTGGGAGCAGCTCTTCTGGCTGACCCTCCTCCCCCAGCTCGTGATCTGGCCGGCGTTCACGGTACTCGCCGGTCTCTCGACCGGGGCGGCTGTCCTGCTCGTGCTCGCGCGCGGCGAGCTGGAGGAGCCCGCAGCGGCGCCCGAAGCCAGCCCCGAGCCGGAGCGGACCGCGGCCGACGCTCAGGGCAGCGACTAGGCGCCCCTCAGCGGACGCGGCAGCTCGTCTCGCCGAGGCCCGAGCCGCAGCGCTCGCTGCCGTCGGAAAACGCCGAGCACGTCAGGCCCCCGGTGCAGTCGTCGTCGCTCGAGCAGCGGTCGCACTCGGCTCCCTCGCTGCCGCACGAGCTCATGGGCAGCGCCAGGGCCAAAAGCAGCCCCCACGTTCGGATGCGCCTGGTGATCACTCCCATCTCCTCGTCGCGCCTGGCCTTACAGCGATTGTAGCTCAGCGCGTCGCTCTCAGAAGCGCGAGGTTTGACGGCAAAGAAACCCGCGTGCTACGTTGCTTTTTCATGCTTCGGGACCCATGCCTGGAATGACTGAGTCCGACCTGCGGACGACCCTCAATCTCCCGAAGACCGACTTCCCGATGAAGGCGAACCTGCCCCAGGCGGAGCCGAAACGGCTGGCTCGCTGGAAGGAATCGGGGCTCTACGCGACGCTGCGCAAGGCCCGAAAGGGCCGGCCCCCGTTCGTGCTCCACGACGGGCCGCCCTATGCCAACGGCCACATCCATCTCGGGACGGCGCTCAACAAGATCCTGAAGGACGTCGTCGTGAGGAGCCGCTCGATGCTGGGGCACGACTCGCCCTACCGCCCCGGCTGGGACTGCCACGGGCTGCCGATCGAGCTCAAGGTGGAACGCGACCTCGGCTCGAAGAAGCACGAGATGAAGCCCGTCGCGTTTCGACAGGAGTGCCGCAAGTACGCCGAAAAGTTCGTCCGCATCCAGCGCGAGGAGTTCGAGCGGCTGGGCGTGATGGGCGAATGGGAGGACCCCTATCTCACGATGTCGCCCGGCTACCAGGCGACGATCGTGCGCCAGCTCGCCACCTTCGCCGAGAAGGGCCTCGTCTACAAGGCCAAGAAGTCGGTGCACTGGTGCATCTCGTGCCGCACGGCCCTCGCCGAGGCCGAGGTCGAGTACGACGAGCGCCACGAGAGCCCTCAAGTCGACGTGCGCTTCGCGCTCGCGGCCGAGGAGGCCGCGCGCCTCGCCGATCGGCATCCGGCCCTGGCGGGCCATCCGGTGTCCGCAGTCGCCTGGACGACGACGCCCTGGACGCTGCCCGCCAACCTGGCGCTGGCGTTCCATCCCGAGGCGGAGTACGCGTTCTTCCCGGTCGAGGGCTCGCGCGAGCTGCTGCTGATCGCGAAGGCGATGAGCACGGTCGTCGCGAAGCGCATCGGCCTCAGCCTCGGGACGCCCGTCGCGGACGTGAAGGGTGCCGAGCTCGAGGGCGTGCGCTTCCGCCACCCGTGGATCGACCGCGACTCGAAGGGTGTGCTCGCCGACTACGTGACGCTCGACACCGGAACGGGTGTCGTGCACACGGCGCCGGGCCACGGCTGGGACGACTACCTGACGGGCGTCCGCTACGGCCTCGACATCTACTGCCCGGTCGACGAGGGCGGCCGCTTCCTGCCCGAGGTCGAAGCCTTCGCCGGCCAGCGCGTCTTCGACGCGAACCCGAAGGTGATCGAGCTCTTGCGCGAGAAGGGCGCGCTCGTCCAGGCGGGCAAGGACGTCCATTCCTATCCGATCTGCTGGCGCTGCAAGCACCCGATCATCTTCCGCGCCACCGAGCAGTGGTTCATCGCCCTCGACGAGGGCCAGCCCTCGCTGCGGCAGCAGGCGCTCGAGGCGATCGCCGCCACGCGCTTCGTGCCGGCCTGGGGCCAGGAGCGCATCGGCAACATGATCGCGACGCGCCCCGACTGGTGCATCTCGCGCCAGCGGCTGTGGGGCGTCCCGATCCCGGCGTTCTACTGCCGCGGCTGCGGCAAGGGCCTGCTGCGGCCCGACCTCGTGCGCCACGTGGCGGACGTGTTCGAGACGGAGAGCGCCGACGCCTGGTGGGCGCGCGAGGCGAAGGACCTGCTGCCCGGGGGCTTCAGCTGTCCGGGCTGCGCCGGCGCCGAGTTCGACAAGGAGCGCGACATCCTCGACGTCTGGTTCGACTCGGGCTCGTCGCACGCCTCCGTGCTCGGCCAGCGGCCCGACCTGCCGTGGCCCTGCGACGTGTACCTCGAGGGCAGCGACCAGCACCGCGGCTGGTTCCACTCGTCGCTGCTGATCGGCGTGGGCACCCGCGGGCGCGCGCCGTACCGCCAGGTGATCACGCACGGCTTCACGGTGGACGGCGAGGGCCGCAAGATCTCGAAGAGCCTGGGCAACGACGTCGACACCCAGAAGCTGATCGCGAACTACGGCGCCGAGGTGCTCCGGCTCTGGACGATCATGGTCGACTACCGCGAGGACATGCGGATCTCCGACGACATGATCCGCCGCGTCGCGGAGGCCTACCGCAAGGTCCGAAACACGATCCGCTACCTGCTCTCGAACCTGAGCGACTTCGACCCCGGGAGGGACGCCGTCGCGGAAGCAGAGCTCGACGAGCTCGACGCCTACGCGCTCGCGCGGCATCGCCAGGTCGTGTCGCGCGTGCTGGAGGCTTACGGAGCCTACGAGTTCCACGTCGTCTATCACCAGCTCGTCCAGTACGCGGCGGCCGACCTCTCGGCCTTCTACCTCGACGTGCTCAAGGACCGGCTGTACTGCGACGCCACGGCGTCGCCGCGCCGGCGCTCGGCGCAGACGCTGCTCCACCGCATCGCCTCCGACCTGGCGCTGCTGCTCGCGCCCGTGCTGCCGTTCACGAGCGACGAGGCGTGGGAGTTCCTCCCCGGCGCCAATGGCTCGTCCGTGCACCTGGCGGTGTTTCCGGCAGGCGAGCCAGCGGACACGGACCGCCTCGAGCGCTGGGCGACGCTGCTCGACGCGCGCGCGGAGGTGACCAGGGCGCTCGAGGCGGCGCGCGCCGCGAAGCAGATCGCGGCCAGCCTCGAGGCCAGGGTGAGCGTGCGCGGGCCCGAGGCGACAGTCCAGGCGCTCCGCGCGCACGACGCGCTGTCGCGCGTCTTCCCGGGCAATCTCGCGAACCTGTTCATCGTGAGCGAGGTGCGGCTCGAGCCGGGCGAGGGCGCGCTGGAGGTGAGCGTCGAGCACGCGGCGGGCAAGAAATGCGAACGCTGCTGGACGTGGTCGCCCCGGGTGGGCACGCTCGCCTCGCACCCGGGCGTCTGCGAGCGCTGCGACGACGTGCTGGGGCGGTCGTGAAGCGCAGCCTGCCCTACCTGCTGCTGATGCTGGCGGTCGTGGTGCTCGACCAGGCCACGAAGGCGATCGTGGTGCAGAGGATCGGGCTCCACGACTACGTCCCGCTCGTCGACGGCCTGCTCAGCCTCAGCCACGTGCGGAACCACGGCGCCGCGTTCGGCCTGCTCGCCGACTGGAACCTGCCCTACCAGTCTTTGCTGCTGTCGACCCTGAGCCTGATCGCGCTCGGGGCGATCGCGGCGTATTTCCTGAGGCTGCCGAAGGGCGCCTGGCTGCCCCGCCTGTCGCTGTCGCTCGTGCTCGGCGGGGCCATCGGCAACGTGCTCGATCGGCTGCGCCTCGGCTACGTGGTCGACTTCGTCCACGTCTACTGGCGCGACTACCAGTGGCCGGACTTCAACGTCGCTGACTCCGCGATCACGATCGGCGTCGCGCTGCTCGTGATCGACATCCTGACCTCGCCGGAGACCGAACCGCACGGCGCCGCAGCCGGCATCGACACGGCGACCCCCGCCGGGAGGACCGACTGAAATGCACTCGCGTCTGCTGACGCTGCCCGCGTTTGAGATCCTGGGACGCTCGTTCGGTCCCTTCACGCTGCACACCTACGGCTTCCTGCTCGCGGTCGCTTTCCTGGCGGGCCTCTGGGTGGCCTCGCGGCAGGCCCGCCGCGCCGCGGCGGCGCTGTTCGCCACGGACGAGGAGCGCGCTCGCTACGTCACACGCGTGACGGACATGGCAGTCTGGGTGCTGATCGCTGGCTTGATCGGCGCCAAGCTGCTGCTGCTGCTCGTGGACTGGCGCTACTTCGTCGGCAACCCGGGCCAGCTCACGTCGATCTTCCAGAGCGGCGGCGTCATCTACGGCGGGCTGATCGCCGGCATGCTCGTCGCCTGGTGGTACGTCGGCCGAAACAAGCTGCCCGGCTGGGCGACGGCGGACGTGCTGGCGCCGGGAGTCGTGCTCGGCCAGGCGATCGGCCGGCTCGGCTGCTTTGCCGCCGGCTGCTGCTGGGGAAAGGTGTGCAGCCTGCCCTGGGCCGTGACGTTCACCGACATCTACGCTGCCCGCGCCGTCGGCACGCCGATGGACACGCCGCTCCACCCGAGCCAGCTCTACGAGTCGGCCGCGGCCTTCCTGATCTTCGCGTTTCTGCTGTGGCTCGCCCCGCGCAAGAGCTTCCACGGGCAGGTGGTCCTGAGCTACGTCGCGCTCTACTCCGCCATCCGCTTCGCCCTCGAGTTCTGGCGCAACGACCCCGACCGCGGCGCGTGGTTCGGCGGCGTCGTCTCGACGTCGCAGCTCATCGCCGTCGTGATGCTGCTGGGCGCCGCCCTGATCCTGCCGCGGGTGAAGCGGACGCAGACGCGCGCGCCGGCCGCCGCCTGAGGTGGACGAGAGCCACTCGCTGGTCGTCGCCCCGGACGAGGCCGGCCAGCGACTCGACGCCTGGCTCGCCCGGCGGCTGCCGGCCCTCTCGCGCTCGCGGCTCCGGGCGCTGATCGAAGCCGGCCACGTCCGCCTCGACTCCGCTCCGGCGCGAGCTGCCCTGCGCGTGCGCGCGGGACAGGCTGCGCTCGTGAGCGTGCCGCCTCCTGCGCCGGCCGAGCCGCAGCCCGAGGACATCCCGCTGCGCGTCGTGTACGAGGACGGGGCGCTGCTGGTCCTCGACAAGCCGGCCGGTCTCGTCGTCCACCCCGGCGCTGGCGCGGCGGGCGGCACCCTGGTGAACGCGCTGCTCGCCCGCGTGTCGGACCTGTCCGGGATCGGCGGCGTGCTGCGCCCCGGCATCGTTCACCGGCTCGACAAGGGCACCTCCGGCCTCCTTGTGGTGGCCAAGAGCGACGAGGCCCATCGCGCGCTCGCGCTGCAGTTCGCGGGCCGCACGGTCGAGAAGGAGTACCTGGCGCTCGTCCACGGCGTGCCCAACCGGGCGAGTGGCGAGATCAGCCGGCCGATCGGACGCGACCCGGTGCAGCGCCGCCGCATGTCCGTGCGCGCGTCGCGCGGGCGCGAGGCCCGGACCTCGTGGAGCGTCGTCGAGCGCTTCGACGGCTGCTCGCTGCTGAGAGTGCGCATACACACCGGGCGCACCCACCAGATCCGGGTGCATCTTTCGTCGATCGGCCACCCTGTCGCCGGAGACTCCGTCTACGGCGGCACCCGCACCCCCTCGTCGCGGAAAACGGCGTCGCGGCAAGCCCTCCAATCGCTCGCGCGGCCGGCGCTCCACGCCGCGCGGCTCGCGTTCGCGCACCCCACGAACGGCGAAAGTGTCCGCTTCGAAGCGCCGCTGCCGCAGGATCTCGCCACGCTGCTCGAGTCGCTGCGCGACGCTGCGCGGCCGTGAGCGGTTGGTATCATCTCGGCCATGCCTGAGCCGCGCGCCGCGCGCGTACGCCGCCACAGCCGGGTCTACGAAGGACGCGTGGTCTCGCTCGACGTGGACGAGGTGAGCGAGCCCGGCGGAGTCGAGGGAACGCGCGAGGTCGTGCGCCAGCCGGGGTCGGTCGCCGCGCTGCCGGTGCTGGCGGACGGCCGAATCGTGCTGGTGCGTCAGTACCGTTACGCCGTCGACGCTTTTGTCTGGGAGCTTCCGGCCGGCCGCCGCGACCCGGACGAAACCCCCGAGGCCGGCGCGCTGCGGGAGCTGGAGGAGGAAGTAGGCCTCAAGGCCTCTGCGCTCGAGCGCATCTCGACCTTCTGGACGACGCCGGGCTTCTGCGACGAGGTGATGCACCTGTTCCGCGCCACCCGCCTAGAGACGGTTCCGGCACGCCCGGAGGCCGACGAACGCATCGAGCAGGCCACGTTCACGATCGACGAGGCGCTCGCGATGGTGCGCCGCGGCGAGATCCGGGAAGGCAAGACGCTCGTCGCGCTCTTGCTGGAGCAGGGCCGGAGGCACGCCCGATAGGACTCGGGCCGGTCGCCCGACATCGACCGGACAACTCCGTCCGGACGGAGTTCGCTCCGGCAACGCATCGAGCGGTAGCCGGGCTCATCTGAGCTCGATCGGCCTTCCGCGGAAGAGCAGTCGGGCGAGGGAGAGCCGACAACCCTGGGCGGTAGCTGACCTCGAGCTGCCAGCCTTCCTCGTTTTCACGTGCAGGAAGCTGGAGACGATTCGGAATGAAGAAGCGGCGAAGGCCAAGATCGATATCCAGGTTCCACTTCCCTTGGATCCTGCGAACCGTCGCGAAGCCCTTGGTCCAGTATTGGACCGGCCCGAAGGACGGCCTCTCGTCCGGGCGCGCCAGAGCGCAAACACGGTAGAGCTGCTCCACCGGGCAGAATTCCGCGAGGACGGGGCCAGCGAACGCGCCTTCAGAACCAGCGAACCGCGCCATTGCTCTTCGGGAAAGGTGGTCGATGGATCCACCGAGGTGTCGAGCGGGTTCAGCACGAAGTAGCGCCCTCGTATCAGGTCGAAAGGATCGCGAGGTCGCAGGGGGATCCGGAACGTGGGAGCCGTTGCCCACACATGCTCGTGGTAGGCGGCCCAAGACAGAATCGCCACGATCTGGAACGCCGCCAGGAAGAGAAGCCGTTTCACGCGTGAGCCTGCTCTCCGAGCGTTCGCCTGCGCGCCTTCTCGAGCGTGTACAGGATGAAGAGCATGAGGCCGCCAGTGAGGGCGAGGGCCGTGCCTCCCTGCAGATAGTCGCCGAAGAAATCGAAGTACCGCGTGACGATTCCCGCGAGCAGAGCCAGGTAGCCCAGGTTGACCCAGGATTCGGAGGTGTTCCGAGCACCCTCGCGGATCACGAGGATGGCGATTCCGAGTTGGACGATCCAGGCCATGACTACGGCCGCTCCGTCGAGGAACACACCGCGGTCGTACTCGCGCCCCATGGCGATCCAGGGGAGGAGCGTCGCACCTAGCACAGCCGGTTCGTCAGCCAACTCCGTCCGGACGGAGTCTCACCTAATACTGGGACCTACTCGTTCCGGTAGCAGCAGGCGCTCTTGATTCGTGCCCGTCACCGGGTGCAACGTCGTGGCGTCGGCCGTCGACCCGCAGACAGGCGACGTTCTTCGAGGGCCAGATCACGCTCGAGGCCGTACGCTAGTGCGGGTATCATCCGCGAGCGGAGGTGGACGTGCTTCGCCACATGCGACCGAACGCCTTGTACCTGAGCGTGTGTGCCGCCGGCCTGCTGGCCGTCTCGACCGGCTACGCACAGACGGCCGTGACCGACCCCTCCTCGGTCAACGTGTGCGAGCGCGTGCCGGGGGCGGAGGTGGCCAAGGTCCTCGGCAAGCCCCTGAAGTCCGAGCGCCCGATCGTGTTCAAGGACTCGAAGCTGAGCCGTTGCGTGTACCTCCTCTACTCGGGGGGTAAGCCGGAGGGGGCCACGCAGGGCCTCGTGCTATGGCTCTACGCGGCGCAGGAATACGCGGAGCTCAACAAGGCCACCGAGAGCAAGCTGGAGCCGGTGGCTGGTGTCGGCGACGATGCCGTTCGCTTCCTGGACTCCGGCGATGGACGGCACAAGCTCCGCGCGCTGCGAAAGAACCGCTACGCTGTCGAAGCAACCGCCGGAGACGCTGCTTCCGCCCTGACGCTGGCGAAGCTGGCCGTGGAGAGGTTCGACAAGTAGCGAAAGGCCCGCCCGAAGGCGGATCCTCCCGCCTCAGTCGTAGTACTCGAGCCCGAGGTGCGTGATCAGCTCCTCGCCCCTCAGATGCCGCAGCGTGTTCTTCAGCTTCATCAGCTGGATGAAGACGTCGTGCTCGGGGTAGAGGCCAGGGGCCGTCTGCGGGCTCTTGAAGTAGAACGACATCCACTCCTGGATGCCGCTCATGCCCGAGCGCTTGGCGAGGTCGGAGAAGATCGCCAGGTCGAGCACGATCGGCGCGGCGAGGATCGAGTCCCGGCACAGGAAGTCGACCTTGATCTGCATCGGGTAGCCGAGCCAGCCGAAGATGTCGATGTTGTCCCAGCCCTCTTTGTTGTCGCCGCGCGGCGGGTAGTAGTTGATCCGCACCACGTGGTGGATCTTGCCGTAAAGGTCGGGGTAGAGCTGCGGCTGCAGGATGTGCTCGAGCACCCCCAGCTTGCTCACTTCCTTGGTCTTGAAGGACTCGGGGTCGTCGAGCACCTCGCCATCGCGGTTGCCCAGGATGTTCGTCGAGTACCAGCCGTTCATGCCCAGCAGGCGCGCCTTGAAGCCGGGCGCGAGCAGCGTCTTCATGAACGTCTGGCCGGTCTTGAAGTCCTTGCCGCAGATCGGCGTGCCGGTCCTCTTCGCGAGCTCGACCATCGCCGGAAAGTCGCCGGACAGGTTGGGCGCGCCGTTGTTGTAGGGGATGCCGGCCTTGATCGCGCAGTACGCGTAGATCATCGACGGCAGGATGTCGGGGTGGCTCGCGTCGAGGCCCTTCTCGAACTTCTCGATCGAGGAGTGCACCTCGCCCGCCTCGCGGTACACCTCCGTCGAGCCGCACCACACCATCACCAGCCGATCGAGGCCCTTCTCCTTCTTGAAGCGGGCGATGTCGTCGGACACCTGCTCGGCCAGGTCGCGCTTGGACTTGCCCTTCTTCACGTTCGGCCCGTTCAGCTTCTTGACGTACTGCGTGTCGAACACGGCGGGCCAGGGCTTGACGCCCTCGAGGAAGCCCTTGATCGGCTCGAGGTGTTGCGCTTCGAGCACCCCCGCCTTCTTCGCCGCCTCGTAGGCGCTGTCGGGAAAGACGTCCCAGCCGCCGAACTCGAGCTGCTCGAGCGAGGCGAGCGGCACGAAGTCCTTGAGAAGCGGTGAGCGGCCCTCGGTGCGCTTGCCCAGCCGCACCGTACCCATCTGCGTCAGGCTGCCGATCGGCTTGCCGAGCCCGCGCCGCACGGCCTCGACGCCCGCAACGAAGGTGGTCGCCACGGCTCCCATGCCCGGGAGCAGGACTCCGAGCTTCCCGCTCGCGGGCGCGATCTCGCGCCCCTTGCTTCCATTCGACATCGGCTGGCCTCCTCCGGCGCTCTTCGGCTTTCCGCGAAACGCGGATCTTACCACACGCGCCGCGGGTCGCCTCGTGCGCGCCGCGGGTCCGCCCGAGCCTCCAGCCGAAGCTACGACTGCAGCCGGCCGCTCTTCTCGAGGAACACGAGCGCGGCTTCGGTGAGCTCGCTGTCGTGGCGCGGGCCCACGAAGCGCCGCTCGGCGACGTGGTAGTGCAGGATGCCGGAGCGCGCGAGCCGCTCCTCGGTCTCGAACGAGTAGAACATCAGGATCCGGCTCTCGCGCGGCTGCCCGCTGCCGTCGAAGAATCCGAAGTTGAGCTTTCTCATCGTCACGGGCGGAGGCGGCTCAGGCGACCGGGAGTTGTGAAGCACCGCAAGGCAACGAATCTAGTTTCCGCTTCCGGCCGTGTCAAGAGTCAAGCGTGATCGAAAACACTCGAGCGCTTCAGCGCGCGCCGCCGCCCGCCGCCATCTCGTAGAACGCGGGCAGGTACTCGCTGTCGCCGAGCTCGAGCCTTCGGTACGCCTTGCCGATCACGTCCCAGGCCGATCCGTCGCCGAGCGCCACGACCATCGGCCACGGCGACACGCCGCGCAGCGGCGAGCGCCCGGTCGCCACCCACGCGCCACCGAGCTCCCGCACCATCACTTCTCCGAGGTAGCAACCGAAGACGAAGAGCGCCTCCGCCGCCTGCTCGCCGTCGCGGCCCTCCTCGCGCAGCGTGTCGATGAGCGCGTCCACCAGCTCCAGGCTCGCGGGCGAGAGGTCGAGCTCGGCGTCGTACTCGTCGCGCGCCAGGCTCACCGCGATGCGCGCGTGGAGCGCGGCGTTCTCGGGGTTGGCCGGATAGCGGAGCGTGATCTTCAATCGGGTTGCCGCTCATCGGCGGCGGGCGCGCGAGCTAGTATAGTCGTGTCCGCCTGCGCGCCGGCGGGCGAAAACCCATGAGCCCCTCGCGTTCCGACGCCCTCGACCAGCAGGCCGCGCTCGCCGCCGCCGTCGCCGCGTTCCTGCTGATCGCCAACCAGGTCGCCTCGCGCGCCGTGCGCGACGCGCTGTTCCTGTCGGCCTTCGAGGTCCGCTCGCTGCCGCTGGTGATGGGCGCCGCGGCCGCCTCCGCGCTGGCCGGCGCCGAGCTTTTGTCGCTGGCGCTCGCGCGTCGCTCGCCGGCGCGCGTGGTGCCGGCGGCCGCCGCGCTCTCCGCGACGCTCGTCGGAGTGTGGTGGCTGGTCGGCCTCGCCTCGCCCAAAGCCGCCGCGCTGCTCGTGTACCTCCACGTGTCCGCGTTCGGCGGCGCGCTGGTGTCGGGCTTCTGGTCGCTCGTCAACGAGCGCTTCGACCCGCACACGGCGCGCAAGGTCGTCGGCCCGATCGGCACCGGGGCCACGGCCGGCGGCATGGCGGGCGGAGCCGTCGCCTGGGCCAGCTCTCAGCTCGTGCCGCTCCAAGCCGCGCCGCTGCTGCTCGTGATGCTGGGCCTGGTGGCCGCGTTCATGCTGAGGCGCTCGAGCTCAGGGGAGCACCCGAGCTCCAGGGAGAACCAGGAGCAGGTGGCGGTTTCCGGCACGCGGCTCGCCGGATCCGTCCTGATGCGCAACCCGCACCTGCGCAACGTCGCCCTCGTCGTGTTCCTGGGGGCCGTCACGGAGGCGCTGCTCGACTTCCAGTTCAAGGCGCAGGCGAGCGAGCTCTACGGATCGGGCGCACCGCTGCTCGGGGCGTTCGCGGCCTTCCACACCGCGATCGGCCTGCTGAGCCTCGTGCTACAGGCGGCCCTCAGCCGCGCGGCGCTGCGGCAGATCGGCATCGCCGGGACGCTGGCGCTGCGACCGCTGCTCACGGGGCTCGCGTCGCTCGCGGGCGTCGTCGCTCCGCGCATCGAGAGCGCGACACTCGCGCGCGGCTTCCACGAGTCGCTCACGAACTCGCTCTTCCGATCGGCCTACGAGCTGCTCTACACCCCGGTGCCGGAGGCCGAGAAGCGTCGCGTCAAGGCCGTTGTGGACGTCTCGATCGACAAGGCCGGCGCGCTGCTGGGCAGCGCGCTCATCGCGCTGTGCCTGGCGATAGCACCGGCCTCCGCCGAGACGCTGGTGTTCGGCGGCGCGTGCTTGCTCTCGCTTGCCGCGCTGGCGCTCTCCCCGCTGCTGCACCGCGGCTACGTCCAGACCCTGGAGCAGAGCCTGCTCGCGGGGCGAGTCCGGATCGACACCGAGGAGGCGCTCGATCACACGACCCAGGTCACGCTCGCCCACACCGGCCACCTCGAGCGCGACTCGCTGCTGCGACAGATTGCGATGCTGCGCGGCGAGGAGGCCTCGCTCCCCCCCGACGCCGCGATCGCCGACCGCTCGAGCCTCGACGCGCTGCGCGAGCTGCGCTCGGGCCAGCCGGCCGCGGTGCGCTCCGTGCTGCGCGCCGCGAGCGAGCCGGGGCCGCAGCTCGTGGCCGCGCTCCTGCCGCTGCTCGCGAACGACGCGGTGATGCCCGACGTGGTGAGGGCGCTGCGCCGCGTCGCGCCCCGCGTGACCGGCCAGCTCGTGGACGCGCTCCTGGACCCGGCCGCCGACCCGGTCGTGAGACGGCGCGTCCCGCGGGTGCTCAAGGCCTGCCCCACGGCCCGCGCCGCCTTCGGCCTGCAGCTGGCCCTCGACGACCCGGCATTCGACGTGCGGGCGGCCTCGGCGGCCGCTCTCGCCGCCATTCACGAGCGCAGCGGCGTGGTGCGGGTGACGCGGGAGGAGGTGCTGACGCGCGTCCGGCGCGAGCTCGATTCCGGCGAAACGGTCGAGCGTCAGATCCCCCAGATCTACGCCCTGCTGTCGCTCGTGCTCGAGCGCGGCCCGCTGCAGATCGCGTGGGCGGCGATGAAGGGCGACGACCGCAGCCTGCGCGGCACCGCCCTCGAGTACCTGGCGAACGTGCTGCCCGAGGACGTCTTCAAGCGCCTGCGCTCCTGCTTCGGCGCCGGCACCTGGACGGCCCCCGTCCCGCGCCCGGTCGCGGAGCTGGCCGACGAGCTGCGCAACTCGGCGGTCGGGCTGCGCATCGAGCATCCGCCCTGGCGCGAGACGGGCGAGACCGGCTGAAACGGACGTTCCTCAGATCGCGCGCGCGACGATCACGGTCTCCGGCGTCGGCAGCGGATGCGACGAGACATCGGCAAACCCCGCCTTCTCGAGTTGATCTCGCAGCTCGTCGAGCGTGTAGGCATCACCCGCCGGCGTCCCTCCCAGCATCGTGAGGCTGAACCTGGCCGGGACGGCCGGCGTAATCCGATCGGCGTTCGGGACCATCTCCAAAAGCACCACCCGTCCGCCCGCCTTGAGCGCCCGGCGAATCTTCACGAGAAACGAGGTGCACGTTGCATGGTCGAAGTGATGCAGGAAGTTCGTGACCAGCGCCACGTCGTAATTCGCACCGAACTCCACTTCGAACGCGTCGCCGGGCTTCATGTGGATGCGCTCGCTCACTCCCTGCGCGGCGGCGTTCTCCCTGGCAACCTCGAGTACCGGCGCCCAGTCCACGGCCGTTACCTGCAGCTTCGGGTTCCGCTGCGCGAGCGTGATGCCGAAGATGCCGTGTGACGCAGCGATGTCGAGGACGCGAGCGGGCCCCGCCGTCTCGATTCGGAGTGCATCGGCGATGCCATGGGCCGCCGGCACCATCATCGGCACCATCGCCCGCGCGAACTCCACCCAGATGGGATTCTCGGGCGCCACCGTGTTGCCCGCCGGCGCCACGCCGCCGCGGCGCACCGCACCGGTGAGGTCGTCGAAGTTGTCCTTCACGCCCGGCAGCAGCAGGAACCGCGCGGTGGACCCCATGTACATCGGTGAGCGCTGGCTCAAGAACGCCGCGGAGGTCGGCGGCAGGCGGTACGCTCCATCGGACTTCTCGAGCAGCTCGATGGTCGTGAGGTAGTCACAGAGGATCCGGATGCCGCGCTCGGAGGCTCCGCAGCGCCCGGCTGCCGCGGCCGCGGTGTTTGCGCCGTCGTCGATGGCGGAGAACAGGTCGAGGTCGAGCGCGGCTTTCAAGGCCGCGGAGCGCTGGTAAGCAAAGAGGGTGTCGAAGACAACGTCCGGAGAGGGGGGCTGAGTAGCGTGCATCGGCGCACCTTAGACCGGCGAGGTAACGGGTGCAAGGCAGCGTCAGCGGCGGACCGCCCGTCAGAACCTGAGCTCGAGCGCCCCCGTGACGTCGCCCTGCCAGACCCCCGAGCCCCCGAAGAGGAACAGGCACGAGCCGTCGACGCACGCCGTTCCTCCCGAGAAGGAGGCGACCGCGTAGTAGCCGCGCACGTCCGCGCGCAGGCCGAAGCGCCTGGAGAGCGAGGTCCTTGCGCCCAGGCCAATGGCGCCGGTGAAGCGCACGTCCGAGCCGAGCCCGTCGAGCGCGAAGCGCGTGACGCCGAGCAGGAAGACGCCTCGAAAGCGGAAACGGCCCGCTTCCTTCTCCTCGCGCACGCCGGCCAGGTACCGTTCGACCGCGACGCCGCGGCGAGGAGCGCTCGCGAGCTCGCTCTCCTGTCTCGCGAACAGGACCTCGGCTCCCCAGCGCTCGCCGCCGATCGGGATGTCGAGCGTGGCGCCGTACTGGAGGCCGACGCCGATCGACGCACGACCGTCCGCGAGCGAATCGAAGGCGCCGCCGTACTGGAAGCCGACGAACGGTGCGAGCGCGACGTCACCGGCGCGCGCGGTCGCGGCCGACAGCAAGGTCACCGCCAGGAAGATCTGCGCCGCTCGCCGACTCGTCACTGCGTCGAACGCGCCTCTAATAACCGAGATTCGGCGCAAGCCAGCGCTCCACGGTCGCGAGGTCCATCCCCTTGCGACGGTGGTAGTCGAGCACCTGGTCCTTCCCGATCCTGCCGAGCGCGAAGTAGCGCGACTCGGGGTGCGAGAAGTAGAAGCCGCAGACCGACGCCGCCGGGTGCATTGCGAAGCTCTCCGTCATGCGGATGCCGACGCAGCTCTCGCCGCCCAGGAGGTCGAAGAGCAGGCGCTTCTCCGTGTGGTCGGGGCACGCCGGATAGCCGGGCGCAGGCCGGATGCCGCGGTACTTCTCGCGGATGAGCTCCGCCACGGGGAGCGCCTCGTCCTTGCCGTAGCCCCAGTCGCGCCGCGCGCGCTGGTGCAGCCACTCGGCGATCGCTTCGGCCAGGCGGTCGGCGATCGCCTTGAGCATGATCGAGGCGTAGGGATCGTTGGCGGCGTCGTGCGCCGCGACGAGCTCGTCCGCGCCGAGCCCGGCCGTGACCGCGAAGGCGCCGATCCAGTCCGGGAGGTGCGTCTCGCGCGGCGCCACGAAGTCGGCGAGCGCCTGGGCCGGCTGCCCGTCGCTCTTCGCAGCCTGCTGGCGCAGCGTGTGCAGCGTGCCCCGGAGCCCCGCGTGCGTGTCGTCGGCGTAGATCTCGATGTCGTCGCCCACGGCCGCGGCCGGGAAGAACCCGTACGACGCGCGCGCCTTCAGGCTGCCGTCCGCCACGACCTTCTTCAGCATCGCCTGGGCGTCGTCGAACACTTCCTTCGCGCGTGCGCCCCAATCGGGGTTCTCGAAGATCCGCGGGTACGTGCCGCGCAGCTCCCACACCGCGAAAAACGGCGTCCAGTCGATGTACGGCACGAGCTCGGCGAGCGCCACGTCGGGGAGGTGCCTCGCCCCGGTGAACTCGGGCCGCGGCGGGACGTACCCCGTCCAGTCGACAGGCGTGCGGAGGCGGCGCGCCTCTTCCAGGCTCAGCAGCGGCTGCTCCTTCTGTCGCGCCTCGTGCTGGGTCTTCAGGCGCGCCTGCTCCGCGCGGTTCTCGGCCTGAAACGCCGTGCGCCTGACGTCGCCCTTGAGCTGGCCGACGATGCCCACGGCGCGCGAGGCGTCCTCCACGTGGACCACGGGCCCGGCGTACGCCGGCGCGATCTTCACCGCGGTGTGCACCTTGCTCGTGGTGGCGCCGCCGATCAGCAGCGGCAGCGTGACCCCCTGGCGCTGCATCTCGCCCGCGACGTGCACCATCTCCTCGAGCGAGGGCGTGATCAGGCCCGAGAGCCCGATCAGGTTGGCGCCAGTCTCGCGCGCCGTGGCCAGGATCTTCTCGCACGGCACCATCACGCCCAGGTCGACGATCTCGTAGTTGTTGCAGGCCAGCACGACGCCCACGATGTTCTTGCCGATGTCGTGGACGTCGCCCTTGACCGTGGCCAGGACGATCTTCGCCTCGGAGCGGGCGCCGCTCTGCTGTTTCTCGGCCTCGAGGAAGGGCGTCAGGTACGCGACGGCCTTCTTCATCACTCGGGCGCTCTTGACGACCTGCGGCAGGAACATCTTGCCGGAGCCGAAGAGGTCGCCCACGACGCTCATCCCGGCCATCAGCGGGCCTTCGATCACGAGGAGCGGCCGGCCGTACTTCTGGCGAGCCTCCTCGGTGTCGGCCTCGATGTAGGCGTCCACGCCGCGGACCATCGCGTGCGTGATCCGCTCCTCGATCGTCCCCTGCCGCCAGGCGTCCTCTACGACGGGGCCCTTCGCCTCGCTCTGCACCGTCTGGGCGAACGCCACGAGCCGCTCCGTCGCGTCGGGACGGCGATTGAGCAGCACGTCCTCGACGCGCTCCAGCAGGTCCTTCGGGACTTCCTCGTAGACCGCCAGGCGCTCGGAGTTGACGATGCCCATGTCGAGGCCGGCCGCGATCGCGTGGTACAGGAACGACGCGTGCATCGCCTCGCGCACGGCGTTCATGCCGCGGAACGAGAAGGAGACGTTCGAGATGCCGCCGCTCACCTTCGCGAGCGGGAAGCGGGCCTTGAGCTCGCGCGTCGCCTCGATGAACGACACCGCGTAGTCGGCGTGCTCCTCGATCCCGGTGCCCACGGTCAGCACGTTGGGGTCGAAGATGATGTCCTCGGGCAGGAAGCCGATCTCCTCGGTCAGGATGCGATAGGCGCGCCCCAGGATCGCCACGCGGCGCTCGACGTCCGTCGCCTGGCCCTGCTCGTCGAAGGCCATCACCACGACGCCGGCGCCGTAGCGGCGCACGGTGCGCGCGTGCTCGCGAAAGGCGTCCTCTCCCTCTTTGAGCGAGATCGAGTTGACGATGCCCTTGCCCTGCAGGCACTGCAGGCCCACCTCGATCACGCGGAAGTCGGACGAGTCGACCATGATCGGCACGCGCGCGATGTCGGGCTCGGCGGCCAGCAGGTTCAGGAACGTCTTCATCGCCGCGGCCGAGTCGAGCAGCCCCTCGTCCATGTTGACGTCGAGGATCTGCGCGCCGCCGTCCACCTGCTGGCGTGCGATCTCGACGGCCTCCGCGTACTTTCCCGCCAGCACGAGCTTCGAGAAGCGCGGCGAGCCGGTGACGTTGGTGCGCTCGCCGACGTTCACGAAGTTCGACTCCGGGCGGATCACGAGCGGCTCGAGGCCCGAGAAGCGACTGAGCGGCTCGACCTGCGGGCGCACGCGCGGCGCCTGGCCGCGCACGGCCTCCGCGATCTTCCGGATGTGGGCCGGTGTCGTGCCGCAGCAGCCGCCGACCACGTTGACGAGCCCGGCACTCGCCCACTCGCCCAGGTCGCGCGCCATCGACTCCGGCGTCGCGTCGAAGCCGCCGAAGGCGTTCGGCAGCCCCGCGTTGGGGTAGGCGCTCACGAACACCGGGGCAAGCCGCGCCAGCTCCTCGACGTGGGCGCGCATCTCGTTCGGCCCGAGCGCGCAGTTGATCCCGACCGAGAGCAGGTCCACGTTCGAGACGGAGATCCAGAACGCCTGGGCGCCCTGCCCGGACAGGTTGCGGCCGGAGCGGTCGGTGATCGTCACCGACGCCATCACCGGGAGCGAGACGCCGCGCACCTCGATCGCGCGCACCACTCCGGCGAGCGCCGCCTTGGCGTTCAGCGTGTCGAACGCCGTCTCCACCAGCAGCAGGTCGGCTCCCCCGTCGATGAGCCCGAGCGCCTGCTCGTGGTAGGCCTCCTCGAGCTCACGATAGGTGACCCCGCGCGCGCCCGGATCGTTGACGTCGCGGGACAGCGAGGCCGTCTTGTTCGTCGGCCCGAGCGCCCCCGCCACCCAGGCCTGACGCCCGGCCGCCTCGGCCATGACCGCGTCCACCGCCTTGCGCGCCGCGCGCGCCGCGGCGACGTTGATGTCGTGGACCAGCCCTTCGGTCCCGTAGTCGGCCTGCGAGATCCGGTTGGCGTTGAAGGTATTGGTCTCGACGATGTCGGCCCCGGCCTCGAGGTACTCGCGGTGCGCCGCCTCGACCAGGTCCGGCCGCGTCAGGTTCAGCAGCTCGTGGTTGCCCTGTACGTCCTTGTGCCAGCCCCGCAGCCGCTCTCCCCGGTAGTCCTCCTCGGACAGGCGGTGGGCCTGCAGCAGCGTCCCCATCGCCCCGTCGATGACGAGGATCCGCCGTTCCAGCTCCCGCAGGAGCGCCTCACGCCGCGAGCCAACCTCGTGGGTCACAACACTTCAGTTTAACAGGGAGGACGAAAAGGCCGAATTGAGGGAGGGTTGAGTCATCCACCATCCTGGTCTGAAGAGGGGATACGGCCTCGCCTGTCCCTGGCTTTCTTTGAAATGGGGGGCTCCGCCCCCAAACCCCCTGGGTACCTCGACGATCCCAGGGGCTCATTGCCGCCCTCGGGCCGCTAGGCGCTGTCGAAGATCGTTGTGCAAACTCGCCCATTCGTTTCAAACTTCGAATGATTCGGTGCTGGACGAACCTTCACCGTTTGGGGGCGTGAAAGATGGGACTGCGGCTCTGGGGTCGCCTCCCCGTTCTTGTCCGGGCGGTGCTCACCGGCCTTGCCGTGGCGACGGCTGGCACCATCCCATGGGCCGTATTGGTGTCGGCCAACATCAAGCACCAGCCGGCCCTGCCGTGGGCCGTGCCTATCATGGGCCTGTACCTCTGGCTCCTCTGGCGGTATGTCAGGGGAGAGGGATGGCCCCAGTCGACGGCTGCGGTGCGACGCGCAAGCTCCCGTGCCAACAGTCTTCCGGCGGACCTCTGGGGCCCGGCGCTGTTGGCGGGAGTCCTCGGCCTCGGGAGCGTACTGCTGCTTCAGGGAGTGCTCGGTCGACTCGTCGCGCTTCCCCAGCAACGAGATCTCGACGTTTCGGCCTACCCGGCCCCGACCGTGCTGCTGTGGGTGCTCATGAGCGCCGTCGTGGCGGGTGTGGTCGAGGAGACTTCCTTCCGTGGCTACATGCAGAGACCGATCGAGCGCCGGCACGGGCCCGTGATCGCGATCCTGGTGACCGGAGGTCTGTTTGGCCTCGTGCATTTCTCGCACTCGGAAGTCACGCTCGTACTCCTGCCCTACTACCTGGCTGTGGCGGCTGTCTACGGTGCGCTGGCGCACCTCACCGACTCCACGCTGCCGAGCCTGGTCCTCCATGGCGGAGGCAATCTCCTGAGCAGCGTCGACCTCTTCGCGCGAGGGCGGTCCGAGTGGCAGCTGTCTGCGACGCCGACTCCACTGATCTGGGAGACCGGGCCGGATGCGGCGTTCTTGGCCAACGCCGCTGCCCTCCTCGTCGTGGGGGCCGCGGCCGTGTGGGCATATTTCGAGCTGTCACGTGCTGCCCGAACATCAACTCTGAACGACAGGGAGAACTGAGACGTCCGCCATCCTGGTCGAAAGGCGGGATACGGCTTCGCCTGTACTTGGCTTTCTCTGAGATGGGGGGCTCCGCCCCCCAAAACCCCCCGGGGTACTCGACGATCCCAGTGGCTTCGTGCCGCCTTCAGGCGGCTTCTGTCGGAGCCGGAGTCGGCGGTACTGGAGCCGGCGGCGGGCTGGGCCGGTACTCGAACGCCAGCTTCTCGCCGTCCATCCCGATCCGGACGGTGCCGCCGTGCTCGAGCTGGCCGAACAGGATCTCGTCCGTGAGCGGGTTCCGGAGCTCGAGCTGGACGATTCGCGCGAGCGGGCGCGCGCCGAAGACGGGGTCGAAGCCCTTGCGAGCGAGGTAGGCGCGGGCGTCGGCGCCGAGCTCGATCGCGACCTTGCGCTCGCGCAGCTGGGCCTCGAGCTCGAGCACGAACTTGTCGACGATCGTCTCCATCACCTCGGGCGTGAGCGGCTTGAAGGTAACGATCGCGTCGAGGCGGTTCCGGAACTCGGGGGTGAAGAAGCGCTCGAGCGCCTGGCGGCCGCGCGCCTTCGTGTCCTGGGCGTGGTCGCCGGCGAAGCCGATCGTGGCCTGGCTCATCTCGCGCGAGCCGGCGTTCGAGGTCATGATCAGGACCACCTGGCGGAAGTCGGCCTTCCTGCCCGTGTTGTCGGTGAGCGTGGCGCTGTCCATCACCTGCAGCAGGATGCTCATCAGGTCGGGGTGCGCCTTCTCGATCTCGTCGAGCAGCACCACCGAGTACGGGTGCTGGCGCACCGCGTCCACCAGCAGGCCGCCCTGCTCGAAGCCGACATACCCCGGCGGCGCGCCGATCAGCCGCGAGACCGAGTGCTTCTCGCCGTACTCGCTCATGTCGTAGCGGTGGAACTCGTTGCCCAGGTGGCGCGCAAGCTGCTTGGCGAGCTCGGTCTTGCCGACGCCCGTCGGCCCGGTGAAGAGGAACGTGCCGGCGGGGCGCTCCGGCGGACCCAGCCCCGCGCGCGCGCGCTTGATCGCCGAGGCCACCTGGTCGACCGCCTCCTCCTGCCCGAACACCACGCGCTTCAGGGACTCGTCGAGCGTTCGCAGCCGCTCGCGGTCGGAGGTCGTGGCCTGCGTCTCGGGAATCCGCGCCATGCGCGAGACCACCCGCTCGACCTCGGGCGCGTCGACGATGCGCCGGCCGTCTTCCGGCGGGTTGAGCCGCAGCGCCGCGCCCGCCTCGTCGATCACGTCGATCGCGCTGTCCGGAAGCCGCAGGTCGCGCAGGTGCCGGCGCGCCAGCCGCGCCGCGCCCTCGAGCGCCGCGTCGGTGTAGCTCACCTTGTGGTGCTGCTCGTAGCGCGGGCGCAGCCCCTGCAGGATCCGCACGCTGTCGCCCTCGTTCGGCTCGTCGACGTCGATCCGCTGCACGCGTCGCGCGAGCGCCCGGTCGCGCTCGATGTGCTTGAACTCCTCGAAGGTGGTCGAGCCCATCAGGCGGATCTCGCCTTCGGTGAGGATCGGCTTGATCATGTTGGCGAGGTCCATCGTGCCGCCGGTGGTGGCGCCGGCGCCGACCATGGTGTGCATCTCGTCGATGAACAGGATCGGCAGCGGACGCTTCTTGAGCGCCTGGATCACCGCCTTGAAGCGCTCCTCGAAGTCGCCGCGGTAGCGCGTGCCGGCGAGCAGCGCCCCGGTGTCGAGCGCGAAGATCTCGCCGCCCGCGAGCGCCTCGGGGCTGCCCTGCTCGATCAGCTTCTGGGCCAGGCCCTCGACGATTGCGGTCTTGCCGACGCCGGGCTCGCCCACGAACACCGGGTTGTTCTTGCGCCGGCGGCACAGCACCTCGAGCGCCCGGCCCATCTCTCGCGCGCGGCCGATCACCGGGTCGAGCTTGCCGTCGCGCGCGCGCTCGGTCAGGTTCGAGGCATACGCCGCGAGCGGCTCGCGGGCCGTCCGCTCCTCCTCCTCGCGCTCGCCGGCAGGGATCGGCTCGCCGCCCTCGCCCTCGCGCGGCGACTTGCGCACGCCGTGGGAGATGAAGTTCAGCACGTCGAGGCGCGTGACGCCCTGCGCGCCCAAGAGCTCCACGGCATGGGAACGCGTCTCGCGCATGAGCGCCGCCAGCATGTCGCCCACGCCCGCCTCGTCCTTGCCCGCGCTCTGCACGTGGACGACAGCCGTCTGCAGCACGCGCCGGAAGGCGAGCGTCTGCTGCGGCGGGCGCCGCGAGTTCGGGGGCAGCCGCTGCATGGTCTGCTCCAGGAACTCGGCGAGCTCGCGCCGCAGCCGCGCGACGTCGGCGCCCGAGGCTTCGAGGATCTCCTCGCCCTCCGGGTCGTGGGCGGCCGCGAACAGCAGGTGCTCGATCGTCAGGTCGGCGTGGCGGCGCACCATCGCCTCGCGGGCGGCGAGGTTGAGCACGCGCTCGAGCGAGGCGCTGAACATCGTCAGGCCTCCTCGATCCCGGCGCGCAGCGGGAAGCCCTCGGCGCGCGCGGAGTCGTGGACCGCCGCCACCTTGGTCTCGGCCACTTCGAAGGTATAGGCGCCGCAGACGCCGCGTCCGCTCATGTGCACTTCCATCATGATCCGGTAGGCCTCCGCCGGCCCCTTGTCGAAGATCTCCTCGAGCGTCTGCACCACGAACTCCATCGTCGTGTAATCGTCGTTGATCAGCACGACGTTCCAAAGCTGCGGGCGCCTGGTGACTGCCTTGGGCTTCTCGACGACCTGGCCGCCGTCCTGGCGCTCCGTCCCTGCCACTGGTCCATTTTAGCGGACTGCGGAGTCACGCGAGGACCGGCGCCTCAATACCCGCCGAGCCCGAACGAGACCAGGGTCTTGCCCCCGTCGCGCACTCCCACGTCGAGCCAGATCGCTCCGATCCGGCTCGGGTAATAGAGCCCCAGGCCGACTCCCCAGCGCGCGTCCTCGAGCCCGATGTCTTGAGTCTCAGCGAATACGTTGCCGGCTCCCGCGCGCGCGACCAGCCGAATCGGCCCCAGGAGCGCGTAGCGCACGCTCACCGCCGCCGCCAGCGTCTGGGCGCCCTTCAGCTCCTCGAAACGATAGCCGGGCACGAGCGTGGGCCCGCCGACGCGGAAGTAGTCGTACCCCGGCAGGTCTTCCCCCGACAGCCCCAACAAGCCGTCGAGCTGCAGCGCCGCCCTCGTCCCCATGCCGCGTCCGAGGCGGCCCTCCAGCCGGAGCCGCCAGTAGGGATGCGTGGCCCCGAGCCCTTCGAGGTTCCACTCGCCCTCCGCCGCGAAGCGGCCTCCCGCGGCCGGCCAGCGCAGGTCGTCGAGCGTGTCCAAGGCGAACCCGGCGAAGAGCACGCCCACGCTGTCGTTCGCCTCGAGAAGCGGTACGCCGGCTTGCTCCCGCGTCTTGACGCGACCGAAACGTGCCCCCGCCTCGAGCAGGCCCCAGCGCTCGAGCGCCGTCTGCAGCGCCAGGCTCACGCCCTGACGTTCGAACTTGGCGCGGTTGAGCTCGTCGCCGTTCTCGTCGAAGTAGCGCGGCTTGTCGGTGAACGTGTAGCCGGAGACCCTGTAGCCCATGCCGGCGATGACCAGCCGCTCGCCACGCAAGGTCGCCTGGGCCAGCGTCTCGGCGTCGCTCGCGGCGAGCAGTACCTCGACCTGCTCGCCGAAGCCGAGCGTGTTCTGGTTGCGCAGCTCGAGCCAGCCGCGCGCCTTCTCCCACTCGTTGTAGCCGATGCCGATCGCCGCGCGGTTCGGCGCCGCGTCCCGCGAGCGCAGCACGATGCGAAGGCCCTCCGGCGCCGACTCGAACTCCATCCAGGCGCGCTCGAGCAGCCCGGTCGCCTCGACCTTGTCGAACGCGCGCAGCCCGCGGGCCATCTCGAACGGCCTACCGACCGGGATGTTGAAGGTGCGCCGCAGCAGCCATTCGGAGGCCCGCTCGTTGCCGCGCGTCACTATCTCGACGATCTTCGTTCCCTCGAGCACCCGGGACGGCTCGGGCCAGGCGCGCGGCGACAGGTCCGTGACCGACGCGGCGAGGAGTTTCTCCCGGATCTGCGGCACGGCCTGCTTGGTCGCCTCGTAGCCGGCCTTGATGAGAGCGTCGAAGTTCGAGTAGTCGGTGGCCGAGTGCTCGCCGAGGTCCGGGCGGATCAGCAGGTCCGCGTCGGCCTTGAAGTCCTGGCTGCGCCTGCCGCTCAGCAGGTTGTTGACCTGGCTCGCCACTCCGAACGAGGCCGCGTAGTCCTCGGGCTCGAGCGGAGGGCTGCCGATGTCGATCGCGACGGTGACCGCCGCGTCGAAGGCCTTCGCGACGTCGATCGGCAGGTTGTTCACGACCAGGCCGTCGACGAGCTTGCGGCCCTCCCATTCGACCGGCGGGAAAAACAGCGGGATCGACATGCTGGCGCGCACGGCCCGCGCCAGGTCGCCACGCGCGAGGACGACGCAGTCTCCGTTGCCGAGATCGGTCGCGACCGCGCGGAACGGGATCGGCAGGCGGTCGAAGTCGCCCTCGACGGCGTAGCTCGCGGGCGAGAGGTGCTCGATCAGGAAGCGGTTTACCCCGTGCTCGGCCAGCAAACCCGCGGGGAAGCGCGGCTTGGTGCCGTCGAAGCTGATGCCGACGAGGTGCGCATAGCGATCGTGTCGCCTGGCGACCGGCAGCGTGCGCCGGTCGGGCCGTCCGCTGAAGAGCGCGGCCCAGTCGAGCGAGCGGACGATCTTTTCGAGGTTCTCGGCGGTGCGCCCGCTCGCGTAGATTCCGCCGACGATCGCGCCCATGCTGTTGGCCGCGATCGCGTCGACCGGCAGGCCCGCTTCCTCGATCGCGCGCAGCGCCCCGACGTGCGCGATGCCGCGCGCGCCGCCGCCCGAGAGCGCGAGCGCGAGCCGCGGCCGTCGCTCCGGCGTCTCGGCGGACGCCGCAGGCCCGGCGGATCCGAGGGCGCATGCCACGAGGCACGCGCCCGCGAGCCAGTGACGCGGCGCCTGAGTCCCCATCCCGCGCAAGAGTCTACCCGACGGCCCGGACGCGGCCGAGTTCGGCTACGCTTGCCTCCGTGAAGGGGACGCTGCCGGTGCTCGTCGCGGCCGGACTGCTGATGGCGAGCACGCTCGTGGCCCGAAGCGGCGAACGACCCATCGTGATCGCCCACCGCGGCGCGAGCGGCGAGCGGCCCGAGCACACGCTCGAGTCCTACCGGCTCGGGATCGAGCAGGGAGCCGACTTCGTGGAGCCCGACCTCGTGGCCACGAAGGACGGTGTCCTCGTCTGCCGGCACGAGAACGAGATATCGACCACGACCGACGTCGCCAGCCGGCCGGAGTTCGCCGCGCGGCGCGCCACCAAGTCGATCGACGGGGTCGAGCAGAGCGGCTGGTTCAGCGAGGACCTCACGCTCGCCGAGATGAAGACGCTGCGCGCGCGCGAGCGGCTGCCTCAGCTGCGCGGGACCGCCTTCGACGGGCGCTTCGGCGTGCCGACTTTCGAGGAGCTGCTCGCGCTCGTCGCGGCCGAGAACGCGCGACCCGAACGGCGCGGCCGGCCCGTGGGCGTCTACCCCGAGACCAAGCACCCCTCGTACTTCGAGGGCCGCGGGCTCGCGCTCGAGCCGCCGCTCGCGGACGCGCTGCGCCGCCATGGGCTCGACCGCCGCGACGCGCCGGTTTTCGTGCAGTCGTTCGAGGTGTCGAACCTGCGTCGCCTCAAGACCCTCACGCGCGCTCCGCTCGTGCAGCTGATCGAGCCCGAGGGCCGGCCCTGGGACTTCACGCTCGGGCGCTCCGCGCGCACCTATGCCGACATGACCCGTCCCGAGGGCCTGCGCGACATCGCCCAGTACGCGCGCGGCATCGGCGTTCACAAGAACCTGGTGCTGCCGCGCGGCGGCGGCGACCGGCTGCAGCCCGCGACGGCGCTCGTGAAGGACGCGCATGCCGCCGGCCTCGTTATCCACGTTTTCACGCTGCGCGCCGAGAACCAGTTCCTGCCCGCGGAGCTGCGGCAGGGCGCCGGGCTTCCGGGCACGGGCGACCTCGAGGCCGAGGCCACCGCCTTCCTGAAAGCGGGCGTCGACGGTTTCTTCACCGACTTCCCGGCGGTCGGCGTGAGAGCACGGGACGCCTACGTCTCGCGCTGAACGCAGGAGGCTCCCCCGCTTCGGCCGTATCATGGGGCGAGTGGAGGACGAGATGGCGGGACGCGCTCGCGCGGGAGTGGTCCTGGTCGCCGTGGCGACGCTGGGACCTGCCTGCCAGGAGACCACGACCGAGCCGACTCCCCCGCTCGCTATCCAGTGCACGGCCGTACCGGCCGTCGGTCCTGCGCCGCTCGACGTGGGCTTCGGGCTGCAGATCCAGAACGCCGT
>DATBSL010000384.1:0-9319 GCA_036559805.1 Vicinamibacteria bacterium
GCGCCCGCCCTCGACGGGGACGTGCTGTCCGATCCCGTCTGGGCGCAGGTGGCGCCGCTCACGAGCTTCTGGCAGATCGCGCCCGACGAGGGCGCGCCCGCCTCGCAGCCGACCGAGGTGCGCATCCTCTTCACCGACGACACGCTCTACTTCGGCGTCGTGTGCCGCGACAGCGACCCCGGCGGGATCGTCGTGAACGAGAGCCGGCGCGACTCGGAGCTGACCGACACCGACAGCTTCCAGATCGTGCTCGACACCTACCGCGACCAGCAGAGCGGCTTCGTGTTCGGGACCAACCCGTCCGGCCTCGAGTTCGACGGCCAGGTCACGAACGAGGGCCAGGGCGGCGGCTTCACGCTCGGCTCCTCGCTCTCGGGCTTCAACAAGAACTGGGACGCCTCCTGGGCGGTGCGCACGCGGACGGGCGACTTCGGCTGGAGCGCGGAGTTCGCGATTCCCTTCGCGACGCTGCGCTACGACCGCGACAAGGCGCCGGTCTGGGGCCTGAACCTGCAGCGCAACATCCGCCGCCGCAACGAGCAGGCGTTCTGGGCGCCCCTGCCGCGCCAGTACGACCTCTACCGCGTCTCGCGGGCGGGGACGCTCGAGGGCCTCGAGCCGCCGAAGCAGCGCAACCTCAAGCTCTCGCCCTACGCGCTCGGCGAGCTGACGGAGAATCCGGCGACGGGCGCGCCGCGCGACGAGGACGCCGAGATCGGCGGCGAGCTCAAGTGGAGCGTGACCCCGAGCCTCGCGCTCGACGTCACGGTCAACACCGACTTCGCCCAGGTGGAGGTGGACGAGCAGCAGATCAACCTCGACCGCTTCAACCTCTTCTACCCCGAGAAGCGCCCGTTCTTCCTCGAGAACGCCGGCTTCTTCACGCTCGGCACGCCCGGCGAGGTGGACCTCTTCTTCAGCCGCCGCATCGGGATCGGCCCGGCCGGCGAGGTGGTGCCGATCCTCGGCGGCGCGCGCCTCTCGGGCAAGCTCGCCGGGCTGAACGTGGGCGTCCTCGACATGCAGACGCGCGCCGCCCCGGGCGTGCCCGCGAGCAACTTCGCGGCAGTGCGGGTCGCCCGAGATCTGCCCAACCGCTCGCGCGTGGGCGCGCTGTTCGTCAATCGCAGCGGCACCGGCGACGACGCGCCGTCCGGCGACCACAACCAGACCTACGGCGCCGACGCGCGCTGGGGCATCGGCCGCTACGGGGCGATCGAGGGCTACGCGGCGAAGACCACGACGCCCGGCCTCGACGGCGGCGACACGGCGTGGAACGCGCAGGCCTCCTACGACGCGCCCGCCTGGCTCCTGAGCGCCACCTACACCGAGGTCGGCGAGAACTTCAATCCGGAGGTCGGCTTCCTCGAGCGCACGGGCTACCGGAAGCCCGAGGGGCTGGTGATGCTCAAGCACAGGCCGAAGGACTTCCTCGGGCTGCTCGAGGTGCGCCCGCACGTCTCCTACACCGGCTACTACAAGCCGGATGGCTTCCAGGAGTCGGGCTTCCTGCACATGGACAGCCACTTCGAGTGGCGGAGCGGCTGGGAGGTCCACACGGGCGTGAACGTGACGCGCGAGGGTGTCATCCGGCCGTTCGAGATCTACCCGGGCGTCATCGTTCCGCCGGGCAGCTACGACAACGCGGAGGTCCAGGTCGTCGGGATCACCAACCAGGGCGCGCCGCTCAGCCTGAATTCGCGGATCACGGTCGGCGGCTTCTTCGGCGGCAGCCGCGTGAGCGGGACCGCGACCTTGCGCGGGCGCCTCGGCGGGTCGTTCAACGCCTACGCCGACTACTCGCGCAACGACGTCGAGCTGCCCGAGGGCGACTTCGTGACGAACCTGCTCAAGCTGCGCGTGTCGTACTCGTTCACGCCGCGGCTCTACCTGCAGGCGCTGCTGCAGTGGAACGACGTGACCTCGAACTGGTCCACCAACCTGCGCCTCGGCTGGCTGCAGACGGCCAACACCGGCCTCTTCGTCGTCTACAACGAGAACCGCGACCCGACGCAGGGCGGCGTGGGCCTGCGCGACCGCAGCTTCACGATCAAGTACAGCCGGATGTTCGACCTGCTGGAGTGAAGGGGGGTCATTCAAGACCTGACCCCTCAGACCACCGCGCCGCCCGCGACGCTCCCGCCGCTGCGCGCGAGCGCCGCAACCGTCTCGAGCCCGCGGACGAGCGTCTCGCGCGAGCGCGCGGCGCCGATGCAGAGGCGCACCGCGTGCGGCGGCTGGACGCGGTCCACGACGAAAGCGTCGGCCGGCGTCACGCGCACGCGCCGCGCGCGCGCCTCGGCCGCAAAGCTCTCGCCGCGCCACGGCTCGGGCAGCCGCAGCCACAAGTAGTAGGCCTCGGGCTGCGTGTCCACGTCGAGCCCGGCGAGCCGCTCGCGGGCGAGCGTTTGCCGCTCGCGCGCCTCGAGCCGCCGCGCCTCTAGGATCCGGTCGGCCGTACCGTCGCGGATCCAGTGCGAGGCGATGGCGGCGGTGAGCGGTGCCACCGCCCAGGTCGTCGCGCGCAGGCTCGCCGCGAGGCGCGGCACGTCGGCCGGCGGCGCCTTGACGTACGCGATGCGCAGGCCGGGCGCGAGTGTCTTCGAGGTGCTGGTCAGGTAGTACGAGCGCTCGGGCGCGAGCGTCGCGATTGGTGCGGGCCGCTCGACCGGCAGCAGCCCGTGCACGTCGTCCTCGATCAGGCGCAGCCCGTGGCGCCCCGCGACCTCGGCGATCTCGCGCCGGCGCGCCTGCGGGACGATCGCAGTCGTCGGGTTGTGGAGCGTGGGGATGAGGTAGAGCGCCTTGGCGCCCGTCTCGCGGCAGGCCGCGTCGAGCGCGTCGGGCAGCAGCCCCTGGCCGTCGATCGGCACTCCGCGCAGCCGCAGCCGCAACAGGCCGGCGACCGGTTGCAGCCCGGCGTAGGTCAGCGACTCGGTCAGCAGCACGTCTCCCGGCTCGAGCAGCGTGGCGAGCACGACGGTGAGCCCGTGCTGGCTGCCCGTGCAGACGAGCACCTCGTCGGGCGAGGCGCGCAGGCCGGAGCGGGCGATCCAGGAGGCCCCCGCCTCGCGGTCGGACGCGCTGCCGCCCGCCGCGGGATAGTCGAGCAGCCGGCCGACGTCGCCGCTCGCGGTGAGGCTCGCGAGCGCCTCGACTAACGCCTTGCGGTGGATCCGGCCGGCTGGCTCCGGCGGATGGTTCTGGCCGAGGTCGCAGATCTCGCTCCCCTCCTCGGCGGGCTCCTCGGCGGCGGCTCGCACGAAAGTCCCGCGACCGACTTCGCCCGAGACGAGCCCGAGGCGCGCGGCTTCGGCGTAGGCGCGGCTGACGGTGCCGACCGTCACCCCGAGCGTGTCCGCGAGGTCGCGATGCGTCGGCAGCCGGGTGCCGTTCTGGAGCTCCCCGGCGGCGAAGTCCTCTGCCAGCGCATCCACGATCGCTCGATAGCGCGGGCCCTTGCGGCCGGCCAGCTTCGGGTTCCAGATTGTCACGGGCACAATATAGCTATTGACAGTGAAATGTACCAGCTCTAGATTGCAAATGGCTGGTGCATTTAAGCCTTATTGTATCCATACAATCAAACGAGGAGAGGCGGCGATGGACGACAGGAAAACGGGGACGCTGACGCTCAAGACCGGGCTCGCCGAGATGCTGAAGGGCGGCGTGATCATGGACGTCACCAACCCCGACCAGGCGAAGATCGCCGAGGACGCGGGTGCCGTAGCCGTGATGGCGCTCGAGCGCGTCCCCGCCGACATCCGGCGCGACGGCGGCGTCGCTCGCATGGCCGACCCCGAGATCGTGGTGAAGATCATGGAGTCGGTCTCGGTCCCCGTGATGGCCAAGTGCCGGATCGGCCATTTCGCCGAGGCGCGCGTGCTCGAGGCGCTCGGCGTCGACTTCATCGACGAGAGCGAGGTGCTGACCCCCGCCGACGAGGCGCACCACGTGGACAAGCTCGCGTTCAAAGTGCCGTTCGTGTGCGGCTGCCGCGACCTGGGCGAGGCGCTGCGAAGGATCGGCGAGGGTGCCGCGCTCGTGCGCACCAAGGGCGAGGCCGGCACGGGCAACGTGGTCGAGGCGGTGCGCCACATCCGCGCCGTCACCTCTGGCATCCGCCGGCTGACGCAGCTCCAGCCCGAGGAGCGCATGGCCGAGGCCAAGACGCTCGGCGCGCCCTACGAGCTGGTGCGCCTCGTGGCCGAGACCGGCCGCCTCCCCGTCCCGAACTTCGCGGCCGGCGGCATCGCGACGCCCGCCGACGCCGCGCTGATGATGGCGCTCGGCGCCGAAACCGTGTTCGTCGGCTCGGGCATCTTCAAGTCGCAGGATCCCGCGAAGCGCGCGAAGGCCGTCGTGCGCGCGACCACCCACTGGCGCGACGCCGCCGTCGTGGCCGAGGTCTCGCGCGGCCTCGGCGAAGCGATGACAGGCATCGAGATCCCGACGATCCCCGAGGGCGAGAGGCTCGCGACGCGGGGCTGGTGATGGCGGGCGGCTTCGGAGTCCTGGCGCTGCAGGGCGGCTTCGCGGCGCACGCCGCGGCCTTGCGCGACGTCGGTGCGACGCCGCGCGAGGTGCGCCGCACGGCCGAGCTCGACTCTCTCGCCGGACTCGTGATCCCGGGCGGCGAGAGCACGACGCTCCTCAACCTGATGCGCGACGAGCCGTGGTTCGAGTCGCTCGCCCGCTTCCACGCGCGGGGCGGCGTCCTCGCCGGCACGTGCGCCGGCGCGATCCTGCTCGCGCGCGAGGTGCGCCCGCACCAGCCCAGCCTCGGGCTGCTCGACGTCGTGATCGGCCGCAACGCCTTCGGACGGCAGGTCGATTCCTTCGAGGCGACGGTCGACGCCCCCGCGCTCGGCGGCCCGATGGACGCGGTCTTCATCCGCGCCCCGCGCTTCCGCGCGCTCTTCCCCGAGGTGGAGGTGCTGGGGCGCTACGCGGGCGAGCCGGTGCTGGTGCGCCAGGGGCGCGTGGTCGCGGCCACGTTTCACCCCGAGCTCACCCGCTCGCGCGCGCTGCACCGCTACCTCGTCGAGCTCGCCGCGCAGCCCGAGCTCGCGGCCGCGGCCGAAGCGGCCTCCTAGCGGACCGGCCTCGTCACAGGTCGTCCTCCGGCGGGGCTTCGGCCTCCGGGACCGCGACCGGCCACTGGAAGCAGAGCCCGTAGCCGTCGGGGTCGCGCAGCGTCAGCTGCTTCATCCCGTAGCCCTGGACGACCGGCGGCTCGACCGCGACGCCGCGCTCGCGCAGGAGCGCGAACGCCCCGTCCACGTCCGGGCAGCTGAAGAACAGCGTCGTGTCGGCGTGGCCGGCCGCCCGCGCGTGATCGGGGGTCGCCGGGCGCTCGTCCGCTTCGTAGGCCGTGTTCAGCATCAGCTCGGCCTCGTCGAGCCGCAAGAGCGCCCACTCGCAGCCGTCGCCGGGGGGCGCGGACTCGACGACCTCGAACCCGAGCAGATCGCGGTAGAAGCGCAGCGACGCCTTCATGTCGAAGACCTCGAGCAGCGGGCACACGCCCCGAGCCCCAATCCCCATCGGGTCCTCCCGGGAAGCCTCGATTCTAGCCGGGCGCGCTGCGCGAGGCGACGAGCCGGCGCGGCGCGAGGCGCCGCCAGGCCTGCTCCACGAGCCCCATCACCAGCACGTGCCGCGCCTGGGCCAGCCGCACGAGGATCCACGGGTGCGCGCGGTAGTGGTCCGTCAGGAAGAACCCGGCGGGATCGGCGGCGATCAGGACGTCGCGGTCGAGCAGATCCGCCCGGACCGCGACGGTCTCGGCGTCCTCGCGCAGCCGCGCGATGAGCTTCTTGCGCACGAAGAGCGCGGGCGTCGCGAAGCTCGTGCCGGCCTCGACGCCGGGCAGGCGCGCCGCGTCGCTGCACACCCGCTCCCACGTCGTGCCGCGAGCCGCAGCGCCCAGCCCCCTCGCTCCGCCTCGCTCCGCTAGCGGGCCGCCGGGATCGGACTCACGCACCGGCGTCCGGCGGATCCGCGGGATCCGGCGCCTCGCGCCGCGTCTCGACGCGCTGCTCGAGCACGTGCCTTCGGGACGGCTCGAAGATCGCCTGCACCTCGAGGAACGCGTTCCCGAGCGCGCCGCTGCTGCCACGGCGCCTGCTGTAGTAGAGAAAGCCGCGCGCCTCCGCCCACAGCGCCAGCCGATGCGCGGCGTAGAGCGCCGCGATCACGGCGAGGCCCAGGAGCGCGGACTTCACGGCGCCTGCGCCCCGAAGCGGCGCACTGCGAGCGCGATCGGGATCCCCACACACACGATGTGGACGATCAGGATCGCCACGGCCGTCGTGGTGATCACGAAGGGCCGCTGCGCAACCGCGGACAGCGGCAGCACGACGAAGTTCATGAACAGGTAGACGGCGACGCCGTAGGCGGCGCCCCACGCGAGCGGCCAGCGCACGAGCGACGGCAGGAAGCGGCTGGCCGCGTAGTAGACCGCGGCCGCCCCGCTTGCGATCACGAAGTGCAGCGCGAGGCCGAGCGCCGCCGTGGCGTAGCCGCCCTCGAAAGCCCGAGCGCCCAGGAGGCCGCTCGAGATCGACTGCAGGATGCGCAGCGGGCTCACGCCGCGCAGGCCGTAGACCGCGAAGGCGGCGAGAATGTCGAGGACGCCGGCGGCCACTCCGCCAGCCAGCACCGCCAGCGCCGGCCCGCCGCCCGTCCGGGGAGCGCTCATCGCCAGATACTACCTCCCCGGCCTGCCATCAAGACTCCGCAGACTGGGGTTCGCTTTCCGAAGCGCAGCCCGGAACAGCGCTCAGCCTCCGGTAGATCGCCGCTCCCCGCTCGGCGGCGACCTTGACCATGAGATCGGCTCCCTGTGACGGCCCGCCCACGCGCAGGATCGCGTCGCAATGCTCCACCAGGCGCACCGCGATCGGGTGAAAGATCTCGTCGAACGCGGCGTCGCCCACGCGACGCGATCCGGCGAGCGCCAGAAGCGGCAGGGCGAGCCACTCGCCGATCACCGGAACGTGCCCGGCCCGGAAAAGCGGCAGCGCGTACGCCTCCATCGCACGGACGTTGGCGGCCATCTTGTCGGGATCGTCTCGCGTGCCCGAGCGGTAGGGACCTGCCACGAGAATCATCAGCCCGGCGCCCTGGCTCATTGGCGGCCTCCTGCGTATCGCTTCAACCGGACCGACTCAAGACGCGCAACGACCACGCGTAGACCGCGACGTTGATTCCCAGCACAAGGGCGGCCAGGCTCATCTGCACGGCGGGCGTCAGCCCGTCCGGGTAGATGATCGGCACCAGGTAGTGCTCGATGAAACTGCCTTCATAACCAGCCCGCCCCGCCCGAAGCGCAAAGTAGTTTTCGAGCGGAGTCAGAGGACAGACGAGCCCCGGCGTCATCTCGACATAGACCGCCCACGCGACACAAAGCAGATGTGGGCCTGCAACCCAGCGGTAGCGTCGTATCGCCAGGCCGCCGGCCACGACGAAGATCAGGAATGCGAAATGGGTCGTGACCGTCAAGTCGGTCAGCCATCGGTAGATCATCGGCGCGCCAGGCTCCGCTAGGGAATGATCTCGAACACGATGTCGGGCATCACGCCGCAGCCGGAGCTGTTTTGAGAGTCCTTGAGGCTTTTCTGGCTCAGGGTTCCATCGGTGTATCGGCGTTCGATCGTGATCGTGGAGGTCCCCGCTGAGAGTGCGGTCACGATGGCCGATTCCGCACTACTCGGCTCGACTCCAATGACCTGCGGGTTGCCTGCTAGCCAGCGCGTGACGTCCAACTGGGTCTGGGCCGGCTCGCACGAGAACCGGACGACGGCGCGAAGCGACGTTAGCTGGCCAACGCGCAGCCGAGCTCGATAGGGGACCGTCGAGCGATCGATCTCCGCGTTGGTCAAGCCCGGACAGTTGGTGCACTGCACGACGAAGGCGTACCAGTTGTCCTGGACCGGCGTCGGTTGCGGCGTTGGCTCAGAGGCAGAATCCCCGCACGATGCCGCCAGACTCGCACCAAACGCAGTGGCGGCCACCCTCCCCCACAGCACCCCGCCAGTATCGCTCGAAGATCAGCCTGGTGGGCCTGGTCCGAGATCAATAGGTCTCGGAGGTGGCAGGTCTTACTGTGCTTTCGTCCAGCAGGGCAGATCCGAGGTTGTTCGCATCGACCACCCGCCGCTGTCGGTCGGAGGAGCCACGTGCACTTCACACAGGATGGGCGGTGACGCCCCAACCTGGTAACTCGTGGCCACGCTCGCGTACGCCAAGGCTCCCGCGCCTCGGCCGTCAATGGTTCGCCAAGCAGGAGCGCTCGCCGTAATGAACACCCTCGAGCCGACGTCGGAGCGCATGTCTTGTCGGCGCAACTCGTGGCCGCGTCGCTGCCAACCCGTGAGCTCCGCAACGCGTTTCAGGAGTCGCTCGTCCGCGGGGGCGCCGTTGACCTCAAGCACGTACACGTGAGCCTTCGGAGCAGCGCGAACAGTGTGTTCGATCGCGTAGGCGATCGCCTCACCATCATTCGGAACCAGGCCCTCGACCTTTGGGCGCCCCGCATGTGCGCAGGATATGCCGCCCACGCAAAGCAGAACGCTGGCCATCGCACTTCTTGCGCGCATTGCGATCGTCTGCTTCATCCCCTTGTTGGACGGCTTACGTGGCTACTTCGGAGGCTCCAGCGGGTGTGAGATATGGCCTTGGACGATGAGCCACTGTGCACCCAGCTTTCGCCAGAGCCATGACACGGCGCCCTGCTGCTTTGCGGTTGCTCCAGTCCCGCCCATTACGATCTCACGCCGGAACGTCGCGCTGGCGACGGCATACTCGGCACTCAGGGCCGAGACCTCTACATCGGCGTACGTCACGTCGAGGGATTGCACTGCAGGAAGGGCCTTGCGGACGCCAGCGACCATCACGTCATACGTGGCCCGCCGACCATCGTGGTAGAAGTAGAACTCGGGCACGGAAGCGTAGTGCGCCACGAGTGCCTCAGCGTCGCGGGCACGCTCGGCTGCTTCGAACGACCTGATGCGCGCACTGACCGCCGCGATGAGCGGCTGTTCATCTGCCGTGCTCATACTGCCGGTACTCCCTTCTGGCCCCGACCCTAGAAGCAGGAGTGTAACGCCGAGCAACCGGAGCGTCACGATCGCACCTCCATAGTCCGTCCAACACTGGTTGTCCTCAATCGGTCGACGCAACAGTCCGGCCGAACACTTCGGATGGTTTCATCCAGCCGAGTGTCTGTCTAGGGCGATTATTCAGCTTCCTGGCCACTGCATTCAGGTGAGCAGCACTGTGAAGGCTCAGATCGGCCTTGGCCGGGAAGTATTGGCGG
>DATBSL010000385.1:0-10176 GCA_036559805.1 Vicinamibacteria bacterium
CAGGCGAGCGCGTGCGGGAAGGCCGCCGCCAGCAGGTCGTCGGCCTTCATCCGCACGAGCGCCGCCGGGACCCTCTTGCCGTTGCGCGAGCGCTCGAGCAGCAGCGAGCGCTGCACGTTCCAGCGCCAGCGCGTCCCGAACATCGGCGCCGCGAGCAGCGCCTGGATCAGGACGTCGCGCGCGGTCTCGGGCTTCAGGTAGTCGAAGACGCCCGCGAGCTCGAAGCTGTGCTGTGGGCCGAGCGACAGCACGATCGCTTCCTCGTCTGCCGCGGCCTGCAGCTCGAAGCCGAAGCCGACGCAGAAGCGCTTGCGCAGCGCCAGCCCCCAGGCCTTGTTGATGCGCGAGCCGAACGGCGCGTGCACCACGAGCTGCATGCCGCCGCTCTCGTCGAAGAAGCGCTCGAGCACGACGCGCGTCTGCGTGGGCACCGTGCCGAGCGTGCGCAGGCCGGCCTCGACGTACTCGGCGAGCTGCCGCGCCGCTGCCTCCCCGAGCTCGGGGCCGCAGGCTTGGAGCAGGAAGGCGACGGCGTCGTCTCCCCGCGCGGCCGTGGCTTCGCGCAGCGACGCGATCTCGGCCGAGAGCTCGCGCGTCCGGCCCGGAGCCTCGCCCAGCCAGAAGGGGAGCGTCGGCGGCTGGCCTTTCGCATCGGACACGCGCACGGTGCCGGGCTCGACGCGCAGGATCCGCCACGAGGTGTTGCCGAGCTGGAAGATGTCGCCCTGGTTCGACTCGATCGCCCAGTCCTCGTTGACGCTGCCGACGAGCGTGCCCTCGGGCTCAAGGCGGACCTGGTAGTCGGCGTTGTCGGGAATCGCCCCGCCGGACAGGAGCGCGAGCAGCCGCGCGCGGCGCGTCGCGCGCAGCCGGCCGTTGACGCCGTCGCGGTGGACGAGCGCCCGCCGCCCCTGCGTGTGGAGCGAAACGACCTCGTCGAACTCCTGACGCTCGAGGTCGCGATACGGCCAGGCGCGGCGCAGCGTCGCGAACAGTGCCTGCTCGTCCCAGGGTGCCGCGACGCAGGCTGCCACTACTTGCTGCGCGAGGATGTCGAGCGGTCTCGGGGGAGAGGGCGTCCGGTCGAGGAGCCCCTGCCGCACGCAGCGCAAGAGCGCCGCCCCCTCGGCCAGCTCGTCGAGTGTCAGGGGGAAGTAGCGCCCCTTGGGCACGCGCGAGAGCGCGTGGCCCGCGCGGCCGACGCGCTGCAGGAACGTCGCGATCGAGCGCGTGGCGCCGATCTGCAGCACGAGGTCCACGTCGCCGATGTCGATGCCCAGCTCGAGCGAGGCCGTCGCGACGAGCGCCCGCAGCGATCCCGCCTTGAGGCGCTGCTCGGCGTCGAGCCGGCGCTCGCGCGACAGGCTGCCGTGGTGGCTGGTGACCGCGTCCTCGCCCAGGACCTTCGAGAGCTGCGCGGCGATCCGCTCGGCCATCTTCCGCGTGTTCACGAAAACGAGCGTCGTGCGGTGCTCGCGGATCAGGTCCGACATCCGGGCGTAGATCTCCTCCCACTGCTCGTGCGAGCACACGGTGGAGAGCGGCGAGGGCGGGATCTCGATCGCCAGGTCGAGCGCGCGGAAGCTGCCCGCGTCCACGAGCGCGCACTCGCGCCCCGAGCCGGCCAGGAAACGGCCGACCTCGTCGAGCGGCTTCTGCGTCGCCGAGAGCCCGACGCGCTGGACCTCGCGGCCGCAGAGCGACTCGAGCCGCTCGAGCGAGAGGGCGAGGTGGCTGCCGCGCTTGTCGCGCACGAGGGCGTGGATCTCGTCCACGATCACGGTGCGTACGTCGGCCAGCTGGGCGCGGCCGCTCGCGCTCGTGAGCAGGAGGTAAAGCGACTCGGGCGTCGTGACCAGGATGTGCGGCGGGCGGCGCGCCATCGCGGCCCGCTGCGACGACGACGTGTCGCCCGTCCGCACCTGCACCCGGACCTCGGGCAGGAACGGCTCCTGGGCGCGGATCTCGGCCAGCGGCCCGGACAGGTTCTTCTGGACGTCGTTCGAAAGGGCGCGCAGCGGCGAGACGTAGAGCACCTGAGTCTTGTCGGGGAGCTCCGGCCCCTGGCGCAGCAGCGAGTCGATCGCCGAGAGGAACGCGGCGAGCGTCTTGCCCGAGCCCGTGGGCGCGGCGATGAGCGTGTGCCGTCCCTCGCGGATGAGCGGCCAGCCCTCGCGCTGCGGGGCCGTCGGCTCGCCGAGCCGGCTCGCGAACCAGCTTTGGACGGCGGGGTGGAAGGCCGCGAGGGGGAGCATGCGGCGATCATACCGGGAGGCATGGACCGATCAGGACCACCTTCTGATAGGACGGCCGGGAAAGGGTTCGGCTGGGTGCGTGCGTTCGGCGCCGTGAACTAAGATGGGCACTCGATGAAAGCCCTCGTGTACACCGGGCCGGAGCGCATGGAGATCCAGCAGCTCCCCGACCCACGGCCCCGCGAGGGCGAGGTGCTGCTGCAGGTGTCGGCGGCCGGAGTGTGCGGATCGGACCTGCATGGCTTCCTCGGCCACAGCGAGCGCCGCAAGCCCGGGCTCGTGATGGGGCACGAGGCGGTCGCCACGATCCTCGACCACCATCCGAGCGTCAGCGGCTGGCGGCGCCGCCAGCGTGTGTGCTTCAACCCGCTGATGAGCTGCGGAGCGTGCCGTGCGTGCCAGGAGGGGCGCCAGAACCTGTGTCCCACGTGGACGGTCTTCGGAATGGACAGGCTCCACGGCGCCTATGCCGAGCGCGTCGCGGTGCCGGCGCGTCAGCTCCTGGCGCTCTCGGAGGGCCTCTCGGAGGAAGAGGGCGTCCTGGCCGAGCCGATGGCGGTGGTGATCCACGCGTTTCGCACCGGGCTCGGCGATACGCCGCGCGCGATGGCGATCGTGGGCGGCGGCGCGATCGGGGGCCTGTCGCTGGTGCTCGCGAAGCTGCGCGGCATCCCGCGAGTCGCCGTCGTGGACGTGAACGACGAGCGGCTCGACGCGGCGCGGCGGCTCGGGGCCGACCTCGTCGTCAACGCCACGCGCGAGGACGCGGCCGCGGCAGTCCGCGACTGGTCGAGCGGCGGGGCGGACGCCGTCGTCGAGGCCGTGGGAACGGCCAGTACGCGCCGCACGGCGATCGCTCTCGCGGCGAAGGGCGCGCGCGTGATCCTGCTCGGCCTCGCCGAGAACGACTCGCCGCTGCCCTGGATCGACATGATCCGCAACGAGCAGTCCTTGCACACCTCGTTCGCGTACGCCCCGCGCGACTTCGACGACTCGGTCGCCTTGCTCGAGTCGCGCCGAGTGGACATCCGCCCCTGGACCGAGACGCGTCCGCTCGAGGACGGCCAGGCGGGCTTCGCCAAGATGGCCCACAATCCGGGCGCCACGCTCAAGCTGCTGCTGAAGCCCTGAGCTCGCGGAAGGCGGAAGGGGTCAGGTCTTGAATCTTGACGTGCGGGCACCTCGGCCAGGTGCCTAGGGTGCCCCGGCCGCGTTCGCGGCCTTCCAGTCCATCGCGTGGCGGATGCGGTTGCGCCCCGAGGGGTGGTCGAAGATCAGCCGCTCGACGAGCGGGTGAGGGTCGAGGTCGCGGTACTCGCCGAGCTTGAGGAAGACCGTGGCCGCCGCGTCGGGCGCGCGGCTCGCGTCGAGGCCGAACTGGTCGGCTTCCGTCTCGAGGGCGCGGGTGTGGGTGTTGATCACCGGCGCGGCGACCGAGAAGAAGACGCTCAGCAGCAGCAGGAACAGAGGCAGGCCGGCGACGTCGCCGATGCCGCCCACGCCCATCCCCGGCCAGCGGCCGCACGCCCAGGCGAACCCCCAGCGCACGAAGAGGAAGCCGAGGACGATCACGACGCCGGAGAAGGCGATTCCCCGCCAGATGTGGTGGAGCGCGTAGTGGCCCATCTCGTGGCCCATGATCATGCGGATCTCGTCGGGCGTGCAGCGCTTGAGCGCCGTGTCGCCCATCACCACGCGCGTCGTGCCGAGGGCGCCCGCCACGAAGGCGGTGATGCGATCGCTGCGGCGGCTGATGTCGGTCTCGTAGACGTCGTCGGCGGGGATGCCCTTCGCGTGCGCCATCGCCAGGATGCTCTGTCGGATCGCTTCGTCGTGGACAGGCGTGTACTTGTTGAAGATCGGCGCGATGAAGACGGGCCCGAGGGCCACGCCAACGATCTCGAACGCCAACACGACCGCGGCACCCCAGAGCCACCAGCTGCGCGGCTTGCGGCGCAAGACCGCATAGAGGCCCATCAGCACCAGCGAGCCGAAGAGCGCTCCCAGGCCGAGGGCCTTGACGCGGTCCAGCAGCCAGTCGGCCAACCCCTGGGTCAGCAGGCCGTACGCCTTCTCTCGGAAGTACGAGCGGTAGACGGTGAGCGGAAAGGCCACGAGGGTCGCGAGCCCGAGGAAGGGAACGAAGTAGGCAACCACCTGCAGTGACGGACTCGGCGTCAGCCGCTCGGCGCGATCCCGCAGGCGTGCGGAGACGCCGAAGCCGAGGAGCGCGGCGTAGACGAGCCCGTCCCACACGGCGTCCACGAAGCTCAGCACGTAGTTTCCGAAGGCGTAGGCCTTCGTCTTCGCGCGCCGCTCGGCGGGCACCGCGTCGAGATAGCCCCTGGTGGCCGCTTCGGGATCGGCAATCCGCGCGGCCGCGGCCGCCTTCTCGGTATCAAGGGGCGGCGGGGAGGAGTGAGGTGAGGCGGCGCCGGCCCTGGCGCCCGACAGTACGACGATCGCGAGCAGAAGTGGAATCGTCATCGGTGTTCCTCGGGCGCGGAGGATAGCAAAGGCGGCCGCGGGAGGTCTCGAACTGGAATCCGCGCAATCCGCCGGGCAGCGATCGCGCCGTATCACGGGGTGAGGTGCGGGTGTTCGCGAACCGTCGCGAAGGCGAACTCGTTCCGGAACGAGTAACCAAAAGTAACAACCCGGAGCGCGCGCGGAGCCTTCAGCGAGTCGTGATGCGCAGCGCGAGAGCGTACTCGCTGGACGGGGTCGCGGGCAGGCGGGCGTGGAGCCCGGTGGCGTCTCGCTTCCACTGGACGGCGGCCTTCGAGCCCACGAGCTCGACCGCTTCGATCTCGCCCTTGAGGTGGGGCTGGCCACGGCCCAGCGCGCCGATGCTCAGCGTGCCGTCCGGGGGCGGCGCGAGGGCGATCGCGTAGAGCGTTGCGCCCCGTGTCGTGAAGCGGACGTCGCGCGCCGTGAAGGGCTTCCGCTTCGTGTCGCTGAATGGGCCTTCCGCCACCTCGGTCGGCCCCTCGCCGTACACCGTGAAGGGCCGTGTCCCGTAGATCGCCTCGCCGTTCACCGCGAGCCACGCCCCGATCTCGCGCAGCATCTTCTCCTCGGGCTCGGGGATCGTGCCGTCGGGCCTCGGGCCGATGTTGAGCAGCAAGCTGCCGTTCTTGCTCACGATGTCCACGAGGTCGTCCACGATCGAGTCCGTGTCCTTGTATTGCTGGTTCGTGACGAAACCCCAGGAGCTCTTCGAGACGGAGGTGTCGTTCTGCCAGAAGAGCGGGCGCAGCTCCTTGAGCTGCCCGCGCTCGATGTCGAGCACCCCGGCGGTGTCGGGAAAGGACTCCCCGCCGTGCTTCTTGTAGTTGATCGCGACGCCTTCGCCCCACTCGGCGCCGCGGTTGTAGTAGTAGGCGGCGAAGCGCTGCAGGTGGCCGTGGACCGCGGGCTGCGCGATCCACCAGTCGAACCACACGAGCTGCGGCCGGTACTTGTCCACGAGCTCGGCCGTGCGCGCGAGCCAGTCGTCGAGGAACTCGCGCGTCGGCGGCGTCACGCCCTTCTCGGAGCTGTCGCGGTCGGCGGCGGGGCCGTAGAGCCCGGCGAAGCGGCGGTCGCGCACGTCCGACTCCAGCTTCATCCCGCCGCCGTAGTACCACCAGTTCTCGACGCGGTGCGACGAGACGCCGAGCACCAGGCCTTCGGCGCGGAGCGCCGCCGCCAGCTCGCCGACGACGTCGCGCTTCGGGCCCATCTTCGCCGCGCACCACTCGGTGAAGCTGCAGTCGTACATCGGGAAGCCGTCGTGGTGCTCGGCCACCGGCACCACGTAGCGCGCGCCGGCCGCCTTGAAGAGGCGCGCCCAGGCGCGAGCGTCGAACTTCTCGGCCTTGAAGAGCGGGATGAAGTCCTTGTAGCCGAAGCTCCAGGGCGGCCCCCAGGTCTCGACGTGGTGCCGAAAGGTGCGGTCCTCCGGCCGATACATGTTGCGCGGGTACCACTCGTTGCCGAAGCCGGGCACGGAGTAAACGCCCCAGTGGATGAAGATCCCGAACTTGCCGTCCACGTACCAGGCAGGGACCGCGAACTTCTCGAGCGACGCCCATTGCGGCGCGAACGGTCCGCGCGCGACGACGGTGTCCACGCTCTTCACCGCCTCGGCAACGCGAGCGTCCTGAGCTGCGGCCGCCGCGGCGAGGATCGTCGCGAGGAGAGCGGGAACGAGCTCGCGGGCCATGGTCACTCGGCGGACTCTAGCACGCGGTTCTCCTGGCCCTCATCAGAACGGCCTCCGGCATGAGCAGAACCACCGGGTTGCGAAAGTCCTGCAACTCGGGGCGCCCCGAGTTGAGTCGGGCGCAGTCAACCTAGAGCGGCAGCCAGGTCCCCAGGCCGGCGGCGATCGCTCGCTTCAGTATCTGCGGCGCGACTGCCATGTCGTCGAGCGCGAGCCCGAGGTTCATCGCCATCGTACGCTCCGTCGGCGATTGCCGGCCGGGCTTGCGGCCCGTCACCAGCTCGCCGAGATCGGCGTAGGGGCGTGGCGTCGCCTGGAAGTAGCCGAGCTCGCGGTAGTAGTGGAACTGCGCGTGGTCGTCGGTCGCGAGGCGGTCGATCTGCGCGAGCGCGTCGCCCGTCCAGTAGGAGTCGTAGTCGACCGCCGAGGCGAAGGCGCCGGGCCGCAGCCAGTCCTTCGCGATCGTCGGCTTCGGCTGCTTGAGGATCGGGCCGGACGTGACGACCAGGTCGGCCTCGGCGACGGCCTGGCGCGGCTCGTCGACGCCCACGACCTCGAGCCCGAGCGCCTCGGCCATCTCGCTCACGTAGCGGTCCCTCGCCTCGCGCGACGTGTCGTAGGCGAGGACGCGCCGCAGCGGCAGCTCGCTCGCGAGCGCGAGCAGGTTCGTGCGGCCCTGCACGCCGCAGGCGAGGATTGCCGCCGTGTCGCTCTCGGGGCGGGCGAGGTAGCGGGCCGCGAGCGCCGTGGCCGCCCCGGTGCGCTGGCCGGTGATCCAGGTGCAGTCCATCACCGCCGACGGCAGGCCGGTCTCGACGTCGTTGAGGATCAGCAGGCCGCTCACGTAGGGAAGGCCGCGCGCGGGGTTCCCGGGATAGCCGGCCACCCACTTGAGGCCGGCCGAGCTCATTCCCGGGATCGACGCCGCCATCGCGTTGAGGAAGGAGTCGGCGCGGGGATGGATGGCGGGCTTGGGCGGCAGCTCGACGCGGCCCTCGCCCTTCTCGCGGAACGCGGCCTCGAGCAGGGCGATCGTCGTGCGCATGCCGAGAGCCACGCGCTCGACGTCTCTCCGCGAAAGATAGAGGAAGCGCGTCTCGCGCACGGGCGTCGGCTACTTCAGGCGGCCGTACTTGCGCATCGCGGCGAGCAGGCGGTCGCTCGGCAGCGCCGTGACCCGCGCGCCGTCGGCCCCCGTCATGGTCTCGGCGGCGAGCAGCGCGTTGAGGATCGACTCCTCCGTCGCCTGGATCGTCGCGCCAAAGAGGGCGTTGATGCTGTCGTTGGGGATCGTCTCGACGCGCGTCACGGCCTTGGCCGCGGCGGCCCCGGGGTTGGCCGTCGAGAACGCGACGAAGATGTCGCCCGAGCTGTTGTTGCCGCGCCCGCCCATGCGCCCGATCCCGAGCGCCGGGCGCGTCGCGACGCGCTTGAGCTGGTGCGGCAAGAGCGGCGCGTCGGTCGCCACCACGACGATGATCGAGCCCTGGCCTTCGCTGGCGGGGGGAGCTTGCCCCTTGTCGCTGCAGCGGGGCAGGCGTTCGCTCGGGGTGATGCCTTCGAGCGACGCGCAGGGCAGCCCGTCGGGGATCTCCTCGCCGACCGGCACGCCGCCTACCTGGAACGCGCGCCGCGTGCCGTAGTTGCACTGCACGAGCACGCCAACGGTGTAGCCGCCCTCGGCGGCGGAGAGCACGCGCGAGGCGGTGCCGATGCCGCCCTTGAAGCTGTGGCAGATCATGCCCGTGCCGCCGCCGACGTTGCCTTCGGCGACAGGGCCTGCGCGTGCGCCGTCGAGTGCCTGTGACGTGTGCTCGGGTGTGACGTGGAAGCCGTTCAGGTCGTTGAGCAGGCCGTCCCAGGTCTCGGCCACGACCGGCAGGCCCCAGGGCTGGAGCCCCGGGCGCGACGCCTGCCACTGCAGGATCGCGTCGCGCACGACGCCCACGCTGTGGGTGTTCGTGATCGCGACCGGCCCCTCGAGGAAGCCGCTCTCCTGGAGCCAGGTCGTGCCGGTCATCTCGCCGTTGCCGTTGAGCGTGAACCACGCGCCGAATACCGCGTCCGCGCTGGCTTTGCCGCGCGGGTGGACGACCGTCACGCCGGTTCGGACTGGTCCCTTTCCCCGCACCAGGCGCCCCTCGCCCGAGACGAGCGTCGTGTGCCCGACCTCGACGCCCCTGACGTCGGTGATCGCGTCGAGAGCGCCGGGCGTGCCGCCGATGACCGCGGCGAGGCCGAGCTCGCGCGCGCGCGGCTTCTCGGCGCCGAGCGCGGGAAGGGCCGCGGCGAGCAGCAGCACCGCCGCGATGGCCAGGCGCCTCATCGTGGGATGGCCGGGACTAGAGCACCCGTGGCCCGTGGCTGTCAAGGCTCGCGCGCTCGCATGAAAGCCAACGGGGGTTCTGATAGCGTCCGCGGCATGGTGAGCTTCGACGACGTGAAGGCGGCGGCGCAGCGGCTGCGCGGGATCGCTCACCGCACTCCGATCGTCACGTCGCAAACCCTCGACGAGCGGCTCTCGGCGCGGCTCTACCTGAAGTGCGAGAACCTGCAGCGGGCCGGAGCGTTCAAGTTCCGCGGCGCGTACAACGCGGTCTCGAAGCTCTCACCGCAGGAGCGCGCGCGCGGCGTGCTCGCTTATTCCTCCGGCAACCACGCGCAGGCGATCGCGCTCGCGAGCCGCATGCTGGGCGCGCGGGCGACGATCGTGATGCCTGTGGACGCGCCGCTCGCGAAGCGCCGCGCCACCGAGGGCTACGGCGCCCGCATCGTGGCCTACGACCCTTCGCGCGAGAAGCGCGAGGAGGTTGCCGAGCGCCTGCGACGCGCCGAGAACCCGGTCCTGATCCCGCCGTACGACCACGCCGACGTGATCGCGGGCCAGGGCACGGCGGCCGTGGAGCTGATCGAGGAGACGGGGGGGCTCGACGTCCTGCTCGTGTGCTGCGGTGGCGGCGGGCTCCTGTCGGGCTCGGCGCTCGCGGCGCGAGCGCTCGTGCCGGGCTGCCGCGTGATCGGCGTCGAGCCGGAGCTCGCCGACGACGCCACGCGCTCGTTCCGGACCGGCGTTCTGCAGACGGTCAGCAATCCCGCCACGATCGCCGACGGCGCGCGCACGCCCTCGCTTGGGACGCTGACCTTCCCGCTCGTGCGCGAGCACGTCGACGACATGGTGACCGTCAGCGACGCCGAGCTGGTGCGCGCGATGCGCTTCGTCTGGGAGCGCCTCAAGCTGGTGGTCGAGCCGACGGGTGTGCTGGGATTGGCGGCGGCGCTGGCAGGGCGGGTGGACGTACAAGGGAAACGGACCGGGGTGATCCTGTCGGGCGGGAACGTGGACCTGGGGACGGCGCTCAAGCTCTTCGAAGCAGCAGAAACGGACAACGCACAACGTCCGTAGGGGGGCCCGGGGGGCGAAGCCCCCCGGCTCAAAGAAGGAGGCCTCGTTTCGCACCCCTTCGAGGGCAGAGATTGGAGAGAAACGGACAACGGACAAACGGACCCAACCGGGGGGACTGAGCGTCCGCCCCCCGCTGACTATTGCATCTGGAAGATCCAGCGGTTGACGGTCATCGAGTAGATGTAGTCGAACTTCTTCTCGAACTCGTCTGTCACGACGGAGGCGTTGTCCTTCGTTTCGCTCTTGATCTTGAAGCGGATCGTGCCCGCCCAGGGTTGGTTGGCGTCGTTCGGACGCTCGGTGACGTCGAG
>DATBSL010000386.1:0-10210 GCA_036559805.1 Vicinamibacteria bacterium
TTGCCGCTCGTCGAGTCCAGCAGGCGTCGCGCCGGCAGCTCGCCCGCACGCAGCGCCGCGACCACGATCGCACGCGCGGCGCGGTCCTTCACGCTGCCGCCGGGGTTGGCGCTCTCGAGCTTCGCGAATACGCGCGGCCCGGGCAGCCCTGGAATCCGCTGCAGCTCGACGAGCGGAGTGCGCCCGACGCGCTCGAGCAGGGGGTGCTCGAGGGCGCCCATGCCGATCAACGTAGTCAACGCATCCAGCTCTGTCAATCCAAGAGGCCGGACGAGCGAAAGGGGTGATAATCCGGCACCCACGGCGGAGGTGACGCGTGACGCAGGGCATCGAGCTGGGCGGGATCGACTACGTCATCCTGGTCGTCTACTTCCTGTTCGTGCTCGGGATCGGCCTGGCGCTCAAGCGCCACACGAAGACGAGCGAGGACTTCTTCCTCTCCGGGCGCTCGATCCCGGCCTGGATCGCGGGGCTCGCGTTCCTGTCGGCGAACCTCGGAGCGCAGGAGATGATCGGGATGGCCGCGTCGGGCGCCAAGTACGGGATCGCCACCAGCCACTTCTACTGGGTCGGCGCGATCCCGGCGATGGTGTTCGTCGGCGTCTTCATGATGCCGTTCTACTACGGCTCGCGCGCGCGCTCGGTGCCCGAGTACCTGAAGCTGCGCTTCGACGAGAAGACGCGCACGTTCAACGCGGTGTCGTTCGCGACCATGACGGTGTTCTCGTCGGGCATCTCGATGTACGCGCTCGCGAAGCTGCTCGAGCTGCTGCTGGGCTGGGACTTCAACGCGTCGCTGTGGATCTCGGCGCTGATCGTGCTCGCCTACATCTACCTGGGCGGGCTGACGTCGGCGATCTACAACGAGGTGCTGCAGTTCTTCCTGATCGTGCTGGGCTTCGCGCCGCTCGTGTACGTGGGGCTGCGCGACGTCGGCGGCTGGGACGGGCTCGTGGCGAAGCTCGACCGCGTGGCCACCGCGAACGGCTATCCGGCCGGCGCCTGGAGCCACTCGTGGGCCAACATGGGCAGCGCCACCGCCAACCCGATGGGCGTCGAGTGGTTCGGGATGGCGATGGGCCTCGGCTTCGTGCTCTCGTTCGGCTACTGGTGCACGGACTTCCTGGTGGTGCAGCGCGCGATGGCCGCCAATTCGATGGCGGCCGCGCGGCGCACGCCGCTGATCGCGGCCGTGCCCAAGATGCTGTTCCCGTTCCTGATCATCGTTCCCGGCATGATCGCGATCGCGCTCACGCACGCCGGCGCCGGCTTCAGCCTGCCGAAGATGGCCGACGGGAGCTGGGACTACACGATGGTGATCCCGCAGATGCTGGCGCACTACTTCCCGCCCGGCCTGCTCGGGCTGGGGCTGACCGCGCTCATGGCGTCCTTCATGTCGGGCATGGCCGGAAACGTCACGGCGTTCAACACGGTCTGGACCTACGACATCTACCAGAGCCACATCCGCAAGGACGCGACCGACGCCCACCTGCTGTGGGTCGGCCGCATGACGACGGTATTCGGGATCCTGGCCTCGGTGGGGACCGCCTATCTCGCCACGCAGTTCAACAACATCATGGACTTCCTGCAGCTCGTGTTCGCGTTCGTCAACGCGCCGCTGTTCGCGACGTTCGTGCTCGGGATGTTCTGGCGCCGGGCGACCGGCCACGGCGCGTTCCTCGGGCTGGTGCTCGGGACGCTGGCCGCTGCGCTGCACCACGGGCTGACGCTGCCGGCCGGCGCGCCCGTCGGGATCAAGGGCGGCTGGCTCGCGGCGCAGCCGCTGCATCTCTACACGAGCGAGATGGCACAGAACTTCTGGACGGCGATCTGGGCCTTCTGCGCGTGCTTCGCGGCGACGATTGCGATCTCGCTCCTGACCCGGCAGGCGAAGACCGACGCCGACCTCGCGGGCCTCGTCTACTCCCTGACGCCGCGGCCGCGCGAGGAGGCTCTTCCCTGGTGGAAGACTCCGGAAGGCCTCGGCGCGCTGGTGATCGCGCTGGCGATCGCGCTCAACCTGATCTTCTGGTAGCGAGGGGGACATGGGACTCGACATCCGCACGCCGATCGGCCTGATGTTCGGGATCTTCGGGCTGCTGCTGACGGGCTACGGCCTCGCGACGAACGGCTCGCCGATCTACGAGCGCTCGCTGGGGCAGAACCTCAACCTCGGCTGGGGCGCGGTGCTGCTCGTCTTCGGCGGCGTCATGCTCTGGCTCGGGCGCCGCGCGCGCTAGACGAGCCTGGCCTCGATCCGCCTGGCCGCGCCGCGCACCTGCAGCGCCAGCGCCACCAGCAGCAGACCGAAGACCACGGCGTACGAAGCGATCAGCCACAGCAGCGCCAAAGCACCCGCCCCGGGCCGCGCCATCAGCAGGACGCCGAGCGCGAGCGAGGCGATCCCGGCGAGGACGAGCGCCCACTCGTTCTGGATCTCCTGGCGCAGCCGGATCGCCGTGAGCACCTGTACGACTCCCGTTGCCACGGCCCAGATCGCGATGTAGAAGAGAAGGGCGAGCGTCGTCACGACCGGCTGGAAGATCGTGACCAGCCCGACGGCGATCCCCAGCATGCCGCCCATCAGCAGCAACCAGCCGTTTTCTTTCTGCCGCCGGTGCCAGATCGCGGTCCAGGCTGCCATCAGCCCGTCGGCGAGGCAGTAGGCGCCGAAGAGCAGGACGAGCGACGCCAGGGAGATCCCGGGCATGGTGAGAGCCAGGACACCGAACAGTATCGCGGCCACCCCGCGCAGCAGCAGCACCCACCAGTTGAGCGAGAGCGTGAGGGCCAGGTTCAAGGCCAGGTCGTGGGCCAACGGCGTCGATCTCCCAGGGCCGCGGGCCGCACCCAGAGTCCTCCCGAGGCAAGGCCGCCGGCGTCCCCAGGCGCCGGCAGCGGCCCTCGCGCACGCAGGCGCTCGGGCCACCTGGAATCTAGGCGCGGGCGCCCTTCGGGTGGAACTGTCAGTTGTGACAGCTCGCGGGGGGGCGCACGTCAAATATGATGGGCTCCTCCCGACAACCGGCGATCCGGAGGGTGCATGAGAGCCTCGGTCTGGACGGCGGCCGCGGTGTCCAGCCTGCTCGTGGCTGGCTGCGGCGGCGGCTACGAGGGCGGCGGCGACCTGCGTGCGCGGAAAAAGGTGCTCGAGCGCGAGGTCGAGGGCCTGCGCGCGGCCGTCGCGCGGCTCGAGCGCAACGAGCCGATCCTGCCCGCCGGCGACCTGGCCGTCGCGATCGACGACACGCTGCTGCAGAGCGTCATCGCCGCCCAGCTCCCGTTCGAGAGCAAGGTCAAGGATTTCCAGCTCACGCTCGACGAGGCGCAGCTGGCCTTCCGCGGCGCGCCGACCGTGCGCCTGCGCGGGCGCCTGAAGCGCGAGGGCACGATGGACCTCGAGGCGGCGGTGACCGTGGTGGGGGCGCTCGACGAGATCTCGGTCGATCCCGTACGCGGTGCGCTCGCCGCCAAGATCGTGGTGGACCACATCGGGATCGAGAAGGCCGCCGGCGTCGAGCGGCTGTTCAGCGGCGAGACGCTCGACGAGGTCGCGCGCATGATCCGTATGCAGCTCGCCGACCAGCTGCCGCCGATCCAGATCCCCGTGATCGTGCAGCAGAGCATCGAGCTGCCCGCGGTCACGAACGGCCCGGTGAGGATCGACGGCGCACGCATGCCGATCGCGGTGAACGTGTCCCAGGTCCTCGCGGGCCAGGGTCGCCTCTGGGTCGCGATCCACTTCCAGCCGGGCGATCTGGTCAAGACGAAGGACGCCCCGGAAGCGCAGGACTCGAGCGCACAGGACGTCGAAAGCGACTTCGACGCGGCGACAGCGCCGGCAGGCGACGCCACGGCGAGCAAGTCGCCGGCCAAGGGAGAAAAGCCGTGAGCGCCCGCGTGACCGTACCGGCGCTGCTGCTGGCGACGCTCGCGCTCGCCTGCGGCCGTGGCGACCGCACGAGCCCCAAAGAGCTGCAGGCCCAGATCGACGCGCTCGAGAAGGAGCGCGACAGCCTGCGCACGAAGCTGCACGACCTGATGCAGGGCGATCCGCTGCTCCAGGGGATGCCGACGACACCGGTGCGCGTGGGCGTGCCGACCTCGCTCGCGAGCGAGCTGATCACCAAGGTCGTGAGCGGCTTTGTCGACCAGGTGACGCTCGAGCTCAAGAACCTGAAGGTGAAGAAGTCCGGCAACGTGAAGAAGGTCGTGACGATCGGCCAGTACGACCTCCGCGTGCTGATCCACAAGGTCACGGGCAAGCTCAAGACGGGCAAGCCCAACGTGAAGTTCGGCGGCAACGAGGTGAGCCTGGAGCTGCCGGTGCGGGTGGTCTCGGGCAGCGGCCGCGCCACGATCGATTTCAAGTGGGACGGCAAGAACGTGAGCGGCGCCGTGTGCGGCGACATGGAGATCACCCAGGACGTCTCGGGCGGCGTCAAGCCCGAGAACTACCCGGTCGCGGGCAGCCTGGTGCTGACGGCCACCGCGCGCGAGATCCTGGCCTCGCCGCGCTTCCCGGTGATCAAGATCAGGCTGAAGATCGAGCCGTCGAAGGAGTCCTGGTCCGCCGTGGAGAAGATCCTGGCGGACAAGGAGGGGGTCTGCGGCTACGTGGTCGACAAGGTGAACGTGCTGGGCATCGTCCAGGGCCTGATCGAGAAGGGCTTCAACGTCCGGCTGCCCACCGAGAAAATCAAGCCGATGGCGATCCCCGTAGGGATCGAGCCCACGATGCAGGTGCGCGGCAAGAAGGTCGAGCTCGGGATCAAGGTGGGCGAGCTCGCCATCACCGACAAGATGATCTGGCTGGGCGCCGAGATCCGGGTCGAGGTCGAGGGCGCGCCGCCGCCGAAGCCAAAGGCGCCGGCTAGTTCAGGCGGTTCTTGACGGCGAAGCCGACCAGCTCGGCGCTCGAGCGCAGCGACAACGCCTCCATCATCCGGTACTTGTGGTACGCGACGGTGCGCGTCGCGATCCCGAGCTCGGCCGCGACCTGCTTCATCGACAGCCCGGCGGCGAGGCGCTTCAGCACGTCGCGCTCGCGCGACGACAACCGCTCCGGGGCGTCCTCGGCGCGCGGCGGGGGCGGCAGCAGGCTCGGGTCGCCGCCGGCGATGCGCCGCGACAGCGTCAGCTCGCCGCGCAGCGCGGCGCGCAGCGCCGCTTCGAACTCCTGGGGCGTCGAGTCCTTCAGGATGTAGGCCGAAGCACCGATGTGGAAGGCCTCGGCCGCGAGCTGGGGGTCGCTGTTTCCGGTCAGGAACACCACCCTGCTCGCGGGCAGCTCGGCGCGCAGCCGCCGCGCGGCCTCGAAGCCGCTCGTGCGCGGCATGCGCGCGTCGAGCAGGACGATATCGGGGCGCGTGCGCAGCGCCACCACCACTGCGTCGTCGCCGTCGGCGGCGGTGCCCACCACCTCGAACGCGGGCTCGAGCAGGCGGCAGAGCGCCTCGGCGAGCAGAGTGTCGTCTTCGGCGAGGACGACACGCGGTCTAGAGCTGGAGGGAAGGGGCAACACGGGGCGCTCCGTCGGCCGCCCAGGTCGATGGCAGCCAAGCCTCGAGGATTGTACCCCCTTTCGGGACGCTTTCGAGGCGGAGCCCGCCTCCGACCAGGCGCAGCCGCTCGCTCATGCCCGCGAGCCCCAGTCCGTGGGCGCCGACGAGCCGCTCGGGGGCAAAGCCGCGGCCGCGGTCCGTGATGCGCAGCGTCAGCTCCCGGCCGCCACGAAAGGCCACGTCCACGCGCGGCGCGCCGCTGTGCTTGATCGCGTTCTGGAGCCCCTCCTGCATGACCCGGTACAGCACCAGCGCCGCCTCGCGGGGCAGCGCCTCGGGCCAGGCTTCGGCGGCCACGTCGACGGCGACGCCGTGGCGCGCCGCGAGCTCGGCGGCGAAGCGGCGGGCGGCGGGAAGCAGCCCGAGCTGGTCGAGGATCGCGGGGTGGAGCTGGTGGGCGATCCGGTGCAGGTCCGCCGAGAGCGCACGGGCGCGGTCGGCGAGCGCGTGCGCGTCGCGCTGGTCGAGCTCGATCGCCAGCAGCGCGAGCCGCTGGCTGGCGTCGTCGTGCAGGTCGCGGGCGATGCGGCCGCGCTCCTCCTCCTGTGCGGCGATCAGGCGTCCCGAGAGCTGGCGCAGCCGGGCCTCGGCCAGGAGGCGGCGCCGCCTTTCCAGCAGCAGCGAGGTGATCGCCAGGCTCTGCAGCAGCAGAGCCACGCCGGCCGCGACCACGACAGCTTTGTGCTCCTCCCAGAACGTCGCGCCGCCCGCCGGCGCGCCGTCCCGGCGCGCGTCCGCGCGGCTCGAGGCGCCCGCGAGCGCCAGCAGCGCGACCGCCACGGCCGCGCGCCTCACGTGAGCCGGTGCTCGACCGCGAAGCCCACGAGCTCGGCGCTCGTGCGCAGCCCGAGCGTCTCCATCATGCGGTACTTGTGGAAGGCTACGGTGCGCGCCGCGATCCCGAGCTCGGCGCCGACCTGCTTCATCGACAGCCCCTCGGCCAGGAGCTTGAGCACGTCGCGCTCGCGCAGCGTGAGCCGCTCCAGCGGGTTGGCGCTCGACGCCGGCGCGGGCAGCGCGCTCGGGTCGCCGCCCGCGAGGCGCTTCGACAGGTAGCGGCGCCCGGCGAGGGCGGCGCGGATCGCCTCGTGCAGCTCGAGCGCCGTGGAGCTCTTGAGCACGAAGCCCGAGGCGCCCAGCGCAAAAGCCTCCGCGGCCACCTGGGGATCCTCGTTGACGGTCAGGAACACGACCCGGGTCCGCGGCAGCTCGCTGCGCAGTCGGCGTGCCGCCTCCAGCCCGTTCATGCGCGGCATCGACACGTCGGCGACCACGACGTCGGGCTCGAGGCGCAGCGCTTCCTCGACGAGGGCTGCCCCGTCCGCGGCGGCGCCCACCACCTCGAAGGCCGGCTCCAGCATGCGGCGGAAGGCCTCGAGCAGCAGCACGTGGTCGTCGGCGAGCAGGATCGTCCCGCGCGCGGTCATCGCCCGGCGATTCTACCCGCCGCCGCGGCGGCCGCGCTCCCGCGTCCTATACTGGAAGGTCGGATCGGAGCGGTGTTTGCGGCGTGGGGATGAGGGTGGCGCTCCAGGACAAGCTCGAGCAGCTTCCAGGCCGGCCCGGCGTGTACCTGTTCAAGGACGCGGCGGGCAAGGTGCTGTACGTGGGCAAGGCGCGTGTGCTGCGCGACCGCGTGCGCTCGTACTTCCAGGCCTCCCGGCCGGCGGACCTCTACAAGACCCACCTGGTCGGGGAGATCGCGGACCTCGAGCTCGTCGTCACGGACAGCGAGATGGAGGCGCTCGCGCTCGAGAACAACCTGATCAAGCGCCACCAGCCCACCTACAACGTGCGGCTGCGCGACGACAAGAACCACCCCTACCTGAGGCTCACGCTCGCCGAGGAGTACCCGCGGCTCTACGTGGTGCGCCGCCCGGGCGAGGACGGCAACGCCTACGGCGGCCCCTACATCCCGGCCAGCCTCGGCCGCAAGACCGCCGCGCTCGCGCGCCGGCTGTTCGGGATCCGGACCTGCAAGGAGACGCTGAACGGCAGGCGCGCGCGGCCGTGCCTGCAGTACCAGATCAAGCGCTGCCTGGCCCCGTGCGTCGCCGAGATCTGCTCGATCGAGCGCTACCGTCGTTCCTGCGACGACGCGCGGCTGTTCCTGGAAGGGCGCACCGAGGAGGTGACGCGGCGGCTGCGCGACGACATGGCGAACGCGGCGGGCGAGGAGCGCTACGAGATCGCGGCCTCGCTGCGCGACCAGCTGCGGGCCATGGTCAGGCTGGAGGCGCCGCAGAAGATCACCACCACGGAAATGGAGGAGCGCGACCTGTTCGGCGCGCACGTCGAGGGCGAGCGGGCGGCGATCCAGGTGTTCTCGGTGCGCGACGGAAAGGTGGTGGCCCGCGAGGGCTTCCTGCTCGACCGCCTGACCGAGCCCGCGGCCGTGCTGTCCGAGACGCTGCAGCAGTTCTACGCGGACGGGCGCTACGTGCCGCGCGAGATCGTGGTGCCGGGCGAGATCCAGGACCGCGAGCTGCTCGAGGCGTGGCTCGCCGCGCGGCGCGGGACGCAGGTTCGCATCCACGCGCCGCAGCGGGGCGAGAAGCTGCGGCTGCTGGAGCTCGTGGTGCGCAACGCCCGGCTGGCGTTCGAGCTCGAGTGGAAGCAGCCGCGCCAGCAGTCGCAGGAGCTGCTGCGGGCGCTCCGCGACCTGCTCGACCTCGAGGCGCTTCCACAGCGCATCGAGTGCTTCGACGTCTCCAATATCCAGGGCTCGCACGTGGTGGCCTCGATGGTGGTGTTCGAGGACGGCCAGCCGAAGAAGTCCGACTACCGCAAGTACCGGATCCGCAGCGTTTCGGGCGCTCCCGACGACTTCGCGTCGATGCGCGAGGTCGTGGGCCGGCGCTATAGGCGGCTGCTCGAGGAAAGCAAGGAGCTGCCCGAGCTGGTGCTGGTCGACGGCGGCAAGGGCCAGCTCGGCGCGGCGATCGCGGCGCTCGAAGAGCTGGGCCTGGGGGAGCAGGCGGTGGCGTCGCTCGCGAAGCGCGAGGAGCTGATCTTCGTGCGCGGCCGGGAGCAGCCGATCGCGCTGCCGCGCAGCTCGCCGGTCCTGCAGCTGGTGCAGCGCGCGCGCGACGAGGCGCACCGTTTCGCCGTCGGCTACCACCGCCAGCTGCGCTCGCGCCGCACGATCGCGTCCGAGCTCGACGGGATCGCGGGCGTCGGCCCGGCCAAGCGCCGCAAGCTGCTCTCGGCGTTCGGGTCGCTGCGGGGGGTGCGCGGGGCGACGGAGGGCGAGCTCGCGGGCGTCGTGGGCCGGGTGATGGCGGCGCGGCTGCGCGCTTTTTTCGATCGGGGGCCGGGCGGGGCCTGAGGCGCAATTTTTTGGGGCGCCGCCGCGGGGGGACTCAGGCTAAGCTGCCCCCAGATGGACACGTTGGGCCTGCCGTACCTGCTCATCGCCACCCCGGCGCTGCGCGACCCCAACTTCGTGCAGACGGTCGTGCTGATGGGCCACCACGACGCCGAGGGAGCGCTCGGCTGGGTGATCAACCGCCTTCACGCGCGGCCCGCGCGCGACGTGCTGACCTCGGCGCACTGCGAGCAGGTCCACGCCGAGACGCCGCTCCACGTGGGCGGGCCGGTCCCATCCGACGCGCTGCTCGCGCTCTACCGCGGCGAGCTGCCGGGCGTCGAGGCCGCCGAGGTCGCGCCGGGCCTGTCCGTCTCGCGTTCCGCGGACGTGCTGCCGCTGCTGTTCTCGGAGCCGCCCGGCGACGGGCCGGTGCGGGGCCGGCTCGTGTTCGGCTACTCCGGCTGGGGCGCCGGACAGCTCGAGCGCGAGATGCAGGACGGCGCCTGGCTCGCGCTGCCAGCCGACCTGGACCTGGCGTTCTCGCGCGGCGTCCTGGACCTGTGGCCGCGCTGCTTCGCGCGCCTCGGCATCGACCCCGCCCGGCTCACCAGCCCGGGCGGGCGCATGCATTAGCCTCGGAACGACTGATCCCAGCCCGCCGTGACCGAGGCCGAGCCCTCGCGCGAGGCGTCGGCGGCGAGCGCCTGCTGGACGCGCTCGAGGTCGATGCGCACGACCCCGCCCGGCCCGGCGGCCGCCTGCGGGTCGAACTCGAGCGGCGACACGACGCGCCGGAAGACCTCCTTGAGCGCGCGCGCGCCGAGCCGCGGCTTGCGCGCGGCCTCGCTCACGACGCGCCGGGCCGCCTCGGCGGTCATCTCCAGCTTGCAGCCGAAGCTCGCGAAGTAGGCCTGCGACTGGCGCAGGCCCGACTCGCTGCCCTCGGCGAAGATCTTCGCGAGCGCCTCCTCGGAGAGCGCCTCGAGCAGCACCACCGCGTCGAAGCGCGACAGGAACTGCGGGCTCATGCCGTACTCGAAGAGGTCCTCGGTCTTGAGCCACTCGCGCAGCGAGAACTGCAGCTCCTCGCGCGCGCGGCCGTTCTCGTCGACGACCGTCACGGGCTTGAGCGCGCCCTGGTCCCTGCCGGCGGTGACGCGGTGGTAGACGGCGTCGTAGAGGCCCTCGAAGGCTCCCGCGCAGACGAAGAGCAGGCCGCTCGAGTCGATGTTCACCGTGGTCCCGCCCGCCCAGGCGGGAAGCGTGAACGCGACCGACTCGTTCTCGATCAGCGTGAGCAGCGCCTCCTGCGCCCGGATGCCGGCGATGTTCGGCT
>DATBSL010000387.1:0-4066 GCA_036559805.1 Vicinamibacteria bacterium
GCCCCTGCATCGAGCCGGACGTGTCGATCACGAACACCACCTCGCGCGGCAGCCGGACGGCCTCGACCTCGGGCCCCACCGGCGGGAAGAGCGTCACGAGGGCGTAGGTCGCGCCGTCGCGCTCCTCCCGGAAGAGCGCGCCGCGGGGCATCGTGCCCGGCCGCGGCGTCCAGGTCAGCTCGAAGTCCCGGTCGGCCGGCACGAGCTCGTCGCGCAGCCGTACCTCGTAGCGGCCCTCCTCCTTCTTCTCGCTCACGACCGGGTGGTAGCGGCTGACGAGCGCCGCCACGGGAAAGCCCGCGTCGAGCTCGACCTGGATGGCCACCGGATTTCGCGGCCCCTCGCCCGGCGGCAGCACCGGGGGCGTGATGCGCGACGCGTCGGACACGAGGAAGCTGTCGAGCGACCAGCCAAGGCCCTTCGGCTCCTCGCTCGACGGGTCGCCCGGGATGTAGCGCGGGCCCACAACGAGCGGGAAGCGCAGCCGCACTTCGCCCTCGTCGAAGTCGAGCGTCTGCTGGAACTCGATCTCGACCGAGAGCTCCTCGCCCGGGCCCAGGTTCGCGACGCTCGTCGTGAAGACGTTCGGCCGCTCCTGCTCGACGAGGCTCGCCTTGCGCCCCTCGTCCTTCGCCTGCTGGTACTCGGCCTTCGCCTGCTCGCGCTCGCGGATCCGGCCCTCGATCGTCCGCTCGCCGACGTGCATCAGCAGGTGGTCGACCGCGGCCTTCTCGGGCAGCGGGAAGACGTAGACGCCCTCGACCCAATCGCTCGTGGTGTTGCGGAAACGCTGCTTCACCGTGGCGCGCGCGATCACTCCCGCGACGCGGAACGCCACCTCGGTCGAAAGCGTCGGCGCCTGCGCCCAGGGCTCGCCCTTTTCCCGGTGCATCAGGAAGCTGCCGCTCGGCATCCGCTCCGGCTGGAGCGCCGCAGCCTCTTCGTCGGCCGGCGCCGGCAGCGCTACTCCCGCGAGCGTCAGCAACAGGCCGAGCGCCAGCGCCAGCACGAACGCCCGGCCGACGAGCTCCGCGAAATCCTTCACGACCCGCGCCGTCATCGACGGCGCGGCCCCACCCGCATCCCCGACATCCGCTCGAGTGCTCATGGCTCCTCCGCTCCTGTCTGATGAGACGGGGCGAGAGCGGCTTCGCAAGGGACGAAGCGTGGCTTTCCAGGGGTCAATTCGGGCGGAAAAATGGCGATTGAGGCGCGTCCCTGGCGGACGATCGGAGCTGCCGCTATATTCCGAGGCGAGTGGGTACGCGCGCTTGAGCCGCCGCATCGCCATCGTCGAGGACGACCCGGCCATCCGCGCGAACTACGCGGACCTGCTGCGGCGGCAGGGCTACGACGTGGCCGCCCACTCCGACCGCGCGAGCGCGCTCCTCGCCTTTCGCACACGGCTGCCCGAGCTCGCGGTCGTGGACATCGGCCTCGGCGACGAGGTCGACGGCGGCTTCACGCTCGTCCGAGAGCTGCGCTCGCTCTCGGCGACGCTGCCGATCATCTTCCTCACGGCTCGCGACAGCGAGTTCGACGCGGTCGCCGGGCTGCGGCTGGGAGCGGACGACTACCTGACGAAGGACGCGAGCCTGCCGCAGCTCGTCGCCCGCATCGCCGCGCTCTTCCGCCGCGTCGACGCGCAGGGGACCGAGTCGGAGGCGGAAGACGTCGCCGAGCACGGCCCGCTGATGCTCGACCTGAAGCGCGTCACCGCGACCTGGCACGGGCAGCGCGTGGACCTCACGCTCACGGAGTTCTGGATCGTGCACGCGCTCGTGCGCCACCCCGGCCACGTCAAGAACCGCGAGCAGCTGATGGGCGAGGCGCGCATGGTCGTCGACGACAGCACCGTCACATCGCACGTCAAGCGGATCCGCAAGAAGCTCGTGGCGCTCGACCCCGGCTTCGACCGCATCGAGAGCGTCTACGGCATGGGCTACCGCTGGCGGGAGGACTGACGCCTTGCGCCTGCCGCGGCCGCGGCTCGCGATCCCGGCGAAGCTGCTGCTCGTCTCGTGCCTGCTGCTGCTGATCCCCTGGGTGGGCTTTCTCTACGTGCGCGAGCTCGAGCGGCTCCTGCTGCGCGTGCAGGAGCAGGGTCTCGTCTCCACGGCGCGGGCGGTGGCGACCGCGCTCAACGACCGGCCGAACGTGCTGCTCGCGGGCGAGGTCTACTCGGTGCCGGCGAGCCCCGAGCGCGACCTGCGCGTGCCCAACCTCGATCGACCGATCGTCGTCGACGGACGCACGACGGACTGGGACCAGGCGGGTGTGACGCCGGCCGTCGAGACGGCACCGCCCATCGAGGGAGAGCCGCCGTTCTCGTTCCGCTACCGGATCGGCCGCCACGGCTCCGGCGTCTACGTGCTCTTCGAGGTGGAGGACGACCGCGTGGTGCTCCGCGACCCCGAGCGGCCCGAACCCGCCCTGCGCGACGAGATCCGGATCGCAGTCGTCACCGCCGACGACGAGTTCCTGCGCTTCGCGGTCGACGCGCGCGGCGACGGGCCGGTGTCGGCGTGGCTGGCGCTCGACGACGGCAGCCGCGCGCCGGACAACCGGATCGCCGGAACCTGGCGCGCGACAGACACGGGCTGGCTCGTCGAGCTGCGGCTGCCGCGCACGCTGATCGGGCCGCGGCTCGCCTTCGGCGTCGTCGACGTCGACGACCCGGAGACGCGGACGCTCGTCGGCCAGCTCGGCACGGCGGGCACCACGACGCGCGAGGCGCTGCGCACTGTGCTGGTCCCGTCCCCCGAGATCAGTGGGCTGATCCGCGGGCTCGGGCGGGCGTCGTCGCGCATCTGGGTGCTCGACGTGAACCGCCGGGTGCTCGCCCACGCGGGCACGCTGCGCCGGCCGGCGCCGGAGCCGGCGGACGACTCTCCGTCGCTCTGGGACCGCATGACCGACGCGTGGGTCCAGCCGCTCACGCGGCGCCTGCTCGACGAGCCGCGGGAAGACTTCGAGGACGTGGCGCCCGGCACCTACAAGCTCGAGGGCCGCGAGGTGGAGAGCGCCCTCGCCGGGTACGAGGCGACGCGCTGGCGGCTCACGCCCGACTCGCGCGCGGTCGTCCTCTCGGCGGCGCACCCCGTCTTCGTCGAAAACCAGGTGCGCGGCGCGGTGCTCGTCGAGCAGACCACGAACGACGTGCTGGCAGTGCGCAATCGCGAGTTCGCCAAGCTGTTCGCCGCGATCCTGGCCGTGAGCCTGCTCGGAGCGCTCGCGCTGCTGGTCTTCGCCTCGCGGCTGTCGTGGCGCGTCGGCCGGCTGCGCGACGGCGTCGAGCGCGCGATCGACGGCCAGGGCCGCGTGAGCGGCAGCGTTCCCGGGACGGGCGCGGGGGACGAGCTCGGCGACCTCGCCCGCAGCTTCGCCGCGCTCCTGGAGCGGCAGAAGCAGCACACGGCGTACCTCGAGCAGGTCGCGAACCGGCTTTCGCACGAGCTCCGCACTCCCGTGGGCGTCGTGCGCTCCTCGCTCGAGAACCTGCGGCAGCAGCCGCTGCCCGACGAGGCCCGCGTCTACATGGCTCGCGCCGACGAGGGGCTCTCGCGGCTGGCCACGATCCTGTCGCGGATGGGCGAGGCGACGCGCCTCGAGCACGCGTTGGCGTCGACCGAGCGCGAACGCTTCGATCTCGCGGCCGTCGTCGCCGGCTGCGTCGCGGGCTACCGCCTCGCGAACCCAGGCCGCGAAATCGAGCTCAGCGAGCCGAACGAGCCGCTGCCCGTGCTCGGAGCGCCCGACCTCGTGGCCCAGCTCCTCGACAAGCTCGTGGACAACGCGCTCGACTTTGGCCGGCCGGGCACGCCCGTGCGCGTGACGCTCGCGCGCGACGGGCGCAGCGCGAGCCTCTCGGTCGAGAACCAGGGTCCGCAGCTGCCGATGCAGATGCGCACACGGCTCTTCGAGTCGATGGTCTCGATCCGCCCGCCGGGCAGCGACGGCGGGCCGCACCTGGGGCTCGGGCTCTACCTCGTGCGGCTGATCGCGGCCTTTCACGGCGGCGAGGCCGCCGCGCGCAACCGTGAGGACGCCGACGGCGTCGCGGTGA
>DATBSL010000388.1:0-10284 GCA_036559805.1 Vicinamibacteria bacterium
GCTGGCGCTCCTGCGGTTGCCTCCGTCCGGGAACGCCATCACCATCGCCTCCGGCACGGGGCGGCCGCCGCGTGAGACGCGGCCGTCCACGCGCAGCCCCGGCTCGAAGCGGATCTCGGCCGTGGCCTCGGCCTGGCCGGCGGCGATCGTGACGCTGGTCGAGGCCGAGCGCGAGCTGGTCATGAAGTCGCCGGCGTTCGCGCGCAGCGTGAGCGTGCCCTCGGGCACGCCGGAGAGCTCGAAGCCGCCGCCCGGCGACGTGCGCGCCGAGGCGAAGTAATCGGGCGCCTGAGCGTTGACGTTGATGCCGGCGAGCTGCGCGTCGGGCAAACCCGTCACGACGCCGCGCACGAGCGCGCCCTCGGCGAGCGTGAGCTGCACCTCCTGGCCGTCGTCGCCCGTCACCACCGCCTCGGCCGGCGTGCTCGACTGGTCGCGCAACACGGCGCCGAGCGTGTAGCGGCCCGGCGTCAGGCGTTCGAAGCGGAAGCGGCCGCCCTCGTCGCTGAGTGCGCTCTGGTCGCCGCCGCCCATGAAGCCCGCACCGGCCCTCCCGGTGTCGCCCGAGCCCGAGATCGTCACCTGGGCGCCGGCCACCGGACGGCCGCCCGCGGTCACCGACCCGGCGACCGACCCTCCGCGGCCGAGCTTCAGGTCGACTGTCGCGGGCGCCTCCTTGACCTCCACGGCCACGGAGGCTTCGCTCCAGTCGGCGTGCGTGGCCGTCACCGTCCAGGAGCCCGGGGCCAGGCCGGTGAGCTCGTAGCGCCCGTCGGCGTCGGTCGTGGCCTCGTCGTCGCCGCCTTCGCCGCCCATGCGCATCATGCCCATGCGCGGCCCGCCCCCCGAGAGCTCGGCGCGGACCGTGGCGTCGAGGACTGGCTTCCCGCTGCGCGACTCGAGCACGCGGCCGCTGACGACGCCGCCCTTCGAGAGCCGCACCTCGACGCCGTCGGTCGCCTCGCCCTCGGCCACGGCGACGGCCGCCGCTCTCCCCGACTGGTAGCCCGGCGCGAAAGCCTCCACGCTCCAGCGGCCGGGGGGCACGTCCTCGAGGACGAAGCCGCCGTCGTCGGCGTGGAACGGCTGGCGCTCGTAAGGCCCGCGGCCGCCGCCGCCCGGCCCCGCGCGCATCACGAAGCGCATCCCGCCCTGCCCGTCGGGCTGGTAGCGCACCTCGAAGTCGGGGATCACGCGGCCGCTGTCCGCGTCGACGACGCGGCCGCGGATCTGGCCGGTGCCGCTCACGGTGAGCTCGAGGCCCTCGGCCGGCGCCACCACTCCCGCCCGCCGCGGGCCGAGCCCGGCCTGCCCCATCACCTGCAGGTCGTAGCTCTCGCCCGCGCTCAGGCCCTCGAGCAGAAAGCCGCCGTCGGGGCCGGTGGGCTCCTCGGTGCGATAGCCGCCGGGGCCCATCGGCACGCCGGCCTGCCCCGCGGGCCGCGCCGTCACGAGCCAGCCCGAGGCGCCGTTCCCGGTCTTGTCGCGCAGGACGCCGCTCACGGTCGAGCCGGGCTTGAGCACGAGCTCGATCGGCTCGGCCGGGGCGGCCTCCTTGACGTTCACCGGGTCGAGGCTGGCCCGCGAGAAGCCGGGCCGCCGCGCCTGCAGCGTGTACTCGCCCGCCTTCAGCCCGCGAAACTCGAAGCGGCCGTCGGCGCCGGTCTCGCGCCGCACCTGGCTGCCGGGGCCGATGAGCTGCATCTGCACGCCGCCGCGGCCGGCGCGGAACTGCCGCGCCGCGGACAGGTTCACCTCGGCGCCGGCGAGCGGCCGGCCCTCCTCGTCCTTCACGACGCCGCGCAGCATCAGGCCGCGGCGCATGACGACCGTGAGGCCGGACTTCGCGACGCCGGGCGCGAGCGAGACGCCGCCGATCGAGCGCTCCTCGAAGTCGTCGTGGCGCACGTCGAGCCGCTGGTTGTCGCCGGCGGCGAGCCGCGTGGCGCGGAAGCTGCCGTCGCGGCCGGTGCGCACGGCCTGCTCGCCTTCCATGCTGCGCATGAACGCGCGAAACGCGTTCTCGCCGCCGCGCGCGAGCGTCACGCGCGCGCCCTCGATCGCGGCGCCCTCCTGGTCCACGACGCGGCCGGCGAGCGTCGCCGCGCGCGCGAGCGGCACGTCCTGCGTCTCGGCCTGGCCGGCCGCGACACTCACGGCCCGCGTCCACGCCACGAAGCGGTCGTCCTCGGCGCTCAGCCGGTAGCGCCGCGGCGCGAGCCCGCGGAACAGGTAGCGGCCGTCGGCGAGCGAACGCGTCTCGAAGAGCGAGCCCTCGCCGCGGGCCACGAGCCGCACGCCCGCGAGCGGCCGCGCGCTCTCGGCGTCGACCACGCGCCCGCCGAGCGTCGCGACGGGCGCGAGTGCCATCGCGAGCGCCTCGGCGGCGCCCGCCGCCACGACCGCCGTCGCGCGCCCGCGGTCGCCCGCGTCCGCCACCAGCGTGCCCGGCTCGCGCGGCGCGCCGTCGAGCAGGAAGCTGCCGTCGGCGCGCGTCTCGACCCAGCGCGTCGTCTGCGTGCGGCCCTCGAAGCGCACGAGCGCGCTCTTCGCCGGCGTGCGCTTGTCGGCGAGCGTCACGCTCCCGCGCAGCACCTGGCCGACCGCGAGCGTCAGCGGCCGCGCCACCGCTCCCGCACGCACCGGCAGCCGCTCGAGCGTCGCGAACGCGGGCGCTTCGACACGCAGCCGGTTGTTCTCCGCCGCCGCGGCCTCGAAGCGGAACGTGCCGTCCCCTTTCGTCGTCGCCGTCTGCACGACGCCGCGCCCGGGCGAGACGTCCTGCGGGCGCCGCGCGCTTCCCGGCCAGAGCGTCACGGTCGCGCCGACGACCGGCCCGCCGCGCTCGTCGGCGACCCGGCCCGCGAGCGCCGCAGCCGCGGTCAGCCGCACCTCGCCCGCGTCGTCGCCGGCCGCGTCGTAGATCGCGTCGAGCTCCCGCGGCGAAGCACCGCCGCCCGAGAAGGCCAGCCGGACGCTCGCCCCGGCGGCGGGAGCCGCGACCGTCGCCGCGAAGCCGCCGTCGGGTCGCGTGGTGGCCGTGGCCACCGCCGTCGGCTGGCCCTCGCGCCGGGCCTCGCGGCGCGCCTGGTCGAAGCCGTTCTCGAAGGCCAGCACGGACACGCCGACTCCGGCGGCGGGCTTGCCGTCGACGAGCACGCGGCCGCGGATCTCCCCGGCCGACGCTGCCGAGGCCATCGCGGACAGGACAGCCGCCCGGGTGAGCAGTCGCAAGCACATGGTCTTTCTCCTGGGGCAGGGCACGCCATGCCGTCCATAGGACGCCGCCCCGGCCCGGAAAGTCGGAGGCTTAAGGCTCAGTTCTTCCACCAGAGCGCCGCGTTCAGGACGAGCGCGAAGCCGACCCAGCCCAGGTACGGCAGCATCAGGATCGCGGCGCCGCGGCTGACGCTCCAGAAGGCGCGGATCGTCAGCACGATCGCGACGCCGAGCGCCGTCACGCACGCGAGCGCCAGGTCGATCCGGCGCTCGCCGAAGAAGATCCAGGGCCAGATCGCGTTGAGCGCGAGCTGCAGCAGGAAGAGAAGTGTCGCCATCCGCGAGCGGCCCTCGCGCCACGCCAGCCAGCCCGCGACGGCGACCATCGGGTAGAGCAGCGTCCAGACGGGCCCGAACACCCAGGAGGGCGGCGTCCAGTGCGGCTTGGCGAGGCCCGGGTACCAGTGCGCGAGCGCGGGCAGCGCGGCGCGGCCGCCCAGGAACGAGATCCCGAAGCACATGACCACGAACGCGACGAGCCCGAGCACGTCGCGGCGTCGCGAGACGGTCATCGCGGGCTACGAGCTGCGGGCGGTGCGCAGCGCTTCGACGAGACCGTCGCCGCGGGCGCGCCGCGCGTTGTTCCAGGCGATGGCGTCGTCGATCAGGCTGTAGGCCGCGGGCACCACGAACAGCGTGAAGGCCGTGGAGACGATCATGCCGCCCACGATCGACAGCGCCATCGGCCGCTGCAGCTCGGCGCCCGGGCCGAGCGCGAGCGCGGGCGGCAGCGCCCCCGCGATCGTGGCGACCGACGTCATCAGGATCGGCCGGAGCCGGATCGGGCAGGCCTGCAAGAGCGCCTGGTGGCGCTCTATGCCCTGCTCGCGGATCTGGTTCGTGAAGTCCACGAGCAGGATCGAGTTCTTCTTGGCGATCCCCATCAGCAGGATCAGCCCGAGCCAGCTGTAGATGTTGAGGCTCTGGCCCGCGAGCCAGAGCGCGATGAGCGCGCCGCTCACGCTGAAGGGCAGCGCCAGCAGCACCGTGAACGGGTGGCTGAAGGCGTTGAACTGCGAGGCGAGCACCATGTACGCGACGACCAGCCCGAGCGCCATCGCGAACATCAGCGAGTCGAACGACTCCTTGAAGGTGCGCGCGGTCCCCGACGGTACGGCGCGGTAGTTCTCGGGCAGCGACTCGCGCGCGAGCTGGACGGAGCGCTCGATCGCGACCGCCTGCGAGGCGCCGGGAGCGACGTTCGCACGCAGCGTGATCGCCCGCTCGCGGTCGCGGCGCGTGATCGCCTGCAGCGTCGGCCGCTGCTCGATCTGCACGATGTCGCCGAGCCGTACCAGCCCGCCGGTTCCCGTGCGCACCAGCAGCCGCTCGATGTCCTCGGGCCGCTCGCGCTGCTGGGCCAGGAGCCGCACGCGGATGTCGAAGCGGCGCCCCTTGTCCTTGAACTTGCCCATGCGCTGGCCGCCGATCGCCGAGTTGATCGTGTCGCCGATGTCGGCCATCGAGATGCCGATGTCGGCGGCCTTGTTGCGGTCGGGAATCACCTGCACCTCGGGCATGCCGACCTGGTAGTCCGAGTCGACGTCGGTCACCAGCCCCGACTCGCGCATCTTCTCCATGATCACGCGCGAGGCGCGCCCGAGCTCGTCCCAGTCGCGCCCGCGGATGTTGAACTCGACCGGAAAGCCGCCGCCGCGGCCGGGGCTGAAGCCGCGCTGCGAGAAGTCCTGCATCACGATGCGCGCGCCGGGGATGCCGCTCGTGGCCTGGCGCGCGACGTTCATCAGCTCGGCCTGCGACAGCTCGCGGCCGGTTTTCGGGTCCTTCGGCCGCTCGCCCTTCTCGTACATCGTCACGAACACGAAGCCGCTGTTCACCTCGCCGCCGCCGAAGCCGCCGATGAAGCCGCCGTACTTCTCGATCTCCGGCCGCTTCTTGAGGATGTCCTCGACCTGGTCGAGCACCCGTTCAGTCGTCTCCATGCTGGAGCCGACCGGGGTCTGGAAGCGGACGCCGAAGCGGCTCATGTCCTGAGACGGGATGAACTCCTGGCGCAGCAGCCCGATGATGCCGAGCGAGGCGAAGAACAGCGCCGCCGACACGACCAGCACCAGCTTGCGGTGGCGCAGCGCCGGCTCGAGCAGCCGCTCGTAGCCGGCCGCGAGGCGCGCGAAGGCCATGTTCACGGCCTTCTCGAGCCGCGTCCCGCGCTCGCCCACCTCGAGCATGCGCGACAGCCGCATCGGCGCGAGCGTGAGCGCCTCGAGGAGCGAGATCAGCACCGCGACCGAGATCGTGACCCCGAACTGGAAGAAGAACTTGCCGATGATGCCCTTCATGAAGGCGACCGGAAGGAAGATCGCCACGATGGCTGCGGTTGCGGCGGCGGCGGCGAAGGTGATCTCGCGCGCCCCGGCCGAGGCCGCCTTGACCTTGCCCTCGCCGTTCTCGCGGTGGCGGTAGATGTTCTCGAGCACCATGATCGCGTCGTCGACCACGATCCCGACCACGAGCGTGAGCCCGAGCACGGTGTAGGTGTTGAGCGTGAAGCCGAACACGTACATCACGATGAAGGTGCCCAGGATCGAGGTCGGGATCGCGAGCAGCACGTTGAGCGTCGTCGACCACGAGCCGAGGAACACCCAGCACACGAGGCTCGTGAGCAGCGCCGCCATCACAAGCGTGAACAGGATCTCCTCGATCGCGCGCTCGACGAAGACCGTGGTGTCGAAATTGATGACGATCAGCAGACCCTCAGGCAGCTGCTTCTCGATCTCCTTGACCTTCGCGCGCACGTCGCGGCCGAGCTGCACCGCGTTCGCGCCGCGCAGCTTGGTGACGCCGAAGCCGACCGCGGGCTCGCCCATCGTGCGGAAGAAGCGGCGGCGGTCCTCCAGCCCGTCCTCGACCACCGCGACGTCCTGGAGCCGCACGGGCGCGCCGTCGCGGTAGGTCAGCACCAGGTTGCGGAAGCCCTCGAGGTCGATCGCCTCGCCCTCGGCGCGCACGTTCATCTCGCGCTGCGCGCTCTCGATGCGGCCGGCCGGCACCTCGAGGTGCTCGCGCTGGATCGCGCGGTTCACGTCCTGGACCGTGAGGCCCTGCGCCTCGAGCCGCACCGCGTCGTACCAGACGCGCACGCTGCGGTCGCGGAAGCCCGACAGCTGGATCTCGCCGATGCCGGGGACGGTCTGGAGCTGCGGCCGGATCACGTTGCGGATGTAGTCGGCCATGAACGTCGGCGGCCGGCTGCCCGCCACAGCGAGCCGCATGATCGGCTCGTCCTCTGGGTTCGACTTGCTGACGATCGGCGGGTCCATGCCGCGCGGCAGGCGGTTCATCGCCTGCGAGATCTTGCTCTGGACGTCCTGCATCGCGACGTCGATGTCGCGCTCGAGCTCGAGCTCGATCGTGATGCCGGCGGAGCCCTGGCGCGAGGTCGAGGTGACCTCCTTCACACCCTCAACGGAAGTGACCGTCTCCTCCAGGATGTCGACGACGTCCGTCTCCATGATCTCGGGAGACGCGCCCTCCCAGGTGATGGAGACGTTGACCACCGGGAAGTCGACGTCGGGGTTCTGGCTGATCCCGAGCCCGCGGAACACCGTGCCGAAGCCGGTGAAGGTCAAAAGCCCGAAGCCGATCAGCGCGAACATCAGGATCCAGGCGAACACGTGGTTGCGGATCGAGATGTCCGCGAGCGTCATGCTCGTGGCGATCTTGAGCGGGTCCTCCTTCTCTTCGGGAGCTCGCGGCTTGTCGTCGCTCATTGCGCCGCCTTCGGAACCCCGCCCTCGACCGCCTCGACCGCCATGCCGTCCGCAAGCCTGTCCGAGCCCTCCGACACCACGACTTCGCCCTTCTCGAGCCCCGACAGGATCTCGACCACCCCGGTGCCCGTGCGCAGGCCCAGGCCCACCGGCCGCAGGTGGGCGGTCTTCTCCTTGACGACGTAGGTCACGAAGCCGCGCTCGCTCGCCTGGATCGCGCTCTCCGGAACGACGAGCGCATCCTCTTTCTTCTCGCCCTCGAGCGTGACCTCGGCGAAGAAGCCAGGCTTGAGCTCGTCCGCGGGATCGACCCACGCGAGCACCTCGACCTGGCGGGTGGCGGGATCCGCCACGCGCCCGACGTGGTAGATGCGGGCGCCGAAGTCGCGCGGGCCGAGCGGGGCGACGCGGAAGCCGACGCGGCCTCCCTCGCGCGCGCGGAGCGACTCGCCCTCCGAGAGCTTGAAGCGCAGGCGCAGCCGGCTCACGTCCACGATCGTGGCGAGCACGGTGCCGGTGCGCACGAACTGCCCCGTGTCGGCGGTGCGCGTGTTGATGACACCTGCGATCGGCGGCCGCACCTCGGCGCGACGCTCGTTCTGCCGCGCGATCTCGTAGGCGGCCTTCGCCACGTCGACCGCCGCGCTCAGCCGGGCGTTCTCGCCGCGCGAGCGGGCGAGCTCCTCGGTCGACAGCAGCTGGCTCGCGGCGAGCGACTCGCGCCGCTCCAGGTCGGCCTGCGCGCGCCCGAGCTCCGCCGTCGCCTGCTCCAGGAGCGCCTTGGCGCGCTCGGCTTCCACGCGGTGGCGCTCCGGGTCGATCCGCAGCAGCACGGTCGCCGGCGAGACGCGGTCGCCCTCGCGCAGGCGCACGTCGCTCGCGACGCCCTCGACCTGTGCGGTCACCTGCACCATGTCCTGCGCCTCGAGCGAGCCGAGCGCCTTGATCAGGTGGACGACGTCCTGCACCACCACCGGCGAGATGCGCACCCGCAGCGCCTGGCGCTGGGGACGCCCCGCGCCACCGCCTTGGGCCCCGCCCTGGGCGGCGCCCTGGGAGGCTCCGCCTCCACACGCGGCCGCCAGCATCGGTAGGACGAGCGCGGCGAGCAGCCGGCCATTTCGGGTCGAGAAGCTGCCGGCCGCATCCAACATGGGGCTCCGATTCTGTGTCGAAAACCAGGCGAAATCCAGATCCGGCCCGGAGCGGCGTGTAAACCTCCGCTCCACAATTTTTGACGTGTCGCCGAGGTCTGCCGCGCTCTTTCGACGGCAGCGCTTCGCCGCGACGCCAGCACACTAGAATGTCTCTCTGGAGGCTCGCGTCATTTCCATGCACGATCCGCGCGTACCCGAGACCCTCGACGGCTGGAGCGTGTTGCACCAGCTGTTCCGCATCCGCTGGCCGGCGTGGCACGGCCTGGCACCGGCCGAGCGCGCGCGGCTCGCGGCCGAAGCCGCCACGCTCGTCGCCGCGATGCAGCGCGGCAGCGAGGGCACGAGCGTCCCGGTGACGCTGCTCGGCCACAAAGGCGACCTGATGCTGATCCACCTGCGGCGCAGCTTCGACGAGCTGCAGGCGGCCCAGCTCGCGATCTCGGGGCTCGGGCTCTTCGCCTTTCTCGAGCCGACGGGCTCGTACGTCTCGATGGTCGAGCTCGCGATGTACGAGATGACGATGCAGATCCACAAGCGGCTCGCGGAGCGCGGCTTGAAGCTCGGCAGCGACGAGTTCGACCGGGCCTTCGACGGCGAGCTCGAGGAGCAGCGCAAGCGCGTCGGGGCGCGGCTGTTCATCGACCCGCCGCGCCGCCGCCACGTCTGCTTCTACCCGATGAGCAAGAAGCGCGGGGAGCACAAGAACTGGTACGTCGAGTCGATGGAGGACCGCGCGCGGATGATGCTCGACCACGGCAAGATCGGCCGCCATTACGCCGGTCAGGTCACGCAGATCATCACCGGCTCGATCGGCTTCGACGACTGGGAATGGGGCGTCGACCTGTTCGCCGACGACCCGCTGGTGTTCAAGAAGCTCATCTACGAGATGCGCTACGACGAGGCGTCGGCGTGGTACGCCGAGTTCGGCCCGTTCTACATCGGGCTGCAGTTCTCGCCCGCCGAGCTGCCGAAGTACCTGGACGGCCACGTCCCGGCGCTCGTTCCCTGATGCGCGCCCGGGCGCTCGCCACGCTCTCCCTCGCGGGCCTCGTCGCCTGCGGCGGCGACTCGGGCATGTCGCCCACGCCGAACCCGACGCCCTCTCCCACGGCCGGCGCGTGCGCGGCCGGTCCGCCGGTCGCGGGCATTCCGGCGCTCACGGCGCGGCTCGTGGCCTCCGGGCTCGACGACCCGCTCGACCTGCAGTCCGTTCCCGGCGACGGCGAGCGGCTCTACGTCGTCCAGCAGGGCGGGCGGATCCGGATCGTGCGCAACGGGCAGCTGCAGTCGGCGCCGTTCCTCGACGTGGCGGCCCGGATCTCGAGCGGGGGCGAGCGGGGGCTCCTGGGACTCGCGTTCCACCCGCAGTTCGCGACGAACCGGCGCTTCTTCGTCAACTACACCAATACGCGCGGCGACACCCACGTCGCCGAGTTCCGGGCCAGCTCGGCCGACGCGGCCGACGCGGCGAGCGAGCGCGTGCTGCTCGTCGTCGGCCAGCCGTTCGCGAACCACAACGGCGGCGGGCTCGCGTTCGACAACTCGGGGCGGCTGTTGATCGCGCTCGGCGACGGCGGCTCGGGGGGCGACCCGCAGAACAACGGCCAGCGGCTCGACACGCTGCTCGGGAAGATCCTGAGGATCGACGTCGACGGGGCGTCCCCCTACGGCCTGCCCGCCGACAACCCCTTCCTGACGACCGGGGGCGCGCGCGGCGAGATCTGGGCCTACGGCGTGCGCAACCCGTTCAAGATCGCGGTCGACCGTCCGAGCGGCGACCTCTACATCGGCGACGTGGGGCAGAACCGGATCGAGGAGATCGACGTCGGCCTGGCGTCGCGCCGCGGCGGAGAGAACTACGGCTGGCGCCTCACCGAGGGCACGCAGTGCTTCAACCCGTCGAGCGGCTGCGACCGCTCGGGCCAGACCGGGCCCGTCTACGAGTACTCGCATGCCGAGGGCTGCTCGGTCACCGGCGGCGCGGTCTACCGCGGCTGCCGGATTCCCGCGCTCGCCGGCACGTACTTCTTCGCGGACTTCTGCAGCGGGATCGTGCGCTCGTTCCGGCTCGCGGGAGGCGCCGCGACCGAGCTGCGGGACTGGACCACGTCCTTTCG
>DATBSL010000389.1:0-15249 GCA_036559805.1 Vicinamibacteria bacterium
ATCAGGTCGAGGCTACCCTCCTTCCTCCTGCGCGCGAGCGGGAAGCCGCGTCAGTCGCGCTCCCAGCGTCACACGTTCGCCCGGCTGCATCGCGAGCTGCGTGGCTCTCGAGCCGTAACGCACGCGGACCGAGCCACCGGAAGCCGAGACGAGCGTGACGCTCGCGAGCTGCCGGCCCGTCCAGGAAAGCTCCGACACCTCGAAGCCGCCCCGGGAGCGGAGGCCCCTCACCGAGCCGTCGGGCCAGGCCGAGGGCAGCGCCGGAAGCAGCTCGATCTCGGCGACCGCCTGGCCGCCTCGGGCGACGTCGAACCGGCTCTGGACCAGCATCTCGGAGACGCCCGCGGTGAACGCGAAGTTGCCGTCGATCTGAAACGGCGGATGCGCGTCGAACAGGTTCGGGTAGACGCCTCCGCTGGGGCCGTAGCTCGTTCGCCCGTCGTCTCGAACCGGCCGCAGCAGGTTCCTGACAAGCACGTAGGCGTGGTCGCCGTCCTTGAAACGCGCCCACAGGTTGATTTTCCAGCCGAGCGACCAGCCTGTCCCGTCGTCGCCGCGGATCTCGAGCGCGCGCCTCGCTGCGGCGAAGAGCGCGGGCGCCGCGGGCGTGATCTGCCGTCCGGGATACACGCCGAACAGATGCGACGGGTGCCGATGGTCGACCTCGGTCTCCAGGAAGTCCTGCGACCACTCCTGCAGCTGGCCGCGCGCGCCAACCTGGAGCGGGAAGAGCCGGCCGCGCGCGCTCTCGAGGCGCGCCGCGAAGTCCTTCTCGATTCCGAGCACGCGCAGGGCGTCCAGGCAATCGCTGAACAGCTCCCACAGGATCGACATGTCCATGGTTGCGGCCATGCTGACGCTCGCCACGCGGCCGTCGGGCGTGTGGAAGCTCAGCTCCGGCGACGTGGACGGCGCGGTCACGAGGCGGCCCTTCGCGTCCTCGACCAGCCAATCGAGGCCGAACTCCGCGGCCCCCCTCATGACCGGCCAGGCGCGCTCGCGCAGAAACGCCCGGTCCAGGCCGAACGCGTAGTGCTCCCAGAGGTGCGTGCTGAGCCACGCCCCGCTCATCGGCCAGTTCGCCCACTTCGGGTCGCCGCCGCCGAAGTTCCCGACCGGGGCGGTCTGTGCCCAGAGGTCGGCGTTGTGGTGCGCCACCCAGCCGCGCGCTGCGTAGTTGATCTCCGCCGTGCGCCGGCCATTCGTCGCCAGCGCCTCGACGAAGGCGAGGAGCGGCTCGTGGGTCTCGGCCAGGTTCGCCACCTCGGCCGGCCAGTAGTTCATCTCGGTGTTGATGTTGAGCGTCCAGTTGGAGCTCCACGGCGGGCGCATCGACTCGTTCCAGATACCCTGCAGGTTGGCCGGCGGCCCGCCAGGCCGCGAGCTGGCGATCAGCAGATAGCGCCCGTACTGATAGAGCAGCGTCGCGAGGCCGGGATCGGCCTCACCCTTCGCGAAGCGCTCCAGCCGCGCGTCGGTCGCAAGCTCCGCGGCGCCCGCGGCCGACCCGAGGTCGAGCGCCACGCACCGGAAGAGCCGCTGGTGGTCCGCGACGTGGCGCACCGCGAGGTCTGCATGGCCCACTGTCTGGGCGGCAGCCAGTCGAGCGAGCGCCTGCGCCGACGCGTCGCGTCCCGGCGGCTTGAACGGCCCGTCGAAGCTCGTGCCCGCCGAGATGAGCAGGGTGACCGCGTCGGCCTTGGACACCGTGAGCGAGGAACCGCCGGAGGTCACGCTGCCGCCCTCGGACAGAACGCGGACCCGGACGTCGAAGGTCATGCCCGCCGCGCCCGGGCCGTCGTCGTAGCGGATCGGCGCGTCCGAGCGGAGGTAGCTCGGGTCGACGTGGGACGGAGCGCGGCCGCGCACGACCAGGGTGTGTTCGCCCTCGGCCTGGACCGAATAGCGCAGCGGGCTGTCGGCCGACACGCTCACGCCGACGAGCCCTGGACGATCGCAGGCGAGGCGCACGACGATGACCTGGTCGGGGTAGCTGCTGAAGACCTCGCGCGTGAACGTCGCCCCGCCGACCTGGTAGCGCACCGCGGCGATCGCGCGGTCGAGGTCGAGGCTGCGCTCGTAGGACGACGCCGGCCCGGCAGCCTCGCCGCTGAACCGCAGCCGGAGGTCACCCAGCGGCTGATACGACTGGGTGTACGGGCCCTGCATCTTTCGCGCGAGCTCGGTCGCCTTCACGAAGTCGCCCGCGAACACCGCGGCCCGCACCTCGGGAAGCACCTCGCGAGCGCCCGGGTTGTTCCACTCCTTCGGCCCGCCCGACCACAGCGTCGCTTCGTTGAGCTGCAGTCGCTCGCTCGCGACGCCGCCGAACACCATCGCGCCCAGGCGCCCGTTGCCCACGGGCAGGGCTTCCGTCCAGCGCTCCGCGGGCTGTGCGTATCGGAGCCGCAGCGGCTCCTCCGCCGCGGCGAGCGCTGTGCCGCCGAGCGTCAGCACGCCCGCGACGATCGTCCTCGCCCCTCCTCCGTTCATGGAGGCACGAGCCGCTACAGCTCGCCCCGGCGCATCCGCTCGAGCAGGTGGTCGCAGGAGCGGACGGCGAGCGCCATGATCGTGAGCGTCGGATTCTGGCACGCGCTCGACGTGAAACCCGAGCCGTCCATCACGAACAGGTTCGCCACGTCGTGGGTTCGCTGAAAGGCGTCGAGCACCGACCGGCGCTTGTCGTGGCCCATGCGCGCGACGCCCACCTCGTGGATGCCCCGGCCGCACTCGCGGTCGTGGACGGTGAACGGCTTCACGTCGCGCCCTCCGGCGGCCTCCAGCATCTCGGCCCCGGTCTTCGCCATGTCGTCGATCATCGCGTGCTCGTTCTCCGACCAGGTCATCTGGATCCGCAGCACGGGAATGCCGTATGTGTCGACCACGCCGCGGTCCAGCTCGACGAAGTTCTCGTAGCGCGGCAGGCACTCGCCGAAGCCTCCGAGGCGGAGCGTCGTCGTCGGCTGTCGCACCGCCTGCTTGTAGGCCTCGCCCACGCCCGTCGCAGCGAAGCGGAAGTCGGTCGACGAGCCGCCCTGGAATCCGTAGCCGCGCAGGAACTCCTTGCTGCGCGGTCCCTTCGGCGTGTTGCGGAAGCGGGCGACGTAGATCCCGTTCGGCCGATTCGGGCCGGTGACGCTGGCTGTGCCCGCGTGATCCGGGAACTCCGCGGCCGCGCCACCGCCCACCCAGATGTGGTCCATCAGGTAGTGGCCAAGCGCGCCGCTCGAGTTGGCGAGCCCGTTCGGGTGCCGCGGGTCGGCGGAGTTGAACAGGATGCGCGCCGACTCGAGCGCTTGCGCGCAGAGGATCACGGTCCGGCCGCGCACCTCCCGCATCTCGCGCGTGTCGCGATCGACGTAGAGCACACCGGTGGCTCGGTTCTGCGGGCCGTCCATCAGCACGCGGGCCACCATGGCGTTCTGGACGTGCGTCAGCCGGCCGGTCGCGGCCGCGTCGGCGACCGTGGTGACGGCGGAGTTAAAGTACGAGTGCGTCATGCAGCCGCGGTGGCAGGGCCCGCAGTAGTGGCACGCCGCCCGGCCGTTGAGCGGCCGGGTCAGCACCGCCGTGCGGCCGATCGTCACCGTCCTCGCGAACGTCTCCCGCACGCGCTTGCGCAGGTGGGTCTCGGCGCAGGTCATCGGCATCGGCGGCTGGAAGCGGCTGTCCGGCAGCACGTCGAGGCCTTCAGCGGCGCCGCTGATGCCGACGTAGTCTTCGACGAGGTCGTAGTAGGGCGCGAGGTCGGCGTAGCCGATCGGCCAGTCCTCGCCGTAGCCGTCGAAGGACGCGGCCTTGAAGTCCTGCTCCGAGAACCTGTAGCACTGGCGGCCCCAGACGACCGTGCGTCCCCCGGTCACGCGCACGCGGCCGACCCAGGTGAAGCTCGTTCCCGGCGCCGTCGTGTAGGGCTCCTCGAGGTCGTTCGCGAACCAGCGATAGTTGTGCTCGTCGCAGAACAGCTTCTGGATCGGCCGCGTCCGCCGGACCACCTCCGGGGCGCGGTCCCGGTAGGGCAGCTCGAAGGGCGGCCGGTGCTCGCCGTACTCGCTCGGGTCGAGCTTTCGGCCGGCGTCGACGAGGGCGACCTTGAGCCCGGCCTCGGTCAGGCGTTTGCAGGCCCAACCGCCCGAGGCACCCGACCCGACCACGATCGCGTCGAATCGCTCCTTCGCCAGCTCGGCCATCGCACCTCCGCTCGGCGGGGCCGATCTTACCTTGGGTGTATGCTTCGGCTCGCGAAGCAGGAGCACGATGAGCGACAAGGTCGGAAGCGGCTTCAGCCGGCGCAAGGCGATCGCCGGCATCGTGGGAGGCGGTCTCGGCGCCGTCTCGCTTCCCGCCGCTGCATCGCAAGCCCACGACCATCACGCCGCGGGCCCTACGGCGGCGGAATCGGTCGCCCCGGCGGTGGCGTCCACACCCTCCTTCTTGTCCGAGCACCAGTACGCGCTGCTCGAAGCTCTCGCGGAGCGGATCGTGCCGCGCTCCGGAGAGGCGCAGGTCAGCCGTTTCGTCGACACGCTGCTGGCGGTGGACACACGCGAGGCCCAGCGGGCGTTCCTCGAGTCGCTCTCGGCGTTCGACGCTGCGGCGCTCGCGCGCTACTCGAAGCCGTTCGCGAAGCTGACGGTCGACGAGCAGGACGGCGTGCTCGCGGCGGCGGTCGCCCAGGAGGAAGCGCGGGGCGGAAGCGAGAGGAGCTGGGGCTGGTTCGCGGTGCCGGCGGGCGCTGGCGGCAAGAGCGCGCCCGACCTGGGCGCCCACCTGAAGAACCTGAAGCGATGGATCAGCGGGGCCTACTACTCCTCGGAAACGGGAATGAAGGAGCTCGGCTGGACGAGCCACCGAGCCTTCGAGGCCTTTCCCGCCTGCACGCACGCGCAGCATGGCGCAGACGAGCCCGACACGTCACGCTAGCCCGATACTCGCGACACCCGTGACGCCCATCGACGAGGAGACGACATGAACGGCCCCCGCTCGCATGCCGCCGCCGCCCGTGCCTTTCGTGCGCTGCTTCTGCTGCCGCTTACCTTTGCAGCCGCGCAGGCCAGAGGCGCCGCGGACCCTCCGCGGCCACAACCCGTGATCGGCGCGCGCGTGGTCGCGACGCTCCAGGTCGACGGCCTGCTCTTCAAGGACCTCAACAAAAACGGAAAGCTGGACGTCTACGAGGACTGGCGCCGCCCCCTCGCTGAGCGCGCGGACGACCTCGTCGCGCAGATGACGATCGAGGAGAAAGCGGGCCTCATGGTCGGTCCCTCGCTGGCCATGGGACCGGGGGGCACGGTGCGCGAGGAGCCCGTCTTTGGCGTCAACCCCTTCGCCGGCGGCCCGCCCGGGCTCGTCTCGCCGGGAACGACGGACGCCATCACGAAGCGGCACCTGGTCCAGTTCATCAACCGCACGAACACCGAGCCGCGCACGATGGCAACCTGGCTCAACGCGGTGCAGGCGATCGCCGAAGGCCGGAGGTTGGGCACCCCGGTGCTGTTCGTGACGAATCCGCGCAACCACTTTGGGGCCGGCGCGACGTTCGGCATCGCCGAGGCGTCGGCCGCCTTCTCGCAGTGGCCGCAGACGCTCGGGCTCGCAGCGACCCGGGACGCGGCCCTGGTCGAGGAGTTCGCGCGGATCGCGGCGCAGGAGTACGTGGCCGCCGGGATCCGGGGCGCCTACTCCCCGACGGCCGACGTCGCGACCGAGCCGCGCTGGGGCCGCTTCCGCGAGACGTTCGGCGAGGACGCGCGCCTCGCCGCGGACCTGATCGGCGCGCTCGTGCGCGGCTTCCAGGGGCAGACGCTCGGACCTGACAGCGTCGCCCTCACCACCAAGCACTTCCCCGGCGCCGGCCCCGCGAGCGAAGGGCAGGACGCCCACTTCGCCTGGGGCAAGAACCAGGTCTATCCGGGCAAGAACCTCGAGTACCACCTGCTGCCGTGGAAGGCCGCGATCCGTGAAGGCACGGCGATGATCATGCCGTACTACGCCGTGCCGAAAGGTATCGCGGCCGAAGAGACCGGCATGGCCTACAACAAGGAGATCATCACGGACCTGCTGCGCGGCACGCTCGGCTACACGGGCGTGGTGAACTCGGACACGGGCATCACCACCGGAATGCCGTGGGGCGTCGAGGCGCTGAGCCTCAAGGACCGCTACCGGAAGGCGATCGAGGCGGGCGTCGACCGGCTGGGGGGCGATGCGACGCCCGAGATCGTGGTCGAGCTGGTGAAGGACGGCGCCCTGGGCGAGGCGCGCATCGATGAGTCGGCGCGCCGCCTCCTGAAGGTGCTGTTCGCGCTCGGCCTCTTCGAGAACCCCTACGTGAGTCCCGAGAGGGCGGACCAAACCGTGCGCCGCGCCGATTTCCAGCAGAAGGCCGACCTGGCGCAACGCAAGTCGATCGTCCTGCTGAAGAATGCGAACGGGCTGCTGCCGCTCAGGGCGGGCGCCCGCGTGTACGTCGACGGCGTCGAAGCGGCGGCCGCCGCTCGCTACGGGTACGTTTCGACCGCGCGGCTCGAGGAGGCGGACGTCGCGATCCTGCGCGTCTCGGCGGGCCGAGCCGGCGTCGGGCCGAGCCTGCGCGCACGCGGCGCCGCGCCCATCGACCTCACGCTGCCCGCGGAGACGCTCACGCGCGTGCGCGACGTCCTGCGCCGGAAGCCGACGGTCGTGGCGATGCACCTGGACAACCCGCTCGTGGTGCCCGAGCTGGCGAGCGAGGCCGGGGCGCTCCTCGCCACGTTCGGAGCGAGTGACGAGGCGCTCCTCGACATCCTCTTCGGGAAACATCCACCGACCGGCAGGCTCCCATTCGAGATGCCGTCCTCGATGGACGCGGTGCGCGCGCAGCTCGAGGACGTGCCCCATGACTCGAAGGCGCCGCTCTTCCCGATCGGACACGGCCTCACGTACTCGACCGCAGCGATGCTCCGCTGAGGCCGCTCGTCAGCGAGTGACGACCCGCTCGTCCTTCGCGACCGGGCGCTCGTCGCGGCGCTTTTGGAACGGCAGGCTCTTCACGATCTCCAGCACGAGCGCCGAGAAGCGATAGTCCTTCGCTTCGACGCGCTCGGCCACCTGCTCGACCGCCCTTCGGTCGTAGCGCTCGAGGCCGCGGCCGAGCGCGAAGGTCATGAGCTTCGACGTCACGGCCCTCGCGAAGGCCTCGCGGTCCTGGCTCAGCACTTTCGAGAGGCCGAGAGCGCCCTCGAAGCGGCGGCCGTCCGGCAGCGTGCCGGACGCGTCGATCGGCCACTTGCCGTCGGCGGCGCGCCAGCTGCCGATCGCGTCGTAGTTCTCGAGCGAGAAGCCGAGCGGGTCCATCTTCTCGTGGCACGCCCGGCAGCTCGGCTGGCTGCGGTGCGCCTCGAGCTGATCGCGCAGCGACGCCTCGGCGCCCACCTTCTCCTCGTCGAGCCGCGGCACGCCGGCCGGCGGGTCGGGCGGCGGGGCGTTCAGCATGTTCTCGAGGATCCACTTGCCGCGCAGCACCGGCGATGTCCGCGTCGCATAGGACGAGACGGTGAGGACGCTCGCGTGCGTCATCACGCCGCCGCGGCGGCCGTCCTCGAGCGCGACCTTCCGGAACTCCGGCCCCTTCACGCCCGCGATGCCGTAGTGCTTCGCCAGCCGCTCGTTCACGAACGTGTAGCGCGCGTCGACCAGGTCGAGCAGGCTCCGGTCCTCGCGCAGCAGGTTCAGGAACAGCAGCTCGGTCTCGCGCCGCATCGCGTAGCGCAGGCCGCTGTCGAAGTCCGGGAAGCGCTCGCGGTCGGGCGCCACCGCCTCCAACCCCCGGAACTGCAGCCACTGCCCCGCGAACGCCTCCACGAGCGCCGTTGCCTTCTCGTCCTTCAGCATCCGCGCGACCTGCGCCTCGAGCACGGCCGGCTGCGAGAGCCGGCCCTGCGCCGCGACGTCGAGCAGCGCGTCGTCCGGCATGCTGACCCAGAGGAAGTAGGAGAGGCGCGAGGCCAGCTCGTAGTCGGTCAGCACCCGGCCGGGCCCGCCAGCCGGGTCGGGCCGCCCGCGCTCGGTCCGGAACAGGAAGTCCGGGGAGACGAGGATCGCCTGCAGCGCGAGCGCGAGCCCGTCCTCGAAGCGGTCGCCGCGCGCCCGCGCGCGCCGTACGAGCTCCACCAGCGGGTCCACGTCGGCGGCGCTCACCGGGCGGCGATACGCGCGCCGGGCGAGCGGCGTCAGGATCTGACGCGCAGCCTGCGTCGTGTGAGCGCTCCGCGGCACCCTGCCGTAGACCTTGCTCCGGCTGGCGGCCGTGGGGCCGGTGACGGCCTCGTACGGGCCCAGCACCTCGAGCCGCGTCACCCGCGCGTCGTTCGCGGGCGCAATCTCCTTCTGCCGCTTCTCGAAGAACTCGCGCTGCTTCGCGATCTGCTCCGGGGTGGCGTTCGGCCGCGGCTTGAACTCGCGTGGCGGCGGCTGTGGAATCTTCGACGGGTTGGGCCCGCCGTAGCTCGGCGGCAGCCCCTCGAAGATCCGCACGATCGTCCCCGAGAGCCGGTGCTCGCCGGCCGCGAGCCTCACGCGCAGCTCGCGCGTCTTGCCCGAGAAGTCCTGGCGGTCGACGCTGAACGAGCCGAGGCCCGTGGGGTCGAGCGCCAGGATGCCGATCGGCTGGTCGTCCACGAAGAAGCCGACCTCGACGGGCTCCGACGCGGCGGGCCGCTCGCCTCCCAGGATCGCGCGCACGAGGTACTCGCCCGTCACGGGCGCCACGAAGGCGGCGTGGACGGCGTTGCGCATCGTGAGTCCAGTGGTGTCGTACTCGGCGGGCACGCTCGTCGACTGCTCGACGCGCGCGCGCACCGCCTCGAGCTTGACCAGGCTCGGCTTCGGAGCCGTCGCTCCGAAGAGCGCCGCCCGCGCGACGCGCTCCGCTGCCGTGACGTAGCGCTCCATGAGCGCGGGCGAGAGCGACAGCACGTCGCCGTTGTTGTCGAATCCGTAGCCGGAGTCGTCCTGCGGGAAGTCGAGCGCCGGCCGCAGCGACACGCCGAGCAGGTCGCGCACGGTGTTGTCGTACTCGACGCGGTTGAGGCGCCGCGCCGTGACGCGCCCCGGGTCGGGCGCCGCCTGCGCGTCTTGCCGCGCGAACGCCGCCTCGATCCAGCCGGTGATCGTGTGCAGCTCGTCGTCGGCCAGAGGCGGGAAGGGCGCGGGCGGCATCTGGCGCGTCCGCGTCTTCTCGACGACCTTCTCCCACGTCTTCGGGTCGGCGAGCACGGCCGCCTCGGTCTCGAAGCCCATGAGGTTGAGGTCGGCGTTCTTCAGCGCCGAGTTGTGGCAGGCGTAGCAGGAGCGCGTCAGCAGCGGCTTCACGTCCTGCTCGAAGTCGGCGGCGCGGGCCGAGGCCACGCCCGCGAGGATCGCGAACGCCGCCGGAAAAAGCAGGGAGCGCACCTGCGAACAATTATACGACGGCGCCGATTCCGCTCGAGCCTTCACAGCCGCGGCGAGTTGGGCTTCACCGGAGCTTCGAAGGCGAAGACGCCCCGCGCCCGGGTCTTGCGGCGGAACAGGCGTCCGGCCACCGTCACGAACAGCTCGTCGCGTCCCGGCCCGCCGAAGGCGAGCCCGTCCGGCCGCCCCGGCAGAGGCGACGCGATGATCCCGTTCACGCGCCCCGCCTGGTCGCAGACCTGGATCCCGAGCGGCGAGGCCACGTACAAGTAGCCGTTCGCGTCGACGGCGAGCTCCCCCGCCTCGCTCGCCAGCGCTCCTTCGGCCTCGTGCAAGTGGAAGTACGGCTGCTCGAAGCCGAGCCCCTGCGGCTGCACCTGCAGCGAGGAGGCGAACGGGCTCGCGGCGTCCGCGACGACGACGAGCGTCTGGTCGGGAACGAGCACGAGCCCACTCGGCCGCGCGACCTGGCTCGTCGTCGCCTTCAGCACGCCCTGCGCCGACCAGTGGAGCAGGCGTGACGTCCCTTCCTCGGTGGCGTAGATCTCCCCGGTGCGCGACACGGCGAAGTCCCGGATGGCGACGCCCTTGGCGACGGGCGTCTCCTGGCCGCTCGCGTCCCAGGCCACGAGCCGCCGCGCGGCCGGCTGCGCGGCGTAGAGCCGCCCGTCGGGTCCGAGGCCGAGCGCGCGTGCGCCGCCCGAGCGCGCGCGGTAGAGCGAGAGCGTGCCGTCGGCCGCGCGCTTCATCAGCCGCTCGCCGTCGGCGAATAAGATCTCCCCTCCGGAAAGCGCCGCGACCGGCCCCTCGCCCTTGCCGATCTCGCGCCACGGCTCGTCGGGCAGCAGGACGCTCGTGAGCAGCGGCTGCTTCGACGGGCCGGCGGGCACGACCGGGGCCGGGTAGTCGCGCCAGAGCCAGCGCAAGGCGTCCGGCAGGATCGCCCCGCCGTGCTTGCCGTCGTGCGCGCCGTCGCCCCAGACGTGCTTCACGTCGTAGCCCGAGAACTCGAGCGCCGAGAGCATCGCCTGGTTCGCGAACCACCAGTTGCCGGCATAGATGTTGAGGTCGTTCGAGCCGTCCTGCAGGAAGACACGCAGCGGCTTCGGCTCGGTCTTGCGCACGAGCGTCGGATAGCTGTGGCCGCCGCGCAGTCCCACGTAGGTCCCGATCGTGCTGAAGACGCGGCTCCACTGGTCGGGCCGGTGCCAGGCCACGTTGAAGGCGCAGATCGCACCCGAGCTCGCGCCGGCGATCGCGCGGCCGTTCCCCGTCTGGACGAGGTTCAGCGACTTCCCCACCTCCGGCAGCAACTCCTCGAGCAGGAAGCGCGCGTAGCGGTCGTCCACGCTGTCGTACTCGAGGCTGCGGTTGAAGCGCGGCAGGGCCGCGTCGCTCGCGGCCGGCACGACGCCGGGGTTGACGAAGACTCCCACGGTCACGGGCAGCTCGCCCTTGTGGATCAGGTTGTCGAAGACGACCGGCACGCGCCAGTTGCCGTCCTCCCGCACGTAGCCCGCGCCGTCCTGGAAGACCATCACGGCGGCCGGCTTCGACGCGTCGTACTGCTTCGGCACGTAGACCCAGTAGTCGCGCGTCGTGCCCGGGAAAATGCGGCTCGTCCAGGTGCGCTTGGTGAGCTCCCCCTTTGGCACTCCGGGCTGGACCTGCGAGTCGGGGCCCAGGACGTAGTCCTCGGCCCAGAGCATGGTGCCGCTGCCGAGCAGCAACCCGACGAGCGCCGCGGCGCGAGCGGCCTGCATCCATGGCGACCGCGTCGAGCTCGTGCGGCCCGCGCCGGCGGTCACCGCGCGCCCCCTGCGACCGTGAAGCGCCCGCGAGCCCGCAGATCGGCGCTCGAGGCGCCCACCTCGACCTCGAACTCGCCCGGCTCGACCGCGAAGGCCTTCTTCGCCTCGTCGTAGCGCGCGACGTCGCGCTCGGGGACGAGCGTGAAGCTCACGCGCCGCGACGCGCCTGCCGGGAGCGGCACGCGCTCGACGCCGCGCAGCTCGCGGATCGGGGCCGGGCCCAAGGGCTCGACGTCGCGCACGTAGAGCTGGACGACCTCGTCGCCGTCGCGGGAGCCGACGTTCTTCACGTCGAGCGACACCTCGAGCCGGTCCTTCGGACCCAGCGTCGGTCGCGACACACGCAGCCCGGAATACTCGAAGCGCGTGTAGGACAGGCCGTGGCCGAACGGATAGAGCGGCGCGCCGCGGAAGTAGCGGTAGGTCCGACCTTCCATCGCGTAGTCGTCGAACGGCGGCAGGTCGCGGGCGGTCCGGTAGAAGGTGACCGGTAGCCGGCCGGCGGGGTTGTAGTCGCCGAAGAGCACGTCGGCGAGCGCGTCGCCGCCGCGCTGGCCAGGGTACCAGGCCACGACGATCGCGCGAGCGGCCTCCTTCGCCGAGGAGACCCCAAGCGCCGAGCCCGTCGTGAGTACCAGAACCACGGGCTTGCCGGTGGTGCGCAGCGCCTCGAGCATCTTCGCCTGCACCGCCGGCAGCTCGATGTCGGTTCGGTCACCGCCCTGGAAGCCCGGGTAGGAGACCCGCATCTCCTCGCCCTCGACCTCGGCGGTGAGGCCGCCGACGAAGACGACGACGTCCGCCGCGCGCGCCGCGGCGAGCGCCTCCTCGAAGGGCGTGCCGGCGCCGGGCGGCCGCCAGGCAAGGCGCACCTCGGCGTCGCGGATGTCCTCGAAGTACTCGAGCCGCAGCTCGGCTTCGCGGCCGGCCTCGAGCGCCACCGTGCCGCTGAGCGCGCGGGCGACGCTCGTGTCGATCCAGGAGTCGATGACCGGCTTGCCGTCTACGAAGAGCCGCGCGCCGTCGTTCGCGGTGACGACGAGCTCGTACTCGCCCGACGTCGGCGGTACCAGCACACCCGTCCAGCGCACGGCGAACTGGTCGCCATCGAGCGCCTTCGCGGCGTCGAGCTCGCCGCGCGCCACGGGCTCGTCCGTCGGAGAGCTGCGGTCCCAGCGGAAGTCCACCTTCGAGTCGACGCGCGAGATCATCGGCTCGCCGTCGAAGCTCCGGCCACGGAAGTACTCGCCCTTGAGCCCTCGCTCGGACGAGCCCCGCGACGGCCGCAGGTGCGACGCGTCGATCGCGGTCGCCGCGCGCGGGTCCTGGCGCCCCTCGACGAGGTCGACGCCGCGCGCGTAGAGCACCTTCGTCTTCGGCGAGACCGCGCGCCGGATCCCGGCCAAAAGCGTCACCGGCCGCGACGGCGTGCCGTGGTAGTTGCCGAGCAATGTGACGAGGTCGTCCGCGGTCGGGCCCACGACTGCGATCGTGCCCAGGTCCTTGCGCAGCGGCAGGACACCGTCGTTCTTGAGCAGCACCATCGACTCCTGCGCGACGCGCCGCGCGAGCCGGTCGTGCTCGGGAGCGTCGTTGACCGAGTACGGGATCTGCGCGTAGCGCACGCGCTCGGGCGGGTCGAACATGCCGAGCTTCAGCCGCGCGCGCATCAGGCGCAGCAGCGCCACGTCGATGTCGGCTTCCTTCAGCAGGCCGCGCTCGAGCGCCTTGCCGAGCGACTTGTAGACGCTGCCGCACTCGAGGTCGCAGCCCCTGGTCACGCCGAGCGCGGCCGACTCCTCCGGCGTCGCGACCAGCTTGTGGTTCTTGTGGATGTCGTCGATCGCGCCACAGTCCGACACCACGTGGCCGGCGAAGCCCCACTCGCGCCGCAGGATGTCGAGCAGCAGGCGCTGGCTCGCCGAGGCCGACTCGCCGTTCACGCGGTTGTAGGCGCCCATCACCGACTCGACCTTGCCCTCGACCACGAGGTCGCGGAACGCCGGCAGGTAGGTCTCGTGCAGGTCGCGCTCGCTCGGGCGGGCGTCGAAGTGGTGGCGGTCCTGCTCGGGGCCGCTGTGGACCGCGAAGTGCTTGGCGCAGGCGCTCGCCCGGTAGTAGCGCGGGTCGTCGCCCTGGAGGCCCTTCACGAACGCGACGCCCAGCCGGCCCGTGAGGTACGGGTCCTCGCCGTAGGTCTCCTGGCCGCGGCCCCATCGGGGATCCCTGAAGATGTTGATGTTCGGGCTCCAAAACGTCAGCCCCTGGTAGCGGCCGCGCTTGCCCTGGCGCACGAACTGGTGGTGCTTCGCCCGGCCCTCGTTCGAGATCACGACGGCCGTCTCGTGCAGCAGCGGTACGTTGAACGTCGCCGCGAGGCCGATCGCCTGCGGGAAGACCGTGGCGACTCCCGCGCGCGCGACGCCGTGGAGCGCCTCGTTCCACCACTCGTAGGCCGGCACCCCGAGCCGCGGGACCGCCGCCGCCTGGTTGGTGAGCTGCGAGACCTTCTCCTCGACCGTCATGCGCGAGACGAGATCGCGCGCGCGCGCCTCGGCGTCCAGGTGGGGATTCAGGTACGGCGCGGGTGCCGTGGCTGGAGCCTGGGCCCGCGCGCGTGGGAGGACTGACGGAAGCGGCGCGGCCAGTACCGCCAGGAGCAGGAGCCAGCGCACGCGCCGCCGGGACGCCGAGGGACCGCACGACATAAGAGGTGATCCTCCGATCGGGGGCGGATTATGAGCCAGGATGGGTCGAAATCGGGATCACGCGACGACCGGGGCCGCGAACACCGGGCTCGTGACGAGGGCCGCGGCTCCGCGCAGTCGCGGGTGCTCGCCGAGCGGCACGATCAGGATCTCGGTCTCCGCGGCCTCGCGGATGAGCGCCTGCTCGCGCATCGCCTGCTGCACCGAGGGCAGGATCAGGTCCCACGCGTCGGTGATCTCGCCGCTCACGTAGATGCGCCTCGGCTCGACGGCCTTCACGATCATCGCGAAGCCACGGCCCAGGAAGTAGCCGGTCTCGCGCAAGGTCTCGAGCGCCCGCGCCTCGCCCTGCCGCGCGCGAGCCACGATCGTCGCGACCGTGGTGTCGGTCGTCACCGCCGAGGCGGGCCACGAGAGGTCGGTGCCGCGGTAGCGCGCGATCGTGGCGCGGACCGAGACGTACGCTTCCCAGCACCCCTTCTGGCCGCAGGCGCACAGCGGGCCTTCCATGCTGAGCGAGACGTGGCCGAACTCGCCGGCGTTGTTGTAGGCGCCGCGCATCAGCTGTCCGTGGATCGCGATCCCGACGCCGACGCCGTCGGAGGCGTTCACGAACACGACCGGTCCGTCGACCGGGGCGTGCCCGCGCAGTGCCCAGACCTGTGCCAGCACGCAGGCCTTCACGTCGTTCTCGACCACGACCGGCAGCCCGACCGCCGCGCGCAGCGGCTCCTGCAGCTCGACGTCGCGCCAGCCCAGGGTCGGCGCGTTGCGCAGCCGTCCGCGCTCCTTGTCGACGAGCCCCGCCACCACGATGCCCACGCCCAGGCACTCGCCGAACTCCGGGTGCTCCGAGAGCAGGCTCTCGATGTTCCCGGCCAGGTGCTTGACCAGGCCGTGCGCGGGCCGCCGCGTCGGGAACTCCTGGATCTCCAGCAGCGGGTGGCCGAGCGGGTCGGTCACGAGCATCAAGGTCCGGCTCGCGCTGATGTCCACGGCCAGCGCGCAGCGCCGGCGCGTCTCTATATAGAGGTGGCGCGGCTTGCGGCCGCGCTTGCTCTCGCCCTTCGCCCCCTCGAACACCTGCTTGGCGCGCAGCAGGTCCTTCACCAGCCGGCTGATGGCGCCGCGCCTCACGCCCATGAGGCGCGCCAGGTCGGCCCGCGAGATCGGCTGCCTGGAGCGCACCAGGTTCAGCGCGATCTGGCGATTGATCTCGCGCGACGTCCCGCGGCGAGCGATCTGGAACGTGGTGGGACTGATTCGGCGCATCCCGGGCTCCCCCCCTGAGGCGCGCG
>DATBSL010000390.1:0-23437 GCA_036559805.1 Vicinamibacteria bacterium
CCGAAGGTGTCGGCGGGGAAAGACCGCGTGACCTGTCGCGGCATCCCCAGCATGAAGTCGGCGAAGGCGTCGCCGGTGCCGCCGGGGCTCGCCGGGTTCTGCGTCGCGAAGCCGTTGTAGGCCCAGACCCCCTGGTACTGCTTGCTGTCCGTGAAGTGCGGCAGCCAGCGGCGAATCTTCGTCCCCGCCTTCAAGATGTGGCGGCCCCGGATGAGCGTCACGTTGTCGGTGAACTCGAAGACCTTCAGGTCCTGGGTCTTCGGACGCTGGTCGAAGGCCGAGCCGTTCATGTTGCTGTAGCCGCTCCACGAGAAGTCCGGGAAGGAGCCCACGACGCCGGGGCGGCCGGTCTCCTCGAAGCCCAGGATTCCGGCTTCCTGCAGGTAGTTCGTGCCCAGGCCGAAGGGCTCGAGGTCCACGACCTGCGGCAGGTAGCTGACACGGACCTCGTTCAGCACGGTCGGGCTGAGGGTGCTGGTCAGGGCCGCGACGATGTTCTGGCCGCGCGTGTGAAGGTGGGCGGGGCCGAGCGCCGGGTACGCCAGATAGGGCGCTCCGAGGTTCGAGCTGGGATCGTCCATCCGGTTGTCGTGGAAGCTGTAGCGGACGAACATCTTGTGCTTCTCGGAGAAGTTGTGGTCGACGCGGAGCGTGAGCTGGTCCGCGTGCAGCTTGCGATCCGCGGACCAGGCGTGAGTCCCCGAGCTCGTGTTGGGGTCAGGGATCAGCGGGACGAAGTACTGCGCCTGGGGAGACAACCTGTTCGCGGGGATGACGTTGCCGGGGAAGGGCTGGCCCGTCAGCGGATCGTAGATGCGGTTCGAAATGCCGCTGAAGTCGCCCCGCTTCATCGCCGCGGAGGCGACGGTCAGGTTCACCGGCAGCTGCCGGCTCTCACGGATGCCCTCGTAGCTCAGGAAAAAGTACGTTTTGCCCTTGATGAGCGGGCCGCTCAGCGTCCCGCCGAACTGATGCCGGTTCAGCTCCTGCTTCTGCTTCACGAAGTAGTCCGCGGCGTCGAACACGTCGTTGCGCACGAACTCGAAGAGCCCGCCGTGGAACTCGCTCCCTCCGGACTTGGTGGCGACGTTCAGCATGCCGCCCGCCTGGCTGAACTCGGCCGAGTACGCGCTCTGCTGCACCTTCATTTCCTGCAGGGCGTCGATGGAGGTCTGGATGTAGGTGCCGCCCTGGTGGTGGTCGGTCACGTCCACTCCGTCGATCTGGAACGTGAGCTGGCTGCCCCTCACGCCGCTGATGGCCGTGCCGTTGATGAAGTTCGCGCGGATCGGCACGACGCTCGCCCCGCCCGGCAAGCCCGCGGCCCCTGGCGTCAGGCGCGCCAGCTCGTAGAAGCTGCGGCCGTTCAGCGGCAGGTCCACTATCTGGGTGTTCGTCACGGTGTGGCCGAGCGTGCCCGACTCCGAGTCGAGCATGGTCGTGGCTGCCGTCACCTCCATCGCCTCCTCCAGCGCGCCCACCTTCAATTCGATGTCCACGCGCACGGACTGCCCGACGGGAACCATGACGGAGTTGACGACGACCGTCTGGAACCCTGTCAGTGCGACGGTCACCCGGTAGAGGCCGGGGTCGACCGGGGTCACCACGTAGGCCCCGCGATCGTTGGTCGTCACGTTCGAGGACTGGTCGGTGGCCAGGGACGTGATGGTGACGTTGGCTCTCGGCACGATGGCCTGCTGCGCGTCCCGGACGGTGCCCACGATGCGTCCCGACTGGACCTGCGACCATGCCGGCGCGGCGAGAGCCACCGTCAAGAGCAGCGAGAGTCTGGCCACGTCGGACCCGTTCAGCGTCCTTCCGTTCGCCATGTGTCCTCCACTTGTCGTAATCTTTCGCCGGCCTGGTCCAACCGGTGGTGAGCTACCCCATTCCAACGCGGAGTGGCGTTGCGCATGTGCCGCCAGCGTGGCGACGAGGGCGCTCAGCAGGGCGGACAAACTCATGGATTGGGGCTATGAATTCGACCTTCTTTTACCAGCATCGCGCCCTCGGCGTAACGGGAAGATTGCGTATTTGATTCGGGAAATTGCGCAGGCACTCCCGGGCGGATGCCCCGAGGCGGCTGCACGTGGCTGAATCCGGGCGCAAGGCCGCGCGCGCACCCAACGTGGCGCTTCTCTTCGAGACCACGAACGCCTACGCGCGCTCGCTGCTGCTCGGCATCGGCGACTACGTGCTCAGCCACGGGCCGTGGCGCCTGCACTGCGCGGAGCTCGGCCGCGACGAGGAGCCGCCGGCCTGGATCAGGCGCTGGAAGGGCGACGGCATCATCGTCCGCGGCGAGAACAAGGCGATGGCGCGCGCCGCCGCGAGGTTTCGCGGGCCGATCGTCGACCTCACCCCGTCGCGGCTCATGCCCAAGGCACCGTGGGTCAAGTCCGACGACCAGGCCATCGCGAGGCTCGCCGCCGAGCACTTCCTCGAGCGCGGCTTTCGCCACCTCGCCTTCTGCGGCGACCCGCAGTTCAGCTGGTCGACCCGGCGCTGCGAGCGCTTCGTCTCGCTCGTGCAATCGGCCGGCCGCAGCTGCGCGATCTACGAGCCGCGCGACCCTTCGCCGACGAGCGACCTCGAAGTCGACGAGATCGCCAAGTGGCTCGCCGCGCTGCCGAAGCCCGCCGGCGTCTTCGCCTGCTACGACAACCGCGGGCAGCAGGTGCTCGAGGCGTGCCGCCGCGCCGAGCTCGCGGTGCCGGAGCAAGTGGCGGTGCTGGGCGTCGACAACGACGAGGTGCTGTGCGGGCTGTCCCCCCCGCCGATGTCGAGCGTGATCCTGAACCCGCGCCGCGTCGGCCGGGACGCTGCGGCGCTGCTCGCGCGCCTGATGCGCGGCGAAGCGCTCGAGCCGGTCGCGCACCTGATCCCGCCGATCGGCATCGCGACGCGCCAGAGCACGGACATCCTCGCCGTGGCCGACCCGCGCATCGCGGCGGCGCTGCGTTACATCCGCGAGCACGCGTGCGAGGGCATCCGCGTGAGCGACGTGCTGCGGCACTGCCCGATGGCGCGGCGCGCGCTCGAGATGCGTTTCAAGAAGCTCACCGGCCGGACACCGCGCCAGGAGATCCTGCGCGTGCAGCTGAATCGCGTGAAGGAGCTGCTCATCGGCACCGAGCTGGCGCTGTCGGAGATCGCGGAGCGGACCGGCTTCAATCCGGCCTATCTGAGCGCGGTCTTCAAGGCCAACGAGGGGCTGCTGCCGAGCGAATACCGCCGCCGCTACGGCCGTTCGGCCGCGGCGGACTCGAGATGATCGGCGCTTTGGACTCGGCCACTCGATTCCGCCAGCGGGGCAGGTAGAATCCCCGGCATGCTGCGACCCCACGTTCGCCCGGTGATCTTCGGGATCGCGACCCTCGGGGCCGGGATGATGGGGCTCGCCTTCCTCCTGTCGTTGCCGGACGTCCTCCGATCGGGGATCGGGTCGGTCCGGTTTTCTCACTTCAGCGTCGAGGAGGCCCGGGCCATCAACGGCTTCGTCGGGCGGGGGCTCAATCAGCTCCTCGCCGCGACGTTCCTCACGATCGCGGTGGCCGTTCCCCTGACGGCGAACATGTACTCGGTCAAGTTCCTGGACTTCTTCCTCAAGGACCCGGTGAACGCGGGGGTCCTGGGGCTCGTCGTCTTCGCCGCTTTCGAGAACGCCTGGGCCGCGTACCTGATCCGGGACGGCTTCGTTCCGACCTTCGCTCTCCAGGTCGCGTTCGGCCTGCTCCTGCTCTGCTGGGCCGCGTTCCTGCCGTACATCTACTACGTCTTCCGCTTCCTCCACCCGAACACTCTGCTCCGGCGGCTGGAGCAGCAGTTCGAGGACGCTCTCGCCGCGGCGCTGCGCCGCCCGGCCGAGCTCGCGAGCGAGCGAGCGCGGGTGGCGGAGGCGCTCGAGCACATCGGCAACATCGCCATCCGCTCGGTGGACCGGTCCGACCGCAGTACGGCGCTCGAGAGCGTCGCGACCGTCGAGCGGCTCGCGAGGACCTACTGGGGCGTGAAGGAGCGCCTGCCGGAGGCCTGGTTCCAGGCGGAGCCCCAGCTGTTCCTGAGCTTCTCGTCGGAGGCGGTAGAGGAGTTCAGCGCCAACCGGAGCTGGGTGGAGATGAAGCTGTTCTCGCAGCTACGGCTGGTGCTGGGGGTGGCCGTGCCCCGCTTCCACGACCTGGCCAGCCGGGCGGCCAAGGCGCTGCGTCGCCTGGGGCTCGAGCCGCAGGCTTCGGAGGATCCGATGCTGCGCGAGGCGGTCACGGAGTTCTTCAACACCTTCGTCCGCATGACGCTCGTCGGTCGCGACGCCCGATCCGCGTTCACCGTGTTCGGGCAGTACCGCCGGTACGCCGAGGGGCTGAACGCGACGCACCCGTCGCTCACCATGGAGATCGCGTTCTACTTCTCCTACTACGGCAGGATCGCCCGCGAGATGGGGCTCACCTTCGTCGCCGAGGCCGTGGCGCACGACATCGGCCGCCTGGTGCGCTGCGCCTGGGAGGCCGGGACGCCGAATCGCAAGCAGCTGCTCGACCGCTTTCTCGACTTCGACGCGGACGCCCAGCCGCCGCTCGTCGGGGCCAACAAGGCGCACGCGATCCTGGCGAGCTACTTCCTGCTCAGGGGCCTCCGCGAGCCGGCCGCGCTCATCCGCGAGAGGCTCTGCTCCCTGCCTCCGGACATCCTCGGGAGGCTCCGCAGGGAGCTTCCCCGCGTGAGGCGCGAGAAGTACTGGGAGGTCAACGAGCGCCGGATGAACATGGAGTACGTGGCCCCCGAGCAGCGCGAGATCCTGCGCTGGTTCCTCGAAGATCTCGCCCCCGGGGACTCCGGGATGACCTGGCCCGTCTCTTCGGTCAGGCCGGCAGCGCTGGGGCCAGTGCCCGCGCCCGCCGCGCCGGGACCTGCCACGCCTGGTTCCTGATCCGGGCTAGTGGCCCGGCTGCGCGTTTTCCGCGGAAGGAAGCGGCAGGGCGCGCAGGGCGGCGGCGATCTCGCGGCTGAGCTCGGCGATCGCCTCGCTCGCGCCCGTCACCGCGCCGGCAGCACCCGCAGCGGTCGGATGCGCGCGGTGCGAGGTGCGGCGTTGCACGAGCGTCGCCCCCCTGGGCCCGACGAGCGCCCAGCGTGCTTCCACGAGGACCGAGCCGTCGGCCTGGCGGGCGGCCTCCGAGAGCGTGATGTCCACGCGGTGGTGCACGACCTGGTCGGGCGAGAAAGGCGCCACGACGATCCGGCGCGTCGGGAGGAGCGCCGCGAGGTTTTCAGCCACGACTCTCTGGACACCCCTCGCGATCGGCTCGCCCCAGCGGGCGGACTCGTCCGTCCGGATCTGGCCCGTCGAGGAGCGCCCGGTGACCTGGGGCCGATCGATCCAGCCGGGCACCGTCACCCTCAAGACGCCGACGACGGCCTCCGGGGCCTGGCTGGGGGATGCCGCATCACGGGCCGCCACGGGGTCGAGCACGTAGGTCTCGGCGAGCTTCGAGCGCTTGAGGCAGGCGCCGAGGAGAAAGAGACCGCCGAGGGCGGGGACGAGAAGGGACAGGGCCCGCGCGCGCATCACTTCTTCTCCTTGGGCTCGGGCTTGCCCCGGAACAAGGCCTCCGGCTGCTGCTGCAGCGTGTCGACCAGGAAGCGCAGCGACTTCATGAGCTCGCGCATCTCGTCGAGCGTCTGCGTGGCCTCGAGCTGCGTCTCCGCCGTGCGCTCGACGTTGCGGTCGACGGTGGCGAGCGTGCGGTTGATGTTGTCGACGGCCGTCGCGAGCGACTTCACGGTGTCGTTGGCAGTGGTCATCGTCGTGCGCGTGTCGGCAACCAGCCCGTCCACGCTGCCTACCGTCTTCTCCACGCGCCGCAGCGTCTGGTCGGCGGTCGCCATGGCGACACGCAGGTTCGCCACCGCACCGCGCATGTCGCCCGAGTCGAGCAGCCCCTGAACGCTCTGGAGGGTGTCCCGCATCTGGGCCACGACCGCGTCGATCGGTATCTCGGAAATCTTCTGGAGCGTCTCCTCGATCTTCTCGTTCAGCCTTTCCATCCCGGTTGCCGCCGTCGGCACCTCGGGGTAAGGCGCCTGGATCCCGGCAAAGCGCGCCTCGCGCTCGGGATGGAAGTCGAGCTCGATCGATTTCTGGCCCGCGATCGGGCTGCTGGACTTCAGCTCCGCCCGCAGCCCCTCGGCCACCTGCTGCCGGACGACCTCGGCGTCGCTCAGGCTCGCGACCCGGGCGACGCCGCCGAGCGTCTTGATCGACCCCCGGCGCACCTGGATGACGACCATGATCCCCACCTCGTGGCCCCTGCCGGTGAAGAAGAGCTCCACGTCCTTGACCTGGCCGATCTGCACCCCGCGCATCGTGACGGGCGAGCCCTCCTTGAGCCCGCTCGCGGCGCCGGGGAGGAACACCACCCACGTGCGCCACTCGGTGAAGAGGCCGCCCGAGCTGATCGCCATCAGGCCAGCCACCAGCAGGAGAACCGCGGCGATCACGAACAGGCCGACGAGCCGGGGACGCAGCTTCCCGCTCACGACCTCCCCCTCGTCAGGAACGCGCGGACCTTCGGGTCCGGGCAGTGGTCGCGCAGCGCTTCGGGGCGTCCCCTGGCGATCATGGTCTTCTTCTCCGCATCGAGGAACAGCGCGTCGTCGGCGAGCGCGAAGATGCTGGGCAGCTCGTGCGACACGAGCACGATCGTGGCGCCCGTGGCGTCCCGCAGCCCGAGGATGATGTCGTCGACGCGGCGCGAGTTGAGCGGGTCGAGCAGCGCCGACGGGTCGTCGAAGAAGAGGATGTCGGGGTCGAGCGAGGTGGCGCGTGCGAGGGCGGCGCGAATGCGCACGCCCTCGCTCACCTGCGAGGGGTAGCGCTGCTCGTATCCGCGCAGGCCCATGATCGCGAGCTTGAGCGCGGCGACCTCGTCGGCCTCCTGGTCGGAGAGCGTCGTGTTCAGACGCAGCTTGAGCGCCACGTTCTCGAGGAGAGTCATCTCGGACACGAGCACCGCGCCCTGGAAGAGGATGCCGAAGCGATGCTTGAGGCGCTCGCGATCGGGCTCGGCGCCGCCCCAGAAGCTCTCCCCGTCGTAGAGCACGTCCCCGGCGGCAGGCCGGTGCAGGCCGGCCATGTGGCGGAGCAGCAGGCTCCGACCCGAGCCGCCGTCGCCGATCACCGCGAAGATCTGGCCAGCCGCGACCTCGAAGTCGAGGTCCCGTTGGACGACTTCGCCCCCCACCCTCATGGTGAGCCCGCGAACCTCGATCCGGGCCGGTGAGTCCATCACCGTCTCCTAGAGCCTCACCCACTTGAAGACGAGCGTGATCGCCGCGTCGCTGAGGACGACGCCGACCACCGCCGCCACCACGGCCCTGCGGACCGCCCATCCGACCGCGCCGGCCGTGCGCCCGCTGTTGAGGCCGTAGTAGGCCGCCACCAGGCCCGTCACGACGCCAAAGGCCAGGCCCTTGATGAGGCCCGCCAGCATGTGCTTCTGGGTGAGCACCGCCCTCGTGCGCTCGATGTACTCCTCGGCCGGCAGGCCCACGGCGGTCACCCCCACGAAGAGCCCCCCGAGGAGCCCGAGCACGTTCGCGTAAACGACCAGCAGGGGGCCGGCGATCGCGAGGGCGAGGACCCGCGGCGCCACCAGGTAGTCGAACGGATCGACACCCACGACGCGCAGCACGTCCACCTCCCGGTACGCCACCATCGAGGCGATCTCGGCGGCGATCGCCGCGCCGAGGCGGCCGGCGATCGCGATCCCGACCATGAGCGCGCCCATCTCGCGGAGCACGGCGATCGAGACGATGCGGGCCACGAGCGGCGTGGCGCCGAGCTTCTCCAGCTGCCCCGTGGTGATCAGGGCGAGCACGGCGCCGATCGCGAAGCCCATGAGCGCCACGACCGGCAGCGTCTCGACGCCGGCCTGCTGGAGGAGGTGCAGGAAGCGCGTCCGCAGCCGTCGCGTGCGGCCGAGCAGCATGCGGACGCAGGAGACGACCGTCGACCCCAGGAAGTCGAGCTTCCCGCCGAGCGAGCGGAACGAGTGGATCGCCCACCAGCCGATGCTCTCGGTCCACGGCTCCGGTCCGCGCTCCGCCCCCCGCCTCTCGCGCCGCGAGCGATCGGCGAGCGCGCGCTGCGATCCGCCTTCGAGGACGGCCCCCTGCCGCGCCAGCTCGAGCAGCCGCCGTGCCGCCTGCGGCAGGCCCGAGGTGTCGAGCCCGACCTCGCGCTCCGAGCAGGAATCGTGGACCCTGGCCAGGAAGACCACGAGGCTCGTGTCCCAGCGTTCAAGCGCGGCGGCGTCGAGGCGCAGCCTCTGGGGCGGCGGCTGTGCCTCGAGAGCCTGCGTCACCTCGTCCACCGGGTGGAGCCCGTCACGCAGGCTCCAGGTCCCGGACAGGCGGACGACGGCCGCACCGCCGTCGCGGGAGACGGATACCGTTGGGGGAGCTGCGGCGTTCATTGGTTCGGGAAGGCGATGAGGGAAGGTCGCCACGGCCCGGCGGCGCGCGAATGATATCCCAGACCTCGCTCGAGCAGCGCCCGCCGCTCGCCTGGCGTAGACTCCTCGCCTAACCGACGAGGTTCGCCCCAATGAGCGACCGTTCCGAGTCCAGGCGGCTGGCGCAGGTCGTGTTCTACGGCACCGTCTTGCTGATCGCCTGGATCATGTGGAAGGTCGTACAGCCGTTCGTGCTCGAGATCGGCTGGGCGGTGGTTCTCGCCATCTGCCTGAACCCGATCCGCCTGCGAATCGAGCCGCGCTTCGGGCGGACGAAGACCGCCTTGACGCTCGTTCTCGCGGTGCTCGTGCTGGTCGTGGTGCCCGCGGTGTTCGTCGCCCACACCCTTTACGACTCGGGCGGATCCGGCGTCGACTACGTCCAGCGGAAGCTGGCGGACGAGGGCGGCCCCATGGGACTCTTCCACCGGCTCTGGGAGTGGGTGCGCGCCCGTGCTCCGTTCCTGCCCGACGAGCCGGCCGTCGTCTCCGAGCTCTCGGAGCGGCTGGGCCAGATCGTGACGTTCGCCGCGAGCCAGGCCGGCCGCGTCGTCGCGAGTGTGCTCACCTTCCTGTTCTCGCTCGTGATCATGCTCTCCATCCTCTTCTTCCTGCTGCGGGACGCGTCGGGTTTCGCGGGCCGGTTGAAACGCGTGATGCCGTTCAAGCCGGAGCACAACGACCGTTTCATGGCGATCAGCTCCGAGCTCGTGTCGGCGTGCGTCACCGCGACGCTCGTGATCGCCGCCATCCAGGGGATCGTCGGCGGGATCGTGCTCGCCCTGCTGGGCGTGAAGGGGGCCGTCCTCTGGGGCCTGATCATGACGATCCTGTCGTTCCTGCCCCTCGTCGGCGCGGCGCTCGTCTGGGGGCCCGTCGCCCTCTGGCTGGCCCTCTCGGGTCACCTGGTCAAGGGGATCGTGCTGGCGCTCGTGGGCATCCTGATCCTCGGGAACGTGGAAAACGTGGTGCGTCCGCTGCTGCTCGCGGGAAAGTCGAAGCTCAACACGCTCGTGCTCATCATCAGCCTGATGGGCGGGGTGAGCGCCTTCGGCTTCATCGGCATCGTGCTCGGGCCGCTCGCCGCCGTGATGCTCGAAGCCATCCTGGAGAGCTACTACGCCGCGCCGACGGAGCTCGTGACCGCCCCTGCGGAAGCAGCAGTAACAGCAGCAGTGGAACCCAATCCGCCAGTCGACGTGGCCGTGGCCAAATAGGGAAGGCACGCCCGTGTGGACTCGCCCGTCGCTGCCCTGCTAGGCTCAGGCCTCAGGCGAGGTCGCACGAGCGACAGGGGACGCGAGCGGAGCTTGGTCTCCTGCGCCCACAAGTCGCTGGACGATCGGGGAGTAGCTCAGCCGGGTAGAGCACGAGCCTTGGGCGCTCGCGGTCGCAGGTTCGAATCCTGTCTCCCCGACCAGCGGCAAAGTGCGATACTATCGTTCGGTTCCGGGAGCGAGCTTTTTGGCTTCCTGAGCCGTCTGAAGCCGTTTCCGAGCGCCTGTAGCTCAGTTGGATAGAGCAGCAGCCTTCTAAGCTGCGGGTCAGGGGTTCGAATCCCTTCAGGCGCGCCATTCGCAAACGGTGGTGGCTGTAGCTCAGCTTGGTTAGAGCGCTTGGCTGTGGCCCATGAGGTCGCGGGTTCAAATCCCGTCAGCCACCCCAACCCTTCACTTGCCGCGCGGCGCCGCCCGGTAGCCCTGGCGCGCGCGCACCGCATAATCCTGCGAGCGGCGCCCCAGCTCGACGCGGATCTCCCGCCAGCTGCCGTCGCGCGGCCCCTCGTCCGGCGCGTAGGCCAGCAGGTACTGGCTCGCGATCTCCTCGCTGATCTCGGCGAAGACACCCTCGAGCTCCTCGATCCCGTCGGTGTAGAACGAGCGCCCGCCGCTCACGCCGGCGGTTCGGTCGAGCACCCGCTTCAGCGTCGGCTCGCGCATGCCCTTGCCCTGGGCGATCACGTACACGGGCGTCGCGCTCGTCTCGACGCGGGCCTGCACGTCCGCGGACGTGGCGTGGCTCACCATGTCCTCGCCGTCCGTGAACAGGATGAGCGCGCGCCGCCCGCGATGAGCCTCGAGCAGCTCGAGCCCGCGCAGCACGGCATCGTGGAACGCGGTGCTGCCCCAGGCGCGCAGCCGGTCCACCGCACGCAGGCGCGCCTCCGGCGCCGCCTCGCGGCGTGCCGCCGTGAAGACCCAGTCGTTGAACGCGAGCAGCGTCGCGTGGTCGATCGGGCGCAGCGTTCCCAGCAGGCGCTTGACCGCGTCGCGACACGTGGGCATGGCGTCCGTCATGCTGCCGCTCATGTCCACGGCCACCACCAGCTCGCGCTCCGCCTCGGCGCCGATGAAGTGCGTGACCTGCCTCGGCTCGTCGTCCTCGAAGATCCGGAAGTCCGCGAGCGCGAGGCCCTTCACCAGGCGGCCGCCGCCGTCCGTGACGGTCGCGGCCACCTGCACGACGTCGACCTCGACCGCTGGCGAGAAGCCGGCGGCCTCGGTCCGGACGCTGTCCACGAGGCGCGAGCCGTCGGCGAGCACCGCCACGGCGCGGATGCTGTGGGAGACCACGTCGTCCCCCGCGTCCCACTCGCACTCCCACGGCGGGGCCTCGCGCGCGCACACGGGCTGCCCGTCGGCGGCGAAGGTGAGCCGAACCACGGCCAGCCCGTCGGGCTCGAGCCTCGCGCGGAGCGTCTGGCGGCCGCTCACGTAGCGGCCGGGACTCGGATCGACGATCAGGAGCGAAGCCGGCGCGCCTGCGTCGCTCGGGGAGGCGCCCCAGGCAAGCGCCGCGATCAGCGCGCAGCCGGTCCGCCTCACTCCGTCTTCCCCGGCGCCGGCGCCGGCTGCAGCGGCCCGCGTTTGACGAGCGCGGCCACCGCGTCGTCGAGCCGATCCGCGGGCTGCTCGCGCACCCAGGCGTCGAGCGCCAGCCGGTCGTCCGGCGCCACGGGCCGCGCCTCGACGAACATCTCGGGCAGGAGCGTGGCGATCAGCGTGGGCGCCAGGGACGCCGGCAGCCCGCGCTCGGCCAGATGGACCGCGACGCGGACGCCGAGATCCACGAACACCTCCGCGAGCGCGCGCTCGGGCTGGCGTCCCGAGCTGTCGTCGAGCGGGCGTGGCGGCGGCAGGCGCAGCTTCAGCCCGGCAAAGACGGGATCGGGCGCGCCCCAGCCGTCCCAGCGGCCGCCCGCCGGCTCCCCCAGATAGGCGAGCTCGCCGAGCGAGAAGAAGCTCCCGATCGCCTCGCGTTCGTGCGCCAGCACCCACTCGAGCGCGCGCGCGCGCCAGGGATCGAGACCGGCGTCCCGCGCGACCGCATCGAGCTCGGGGCCGGCCGCGCGCAGCGCCTGCGCGCGACGCCGTCCCGAGCCCACGGCGGCGGCGAGCGCGTCGCGGTCGGGATCGCCGAGCTCGGCGCTGCGCGCGAGCCCGGCGCCCAGCGCCAGTCCCCTGCGCTGCACCGCGTCGATCACGGGCACGCGATCGGGCAGGGCATCGGCGTCGAGCGGGTGCAGCGCCAGCCGTGCGAGCGCCGTCTCGAGCCCCAGCAGCGAGCCCTGCACGTGCCACGGGATGCCGGGGCCCATCCTCTCGACGGGGAGGGTCCAGGGGTCGGGCCCGAAGCTGTGTCGCCGCGACGGGTCCGCTCCGCGGAGCGCCGGGCCCTCGGGCTCTCCCAGGTGCGACGCGTAGACGATCGAGACCAAAGCCTCCGCGACAACGTGCGCGCACGTGCGACGCTGCGCCTCGGCCGGATCGCGGCAGTCCCGCAGCGCCCCGGCGAGGCCGCGCCCCCCCTGCCGCTTCCGGACGCCTTCCAGTCGCCTGAGCTCGGCGCGCTCGGGCTGCGCGCGGTACCAGAGCCCCTCCCAGTCGAAGGCCGAGCCCGCAGGCCGCAGGGTGAAGGCGCCGGCCATGGCCTTGAGCAGCGTCGCGTCCGCGTCGCCGCCGCCCACGGCCGCGGCGAGCTCGGGCAAGAGCGTGTTCTGGACCCAGCCGCCCAGCCCGCGCTCCCAGGGCACGACCGCCGGCAACGGTACCGCGACGAGCGAGCGCACGAGCCGCTCGGCCGTCTCGGTGTCGAGCGTCCCGCTGAAGCGCGCGCGGTCGACGACACCCAGCGCTCCCTGGAACCCTGCGTGCGCCCGCGCCAGGTCCTCCGGCACCTGGAAGACGAGCGAGGCGCGCGCGCCCTTCACGACGTCGGCGAAGAACGCGGGATCGCGCGAGCCGAGCCGCTCGAGCGCCAGCACCAGCGCGCGCGTGTCGACGAGGCCGGAGAGCGCCTCGATCGCCTCGAGCGGCGCCTGCTCCCCCGCCGCCCCGAACACGCGCTGGGCGAACGCGATCTGCTCGAGGCGCAGGCGCCTTCGGCGCGCGTCGCTGCCGCCCACGCGCGCGGCGAGCCACGCCACGTCGACGCGCGGCGACGCGCGGAGCGCCTCCGCGGTCGCCGGCTCGCCGTCGAGCACGGCCGCCCAGAACGCCCGCGACGCGGGCGGCGCGACTCTGCCGTCCTCCGAGAGGCGAAGCTCGCGCAGCAGCCGCGCCGCGTCCGCATCCGGGCGCGCGAAGGCGCCGCGGCCGGTGCGCCACCAGGTCGCCTCCCCCGCGAACGCGGCCAAAAGCGCTCGCAGCGGAGCAGCGGCGTCGGCGCCGGCCGTCACCGGCAGCCCCAGCGCTAGCCGCTGGCGCGCGGGGTCCAGCCGCGCCACCGAGTCGTAAAGGAAGGCGAGCTTGCCGAGGTCGCGCTCGACGAGCTTCTGCAGGAAGCGCGCGGGAGCGCGCGGGCTCTCCCCCACCACCGCCTGCCAGATCGCCTCCGCCTCGGCGCCCCCGGGCACCGCCACGACGCCGCCGCGAACGGCGAAGCGGGAGCCGAAGGCGGCGAGCGTGTCGAAGTTCCGGCGCTGGATCCGGCGCAGCATCTCGCCCTCGGCCGCGAGCGCCGCGAGCGTCTCCTCGTCGAAGCCGGCGACGCCGCGGTAGAAGAGCGCCGCACGGCGATCCGCGAGGATCGCGAGGGCCAGCTTGTCGTCCGGCAGCGTCTTGCCGTTCCGCAGCAGCCCCCGCCAGAACGCAGGGGCGAGCGGCAGGGGAACCGCGCCCTCGCGTGCCGCTGCCGGCTCGCTCGGCTCGGCGACGCTGCCGGAGTCTTCCCCCCACAGGCCGTGCTTGCGGCGGCACGCCTCGTAAAGCACACGCCAGCCGGGCAGCCCGGGCTCGAGTCCGGCGGCCCGCGAGATCGCGTCGAGCCCTCCGTCGACGGGAAGCGCGTGCCACTGCCGGCTCGCCTCCTCGGCATGCGCGCCGAGAGCGACGAGCGCGGCCGTCCCCGCGAGACACGACCGCCCTAGCGAGCGGGAGGACATGGCGCATTCTAGTTCAGGCGCCCGGCCGCGGATCCGCCGCGGGAGCGTGATGGTAGGATCGCTCGTCCGCGAGGAGGCGAGAGGCGATGCCGCAGCGTCCCCCCGACGTCGTGCCCGAGATCGTGAAAGGCGACCTCAGCGAGGAGCTGCTGCAGGGCTACCTGGCCGGCCCCGAGCTCGCGGTGGACACCGAGACGATGGGACTCGAGACGCGACGCGACCGCCTCTGCCTGGTGCAGCTCTGCAACCGGGAGATGCGCGCCGCGATCGTCCAGCTTCCGCGCGAGAGCCTCGACCCTTCGCGCTCCAAGGCGGGGCGCGCGCCGCGGCTCAAGCGGCTGATGGAGGACCCGCGCGTGCTCAAGGTCTTCCACTTCGCGCGCTTCGACGTGGCCGCGCTCGCGCACTGGCTCGGCATCGCCGTAGCACCGATCTACTGCACGCGCACGGCCAGCAAGCTCGTGCGCACGTACACCGACCGCCACGGCCTCAAGGACAACCTGCTCGAGCTGCTCGACGTCGAGCTCGACAAGGTGGCCCGCCACTCCGACTGGTCGAGCCCCGATCTGAGCGACGAGCAGCGGCGCTATGCGATCTCCGACGTCACGCTGCTGCTGCCGCTGATGGACAAGCTCGAGGGAATGCTGCGCCGCGACGGCCGCGCCGAGCTCGCCCGCGAATGCTTCTCCGTCATTCCGACCTTCTCGAAGCTAGACGTGGCCGGCTTCGTCAACCTGTTCGAACACTAGCCGCCCGCCGCGCCCCGCCTGGCGACGCGCAGCAGACCGTCCATCTCCGCCGGCTGCAGCATCTCGAGGTCGCGCAGCGCCGCCACGAGCTGGCGCGCCTGCTCCTGGCAGTACGCGAGGATCGGGCCGTTTGCGCCCACCCGCGCCGACCCGTCGTCGAGGCCCCACTCGGAGCGCTGCTCCTTCGTGAGCGGTCCGCACGCGCCGCCCTCGACGCGGTGCGGGGGCCTGCGGTCGTGGCGGAAGCCCGAGACTCCGGGAAACGCCGCCTCGAGCAGGTAGTCGATCACCCGCACGATGCGCTCCTGGTCAGCCCCCAGCAGGCGGCTGTCGGCCCGCACGGACACCTCGACGCCGCGCCCGGTGACGCCGATCACGATCGCGATCGACGTCTGCTCCACCCGTAGCAGCTCGGTCGCGATCTCGGCGATCACGTCGCGGTGCGCGTCGCGCACGTAGCCCACGGGGGCGACGCGCACGGCGCCCGTCACCTCCTGGTTGCGGAACGCGGCGGCGCGGTAGGCGTTCCACTCCGGCGGCACGCGGTAGTCGCGCAGCTCGTCGAGGATGTCCTGCGTCTCCTCCGTGCGCGTGAGCACCTCGAACATCTTGAAGTCGAGCGGCGTCGCACCGTGGAGCAGCGCGCTCGTGTCGGTGTAGATGCCGAGCGCGGCCGCCGCCCGCTCGGCCGGGGTCAGCTCCTCGAGCACGTCGAACAGCTCCGCCAGCACGGCCATGAACGCCGACGTCGAGCCGACGTTCAGCCCCACGAACGGCAGGCGCACGCGCCGCACGCCCCGGGCCTGGCAGTTCTCCTCCACCTCGGCCGGGTCGGCGTGGTGGTCGGCTACGAAGAAGTAGTCCTTCACCAGCTGCACGCCGGTGGTCGCGAGCATCCCGAGCGGCGGCGAGGTGTCGACCATGCAGTGCAGCCCGCGCCGCAGCCGGTCCTTGTTGGGGTCGAGCAGCGTGATGCCGCAGCGCGCGACGAGGTTGCGGTTCTGCGGATGGCCGAGGCTGCCGGTGAGGATGCGGACCTCCTCGGCTCCCAGCTTGCGCAGGATCGCCGTGAGCAGCACGGCGCTGCCGAGCGCGTCGGGGTCGCCCACCCACTGCGTGAACACGTTGGCGCCGCGGCCGCGGATCGCCTTGGCGCTGCGCTTGAGCCCGCGATAGGCGGCGTGCACCTGCGTGAGCAGCGGCAGGATCTCGAGCGTGCGCCGCTTGCCGAGGAGGGTGGCGAAGCGCCGCCGCACCACCGACGGCCCCGCGGTGCGGGGCGGCTTCAGCACACGGCCGTTGCGGCTCATCGCTCGGTGCCCGCCGCGTGGAAGCTGCGACCGTCGCGGGCCAGATCGACGAGCAGCGGCGCCGGCTCGAAGCGCAGCGCCTCCATCGTCTCGAGCGCGAAGCGGGCGCCCAGGCGATCGAGGTGGCGGAACGGCCCGCCGAGGAAGGCCGGAAAGCCCAGGCCGAAGACGGCGCCTATGTCGCCGTCGCGGGGCGAGCGCAGCACGCCGTCCTCCAGGCAGCGGACGACCTCGTTCAGGAACGCGAACACGAGACGCTGCTGGCCCTGGTGCTCGTCCAGGGGCCGGCGCGAGGCGCCGCCGGGCAGCAGGGCGTAGACCGACGCGTCCACGCGCTTCGTCGCGCCGTCGTAGGTGTAGAAGCCGCGACCGGCCTTGCGGCCCTTGCGCCCGTCGGCCACGAGCTGGGCCATCGACGCGGGTGGAGCCATGCGCTCGCCGAAGTGGCGCTGCATCACGCCCGCGACGCGCGCCGCGACGTCGATGCCGACCTCGTCCAAGAGCGCGCACGGCCCGACCGGGAAGCCGAAGCGGGTCATGGCGCCGTCGAGGGCTTCGACCGAAGCGCCCTCCTCCAGCACGCGCATGGCCTCGTTCATGTAGGCGGCGAGCGCCCGGCTGGTGTAGAAGCCCGGACCGTCGCGCACCACGATCACGTGCTTGCCCACGCGCCGCCCGAACGCGGCGGCCGTGGCGATCGCGCCCGGTTGCGTGTCGGGCGTCGCCACCACCTCCAAGAGCGGCATCTTGTGCACGGGCGAGAAGAAGTGCATGCCGAGGACGCGCTCGGGCCGGCGGCAGCCGCGCGCGATCTCCGCGATCGGGATCGAGGAGGTATTGCTTGCGATCACGCAGCCCTCGGGCACCACCGCCTCGAGCTCAGCCAGCACGCGCCGCTTGATCCCGAGGTCCTCGAACACGGCTTCGATCACGAGATCCGCGCGCGCGAAGCCCGTGAGGTCGAGGCTGGGCGCGATCCGGTCCATGCGCTGCGCGACCTCGCGCGGGGCGAGGCTGCCGCGCTTCAGGCGCTCGTCGTAGACCGCACGCACCTGCCCGAGCCCTCGCGCGAGCGCGTCGAGCGATTCGTCCTTGATCCGCGCCGCGACGCCCGCCTCCGCGGCGACGCACGCGATCCCCGCGCCCATCAGCCCCGCGCCCACGACCCCGAGCTTGCTGACGTCCGCGGCGAGCGTTCCCTCCAGAACGCCCGTGTCCTTCTTGATCTCCTGGGTCGCGAAGAAGATCGACACGAGCGCGCGCGACACGTCGGTCACCGAGAGCCGGCCGAACTCGCGCGCCTCGAGCGCGAGGCCTTCGGCGAGCGTCGTCGTGGTGCCCTGCTTCACGACCTCGAGCGCCGCCAGCGGCGCCGGGTAGTGGCCGCCCGTCTTCTCGACGACCGAGCCGCGGGCCTTCGCGAAGATGAGCGGCCGCAGCGCCTTCTCGTGGAACGCGATCCCGGGCCGCTCCGGACGGAGCCGCCCTTCGGCGAGCGCGTGCGCGGCGCGCCGCGCCGCGCCGAGCAGCACCGGCGCGGCGCTCGTCTCGTCCACCAGCCCCGCGCGCAGCGCGCGCGACGGCTTGAGCGTGCGTCCCGTGAGGATCAGGTCGAGCGCCGTGCGGAGCCCCACGAGCCGCGGCAGCCGCTGCGTGCCGCCCGCGCCCGGGATGATGCCGAGCATCACCTCGGGGAGCCCGATCAGCGTCTTCGGGTCCTCGGAGGCCACCCGGTAGCGGCACGCCAGCGCCAGCTCGGTACCGATGCCGAGGCAGCTTCCGTGGATCGCCGCCACCACCGGAACGCGGCACTCCTCCACGCGCGCGAGGATCGCGTGCGCGGCGCGCGAGAGCGCTTCGCCTTCCTCGGCCGAGCGGATCCGCGTGAAGTCGTGGATGTCGGCGCCTGCGATGAAGTTGTCGGGCTTGCCGCTGCGGAAGACGACCGCCTTCACCGCGACGTCGCTCTCGACGCCCTCGAGCAGGCGCTCGAACTCGGAGATGCGCTCGCGGCCGAGTGTGTTGACCTTCTCGCCCGGCACGTCGAGCGTGATGACGAGGACGCCGTCGCCGCCGAGCTCGGTGTCGAAGGCCGCACCGCTCACCGCTCGAGCACCATCGCGAAGCCCATGCCGCCCTGGGCGCAGACCGAGACCAGCCCGAGGCCGGCGCCCCGCCGCTTCATCTCGTTCGCGAGCGTCGTGACGAGCCTCGCCCCGGTCGCGCCGAACGGGTGGCCGAGCGCGATCGAGCCGCCGCACACGTTGAGCCGCTCGCGGTCGACCGTCCCCACGGCTCTCGCGCGGCCGAGCTTCTCGCGCGCCCAGGTCTCGGACTCGAGCGCCTGGATGTTCGACGCCACCTGGGCGGCGAAGGCCTCGTGCATCTCGATGAGGTCGATGTCGGCGAGCTCCACGCCGGCGCGCTCGAGCGCCTTCGGCACCGCGAGGGCCGGCCCCATCAGCAGCTGACCGCCCGGATCGACGGCCGCGACCGCCCAGGAGCGCACGAAAGCGAGCGGCTCGCGCCCCTCGGCGCGCGCCTTGTCCTCGGACATCAGCAGCACCGCCGCTGCCCCGTCGGTGAGCGCCGACGAGTTGCCCGCCGTGACGCTGCCGTTCCTCTTGTCGAAGGCCGGCGGCAGGGCCGCGAGCGCCACGAGCGAGGTGTCCTTGCGCAGCAGGTTGTCGCTCGTCACGGGTTCGTAGCGGGGCGGGACGAAGAAGGGCGTCTTTTCCTTCGGCAGCCGGCCGTCCTCGGTCGCGGCCCAAGCATTGCGGTGCGAGTCGAGCGCAATCCGGTCCTGCTCCTCGCGCGAGATGCCGTTCTCCTGAGCCATTTTTTCGGCCGACTGGCCCATCGTGAGGCCGGTCGACGGCTCGGACACGGCCGGCCACTCGGGCACCAGATCGCGCGGCCGCAGCCGGCTCAGCAGCTCGAGCCGGGCGCGCAGCGTCCGCGCCCGCTGCGCGTCGACGAGCGCCCGCGCGAGGCGCCGGCTCAGCGGGATCGGGACGTCGGACAGGCACTCGGCCCCCCCGGCGATCCCGGCCTCGACGTACCCCAGCCGTATCTCCGAGGCCACGTCGGCGATCGCCTGGCTGGCGGAGGCGCAGGCGCGGTTCACGGTGTGGGCCGGCACTTCCTTGGGCAGCCCGGCGCCCAGTGCGACCTCGCGGGCCAGGTTGGGGGCCCTGACCGACGGCACCACCTGCCCCATGGCCACGCTGCCGATCCAGCCCGGATCGACCTCGGTGCGCTCCATGAGCTCCCGCACCGCGGCCTTCCCCAGGTCCACGGCGCTCAGGTCCCGGAAGGCGGTGCCCGAGCGCGAGAAGGGCGTGCGACATCCAGCGATCACGGCGACGCGGCGTTCTGGCATTCCGGTCTAGGCTGCGGGCGTCTCGCGAGCCACGGTCGCGGGGAGGGGTGCGACTTTGGGGGTTTCCACGGTGGAACCCGGGCCTGAGCCCGTCACAGCACCTTCACTCTAGCTCAGCCGCTCGGGGGTTGCCACAGTCAACAGAAGGCGTCCATGACGCCATCTCATTGCTCCCATGACATTTGCTCACGTCGAAGCGTGAGACGATTCGGGCACCAAAAAGGGAGGGCGTCCGATGTTCCGTCGCTGCTGCCTGACGCTTGCCGTGCTGTCGTTTGGCCTTCAGCTTCCCGCCCAGACACCGGGCCAGGCGGTCCCGGCTCCCCGCGCCGGCCAGGACGCGCGGCCGGCACCCAAGCCACAGCCCCGGCCCCATGGGACCCGAGTCCCCGTCGATCCGGCCCGCGTGGCGACGGACGACGGGGACACCGTGGACATCCGCTGGTCGAAGGACGACGTCGAGATCGTCCGCATCCTGGGAATCGACTGCCCGGAGACGCGGCACCTGGAGCACAACCTCCCCTACCCCCAGGACTTTGGCCCGGAGGCCCGGGCCTTTGCGCGCGGGGCCTTTTCCACCGCGACCCAGATCGAGCTCTTGCGCTCGAGCACGCTCGATCCCTTCGGCCGCACGCTCGGGTACCTGTTCCTCAACGGCCGCAACTACTCTGTTCTGGTCGTCCAGGCACGGCTTGCGGTCGAGAGCGTCAGCTTCTACGGCGACAACGGCCTGCCGAAGGAGGCGGCCGAGGTGCTGGCCGCGGCGAAGGCCGCAGGGCCGGTGCCGTTCGAGCCGCCGCACCAGTTCCGGGCCCGGATGCGCGACGTCACGAAATGGCTGCAGGAGAAAGGCGTCGAGGCGGAGAAGTAGGGGCCCCGCCTGAAGACGCCTCCTCGCCGGCTGCTGCTGCCCCTCGGCATAGCACTCGTGGCGCTCGCGCTGTGGGACAGCTTCGTCGTCTACCCGTTCCGGCTCTTCGTCGTCTTCCTCCACGAGGTCTCGCACGGGCTGGCCGCGGTGCTGACCGGCGGCGCGATCGTGTCGATCGGCCTGAGCTTCGACGAGGGCGGCGTGTGCCGCACGCGGGGCGGCTGGCCTTTCCTGATCCTGAACGCCGGCTACATGGGGAGCCTGCTCTTTGGGGCGCTGTTCCTCGTCCTCGGCGAGCGGCGCACCCGCGCGCGCGCCGTGATCGGCGCGATCGGCGCCTTCACGCTCGTCGTCACGCTCGTATACGTGCGGACGCTGTTCGGGTTCGGCTACGGGGTCGCGGCCGGCCTCGCGTTTCTCGCGGTCGCCTCGAAGCTGCGGGCCGAGGTGTCCGAGATGCTGCTCGCCGCCATCGGCGCGACGAGCGCGCTCTACGCGGTCTGGGACGTGGCTTCTGACGTGCTCTTCCGCCACTCGCACGCGAGCGACGCGGCCGCGCTCGCCCAGCTCACCGGCGTGCCGGCGATCGCCTGGGGCGTCCTGTGGATCGGCCTGTCGCTCGCGACTCTGGGCTACGTGGTCAAGCGACTGGCCTGACGGGCGTCGCCCGGCCCTACTTGCCCGGCTTCGCCTTCTTGAGCAAAGAGGCGGCGCGGTCCGCATCGCCTGCCGACTCGAACCCGAAGACGGCCGAGTAGCGCCGCCCGACGACCTGCGCCACCAGGAACGCGATGTTGATCCCGGCGTCGGCCAGGGCGCGCGCCATGGCCTGCCCCAGCCCGGGGCGATCGTCGCCTTGCACCAGCAGCGTGGGCGTGTCGGAGGCTCGCAGGCCCGCCGTGTCGGCGGCCTGCGACACCTTCTTGCCCGAGACGGGCCACACCTCGATCACGGCCCTCTCGTGCTGGCCGGGAACGCGGTACCCCATCACCACGTCGAGGCTGCCCTTGGCGGCTACGACCCCCGCGAGCGCCCGCGCCAACGCACCCGTCCGGTTGTCGACCTCGGCGCGAAAGACCGTGATCTTCTTGACCGTGACGGCCATGTTCCCCTCCCCTGTATGCGTTCCACACTACGCCCGCCGCGACGCCGCGGTCAACGAAATCGACCTTTCGCTCGCGATCACTCGACGCGAAACTCCCTCCAGCCGACTCGCCGAGCCAGGACGGCGTCCCTGACGCGCCGCTCGCGCGGCGTCAGGCTGGATCCACGCGCCTTGATCTCGAGGAACACGATCTCGCGCAGGTCGTCGTCGTTCATTCCGTCGAACACGAGCAGGTCGATGGGTGCGCCCAGGAAGCGCGCGTCCCGCGGGTCGTACGGGAAGTCGGGCATGTAGGGGGCCAGGTGTTCGCTGACCTTGCCGGACACGACCGCCGAGCTGCGGCGAACGGCGTCGGCGCGTATCCCGGCCTCCGCCTCGGCGCGCCACCGCTCGAGCGCGCCTTCGAGCTCCCTTTCCTTCCACGCGTCGAGCTGCTCGTGGACCACGTCGTGGATGCGCAGGCGAAGCCGATAGTGCGCCACCAATACGACGAGCGTCACTCCCACCAACAGCAGAACCAGCACGCGCAGCTCAGCTTCGTGCATCCCACCTCCGCACCGCCGAGCGTAGCCTGACAGGGGGCCGCACGAGGACCGGAGGCTACCCCGGGGCTCCGAGCGGATCGGACGCCCGCAGCAGCCAGGCGCTGTCGTGCCGCTTGAAGCCGACCCGGGGGTAGTAGTCGACCGCCTTCGGAGCCGCCAGCAGCACCAGCATCGAGCGTGGACCCATGCGCTCGCGGGTCTTCTGCATCAGCTCCACGCCGATGCCCTGCCGCTGGTGCGAGTCGCGAACCGCCAGGTCGGACAGGTAGCCGACATAGGCGAAGTCCGTGAGCGTCCTCGCGATCCCCACGAGCAGCTCGCCGTCCCAGGCTGTCACCACCAGGTTCGCGTGCGCGATCATGCTGCGCAGGATCTCCGGGTCGTCGATCGGGCGCCGCTCGCCGAGCGTCGAGGCCCGATAGAGCTCGGTCACCTGCTCGAGGTCCAGCTCGTTGCCGTATCTGTACTCCAGTGCTCGAGGCATGCTCCCTTTCGTAGCGGCGCTACGCGCTCGGCTGCCGGCGCAGCCGGTAGTGGAGCCGGAGGAAGGCCGTGGCGTGGCCGCGCTTCGCACCGAGCCAGATCACGAAGACACTTTATACTCCGCTCCCATGAGCCAAGAGCGTCCCGCCACGCCGCGCCGCGCCTTCCTCGGATCCGCGCTGGCCGTTTCGGCGTTGTCCCGCGCCGTCGGCGCTTCCGACCGCGACTGGTCCGGCCGCGCGCCGACGCGCTACCCGGATCCCGACGTCGAGGTGCTCGACCCGCGCTTCGCGCGCTATCGGATCGGCAACACGCCGATCCAGCGCCTCCACACCGGGATGCTCTGGGCCGAGGGCCCGGCCTGGAACCCGGTCGGCCGCTACCTCGTCTGGAGCGACATCCCGAACGACGTCCAGCTCCGCTGGCTGGACGAGGATGGTCACGTCAGCGTGCTGCGGCGCCCGGCCGGCAACAGCAACGGCAACAGCTTCGACCGCCAGGGGCGCCAGCTCAGCTGCGAGCACGCGAACCGGCGCGTGGTGCGCTACGAGCACGACGGCAGCGTGACGGTGCTGGCCGAGCGCTGGAACGGCAAACCGCTCAACGCGCCGAACGACGTGGTCGAGCACCCGGACGGCGGGATCTGGTTCACCGACCCCGGCTACGGCAGCATGGGCCACTACGAGGGGAACAAGGGCGCGCTCGAGATCAAGGAGGCCGTCTACCGTGTCGACCCCAAGGGCGGCGCGCTGACGCTGGTCACCGACACGCTCTCCAAACCGAACGGGCTGTGCTTCTCGCCGGACTACAAGCTGCTCTACGTGGCCGACACCGGAGGCGGCTCCACCCGCGGGATCAACGTCTTCGACGTGGCGGACGGCCACAAGCTCTCGAACGGCCGCCGCTTCGGGACGATGGAGTTCAGGGGCAAGACCGGCGGCGCCGACGGGATCCGCGCCGACGTCGACGGCAACATCTGGTCGAGCGCCGGCTGGGTCGGCGACGGCTACGACGGCGTGCACGTGTTCGCTCCCGACGGCACGCGCATCGGCTTCATCAAGCTGCCGGAGATCTGCTCGAACGTCTGCTTCGGCGG
>DATBSL010000391.1:0-8663 GCA_036559805.1 Vicinamibacteria bacterium
CGCGTGCGGCAGCTCGAGCTCGCGCGCCTCGACGTGGAGCGGCGTCTGGCGGAGGCAGCGTCTCCCGCCCACCGCCAGATGCTCGAGCGCGCCCTGCGCGCGCTGCAGGAGGACCTGCGCGCGCTCGAGTAGCGCGCATGCGGGCCCTGGCGCTCGTCGCGCTCGTCGCCCTGGGGCGCGCGGGCTGGGGCGATCCGCTGCCTTCACACGCGAGTGGCGTCGCCGACTACGACATCCGCGTCAGGCTCGACGCCGACGCGAGGACGCTCTCCGGCGACGAACGCGTCACCTGGCGCAACCTCGGCGACGAGCCGGTGGGGGAGCTGTGGTTCCACTTGTACCTGAACGCCTTCAAGAACTCCGAGAGCACGTTCTACCGGGAATCCGGCGGTCAGCTCCGCCGCGATCGGATGGCGGAGGAGGGCTGGGGCTGGGTCGAGGTGAAGAGCCTGCGGCTCGCGGACGGCACCGACCTCCTCCCGGGCGCGAGCTTCGAGCACCCCGACGACGACAACGCCGCCGACCAGACGCTGTGGCGGGTGCCGCTCGCGGAGCCCGTGCCGGCGGGCGGCACGATCGTGCTCGAGCTGGCGTTCGAGGCAAAGCTGCCGCGCGTCTTCGCCCGCACCGGCTACTTCCGCGACTACTTCCTGGTGGGGCAGTGGTTCCCCAAGCTCGCCGCGTACGAGCCCCGGGGCACGCGCGGCCGGGAGCGCGGCGGCTGGAACCGCCACCAGTTCCACGCGAACTCGGAGTTCTACGCGGACTTCGGACGCTACCGCGTGGAGATCACGCTGCCGGGGCGCTTCGTTGTCGGCGCGACCGGAAAACGCGCCGCGCGCCGCGAGCATGCGGACGGGTCGGCGACCCACGTGTTCGAGCAGGCGGACGTGATCGACTTCGCGTGGACGGCCTCGCCCCGCTTCGTCGAGGTGAAGGCGCGCTTCTCGGCCGACTCGGACGTGACGGCGCAGGAGTACGCCGACGCCGCCTCGCTGCTGGGCCGCAGCCTCGACGAGGTGCGGCTCTCGGACGTGGACGTGAGCCTGCTGCTGCAGCCGGAGCACCTCCCGCAGGCCGAGCGCCAGCTCCGGGCCGCGAAGGCCGCGCTCAAGTGGTTCGGCCTCTGGTACGGCCGCTACCCCTACCCGACGCTCACGATCGTGGACCCCGCGTTCGGCGCGGGCGGCTCGGGAGGAATGGAGTACCCGACCTTCGTCACGGGCCTCACGTCGGTGCTGTTCAACCGTGGACCGCTCGCGAAGGTGCTGATCCCGGAGGAAGTGATCGTGCACGAGTTCGGCCACCAGTACTGGCAGAGCATGGTGGCTTCGAACGAGTTCGAGGAGTCGTGGCTGGACGAGGGCTTCAACAGCTATTCGACCGGACGCGTGATGGAGAAGGTGTACGGCCCCTGGATGGCCCAGGCCTTCGGGCTGCGCCTCGGCGGGGTCGAGATGGGCCGGCTGTCGAACTCGGTCGAGCGGATGTTCGACCGCGTGCGCAGCCCCGCCTGGGGTTTCTCGTCCTCCAACAACTACGGCTTCAACTCCTACGCGCGCACGCAGCTCACGCTCCTGACGCTCGAGTCGCTCGTCGGCCCGGAGACGATGGCCCGCGCGATGCGCACGTACCACGAACGCTTCCGCTTTCGCCACCCGTCGAGCGACGACTTCTACGCCGTCGTGAGCGAAGTGGCGGGGCGCGACATGAGCGGCTTCTTCGCGCAGGCGACCGAGCGGCCCGGCATCCTCGACTACGAGGTGTCTTCGGTGACGAGTGAGCGCGTGCGGGAGCCGCGCGGGGTGTTCGGCGAGGGCGCCGCGCGCACCAGCGTCAGCGCGGACGAGGCGCGCGCGAAGGAGAAGAGCGCCGACGAGGGCGCCGGCCGACGCTGGCGCTCCAGCGTGACGGTGCGGCGGCGCGGCGAGGTGACGTTGCCGACCGCGCTGCGGCTCGAGTACGAGGGCGGCGTCCAGCAGACGATCACGCTCACCGAGCGCGACGACCTGCACGCGGGCGTCGAGCGGCTGGAGCTCGTCGCCGGAGCCCGCAGCGCCGAGCCGTGGCGCGGCCGCTTCAAGCGGCTCGAGCTCACGAGCGAGAAACGCCTGGTGTCGGCGAGCGTCGATCCAGAGGACCGGCTGAAGCTCGACGTCAACCGCCTGAACAACGCCCGCCGCTCCGAGTCCGACTCGAAGGCCGCCTCGCTGTGGGGCGCTCGAGCCGTGTTCTGGCTCCAGCAGCTGCTCGCGCTCGCGGGGCTCTGACGTGGCCTGGCAAGCGACCCGGGCGGGCCTGCGGGTGGCGCGACGCAGCGCCGCTCTCGTGGCCACGCTGTGGCTCTCGAACCTGGCGCTCGCCCTGGTCGCGGCAGTGCCGACCTGGCAGGCGCTCGCCGACGCCATCGGACCGCGCCCCGGCGCCGACGTGCTGGCCGAGGCGTTCTCGTTCGAAGTGCTTGCCGACCTCGGCGAGCTGCGGCCCGGGCTGGTCGCCGGCTACCTCAACGCCGCCGGTGCGTTCTACCTGCTCGGCCTCGTGGTGGGTCTCGTCGTGACCGGGGGCGCGCTCGAGGTGCTGACCGGCGCGGACGAGCGCCCTTTCGCGCATCGTTTCGGACGCGGCGGCTTCCGCTTCTTCGGCCGCTTCCTGCGGCTCGGGGCGATGACACTCGTCGCCGCCGCGATACTCGCGGCGCTCACGGCCGGGCCGCTCTTCGCTCTCGGCCGCTACGCGCGCCGCGAGTCGGGGTCGGAGTGGCTGTCGCTCGGCGTCCTGGCCGCGGCCTTCGCCGTCCTCGGCCTCGCGCTGCTCGTCGCGCTCCTGGTGCAGGACGCCGCGCGCATCCGGATCGTCCGCGAGGACGCGCCCCGGGTCCTGCCGGCGCTCGCGGCGAGCGTGCGGCTCGTGCTGCGCAGCCCCGCGGCCTGGCTCTCGACCTGGGCGGCCAACGCGCTCCTGCTGCTCGCGGCGTTCGGGGCCTACCTCGCGCTCTCGGGAGCGGCCGTGCTGGGCTCGCGGCTGGCGGTGCTCGTGGCGCTCCAGCAGGGCTTCGTGCTGGCACGCTGCGGGCTGCGTGTCGCGCTGCTGGCAGCCGAGGTCGCTCTCGTTCCGGAGCCGGCTCCGCCGCTCGCGCCGGCCGCTCAGGCCGCTGGCGTGGAGCCTCCGCCCGTCTGAGGCGGGCCGAAGCGCGCCAGGTAGCGGGCAGCCACCGCCAGGAAGGGCTTCCGGATCTCGGGATCCGGGATCGACTGCGCGGCTTCCCGCACCAGCTCGGGCGCTTCCCTCGGCGGCTCTGCCGGCCCCGGGGGAGCGACGGGACCGGCCGGCTGGGGGACGTCGCCCGTGACGAAGCCGAGCGCGCTCGGGGCGAGCTGGCCTGCCGCCCCGCGCAGCCGTCCCAGGATCGGACGCCGCATGCGCTGGAGCGTTCGCTGCCAGCGCAGGTCGGACACCTTGACCCGAAGCACGCCGTGGTCGTACGCCACGACTTCCGTTCGCCGCGCCAGCTCGTCGCCGACGGCACCCGGCCACACGGCGCGCAGGAGCGCGAGCGTGTGCTCGGGCCTGGCGCCGAAGAGGCGCGCGGCGAGGTCGGGGTCGCGGGTCCGGTCCATGTGGCTCGACGCCTACGATATACTCCCGCCCCGAGCCCGTCAGCCACGCGCGGGCGACGACCCCATGAACTGCCCGCGCTGCAAGTCCCCGATTGGCGCGCTCGAGAGTCCCGACGCGATCGTGACGTGTCCCGGCTGCGGCACGCGGCTCATGACCCGCTCGGCGGCGCTGCGCTCCCAGGGCGGCAAGCTACAGGCGTCCGACCCGGGCACGATCGCCGTGCCGCCCGCTCAGCCGACCGCGCCCGGCCTCGCGCCGGCTGCGCACCCCCTCGCGCCGCTCGCGAACCAGACGGCGGTGAAGGTGGGACGACACACCGTCTCGGGCAAGTCCACCGGCGGGGCGGCGGCGCGGGCGGGTGGACGCAGGGCGGAGGGAAGAGCGTCCGGCGTGACCCTCGAGACGCTGCTCGCCGAGATCCAGGCCGTCCGCGACACGCAGCAGCTCATCCTCGACGCGCTCAGCTCCCTCCACGCAGGGCAGGCCGCTTCGCCGGGCGCGGTCAAGCCCGCCGCGGAGGGAAGGCCGGACGAGACGCCTCACGGGGGCACGTCGCTCGCGGCGATCCGCGCCCCGTCGCGCAAGTCGGCGATCCTGATCGACGACAACTCCGAGACGCGGCAGGCGGCCGTCGCCGAGCTCGAGCGGGCCGACATCCCGGTGCGGGCCTTCACCGAGGCGAACAAGGCGCTCGCGGCGATCGCGCAGGAGAAGCCGGACGTCATCATCCTCGAGCTCGCCGTGACCGGAGAGATGGCGGGCAAGGACATCGTCAACATGATCAAGGCCACGATGGAGTGGGTGGACATCCCGCTCGTGCTCTGGACGCGCGAGAACGTCTCCAACCAGCGCGAGGCACGCCAGCTCCACGGCGCCGACGAGGTGGTCCCGAAGTCCGCGGGCGCCGCGGCGCTCGTGGCGCGCGTGATCACAGTCTTCCGCCGCTGACGCGCGTGGAGCCGCGGCTCGTGCTCGCGTCGTCGTCTCCGCGGCGCGCGCGGATCCTGGGCGAGCTCGGCGTCTCGTTCCGCGTGGTGGCGCCGAACGCCGACGAGTCGCTGCTGCCGGGCGAGGACGGCGCCGTCGCGGTCGAGCGCCTCGCGCGGCAGAAGGCGCTGGCGGTGGCGCGCGGCGAGACGCTGCCCGTGCTCGCGGCCGACACCGAGGTGGTGTGCGACGGGCGCGTCCTGGGCAAGCCCGGCGGCGCCGCCGAGTCGATCGCCATGCTGCGCGGGCTGGCCGGCCGCAGCCACGAGGTCGTCACCGGGCTGTGCCTCGTGAGCGGCGGCAGCGCGCGCTCGGGGGTCGAGCGCACGAGCGTTCGCTTCGCGCCCATGAGCCAGGCCGAGCTCGCCTGGTACGCGGCGACCGGCGAGCCCTTCGACAAGGCCGGCGGCTACCACGTGGACGCCCGTGGCGCGCTGTTCGTCGAGGCGGTCGCGGGCTCGCCCTCCAACGTCGCCGGGCTGCCGGTGAGGCTGCTGCTGCGCCTCGTCCGCGAGCTGGGCGTGGACATCGGCTTCCCCGCGGCGTGAGCAAGGCGGGCGGCGGCCGGCCCAATCCGCGGGTGCTATCATCGGCGCGCGGCAGCGGGCGCTTGCCTTGGGAGGGGCAATGTCCGACGAGATCCCCGAGCAACCGTCGGTCGTAGTCGTCGGCGGGCCGATGGACGGCTACGAGGTCAGGCTCAACCCGGGTCTCAGCATGATCGTCGGCTCGGGCCGGCTCGCGAACCTGCGGCTCGACCACCCCGAGATCGAGCTCGCGCACGTCAAGATCATCTGGGACGACCTCGGCCTGTCGATGATCGACAACGGCAGCCGCTACGGCACCTGGGTGAACGGCGAGCCGGTCGAGACCACCAACCTGCTCGACGGGGACACGATCGACTTCGTCGATCCCCACGCGAAGAAGAAGCCCGCGGTCACGCCGCCCAGGGTCAGGTTGAAGATCCCCAAGGGGTCCGTACCGGACCCGCCGCCGCCGCCGCCGCCCGCCCCGGGCGAGCTGCAGGCGAAGCCGCGGGCTCCGGCGCGCACGCCCGGCAAGGCCCGCGGGAAGGCACGCCGCAGGCCTGTCGGCATGCAGCTGCCCAGCGTGGACCCGAAGCTCGTGGGCCTGGGACTGGGCGGACTCGGAGCGCTGCTGCTGGTGAGCTTCTTCGTCAAGCGCATGTTCTTCACGGTTCCGGACATCGACTCGCTCGCCCCGACGCCGGTCGAGATGGGGCAGACGCTCACGATCACCGGCAAGCGCTTCGACGCCGACCTCGAGGACAACAAGGTGTGGTTCGGCACGGTCGCCGCCGCTCCCACGAGCGGGACCGCCACCAGCCTGCAGGTGCAGGTTCCGGTGCTAGCCGCCTCGGGCCTGGTGGGCGTTTCCGTCGAAACTCCGATCGGCCGATCCGCTGCGGCGTCGCTCGTGGCGCTCGCGCCGCTGCGCGTCTCGGCGCTCGAGCCGATGGGCGCCCTTCCCGGCGACGAGGTGGTGCTGAACGGCAGCGGGTTCGGCGAGGGTCTGACCCTGACGGTCGGCGGCCAGGCGGCTCGGGTGATCAAGGTCGAGCCGCAGGCGGTGCGCTTCGAGATGCCGAAGGTGTCTGGAGCGCCGGGCAGCCGGCACCCGGTCGTCGTGAGCGCGAGCGGGCGCGGCGTGCCGCCGTCCCAGATCTACCTCGGTCGGCTGCCGATCCTGGCCGGGCTGGAGCCCGCGCGCGGCGTCGCCGGCGACCTCGTCCGCGTGCGCGGGGCCGGCTTCACGGGTACGACCACCGCGGTGAGCGTGGACGGCCACCCGGCGCTCGTCGTCGCCGGCGACGCGCTGGAGCTTCTCGTGGTCGTGCCGCCGTCGCACCGGCCCCAGCCGGAGGCGCTCGTCCCGGTGGTCGTCCAGGCCGGCGGCCGCTCGTCGGGCGAGGCGCCATCCTTCACGCTGCAGCGGCTCACTGAGGGCACCTGGGTACCGGTCTTCGCCGCCGGCCACGTCGGCGAGGGAGGCAGCGCCGGCCAGGCGACCGTGGGGACCGAGCTCGGGCCGGCGCTCCTGCTCTCGGCGAAGGACGAGTCGCGCTCGGTCGGCGAGCGCGCGCTCTCGATCGCCAAGGCGATCAACACCGCGGTGGACCAGGCCCGCGTCGGCCAGGCCGTGGCGTTCGAAGCGCGCGAGTCGCCGGAGATCTCGGTCGCGCTCGTGGGCGCTCCGAACATGCTGGTCAAGGTGCTGCCGCAGGACGCCGCGGCCTACGAGACGCCGCCCGGGCAGCCCGGCCGCGGAGCTCCTCCGACGCAGATGGCCCTCGCCCGCCACTGGGCGGCCGTGCTCACGGACACGCTCGCGATCGGCACGAGCGGCTCGAAGCCCAGGGCCACGGCCGATCTCGGCCCGCCCTGGGACGCCGCGTTCGCGCAGCTGCGGACTGCGCTGCCCTGGCAGTACGGCAGCGGCGTCGCGAGCGCGCGCGTCGTGGCGGTCGGCCCCGACCTGCGCCGGAAGCTGCGCGAGGCCGCGTTCCGCGTGCCCTAACGTCCGAGGGCGAGGCGGTCGGCGAGCGGGCGGGGCAGCCCGGCCCCGATGATCTTTTGCTGGGCGCGCTCGACGCGATACGGCACGCGGTACACCGTCACCGAGCGCGCCTCGCTGTCGAACATCGCGAACGACGCGAGCGGGTTGCCGTCGCGCGGCTGGCCGATCGAGCCGGGGTTCACGAGGTAGCGCACGCCGGGCTCGAGCCGGAAGCGGAACGACGGAGCCTCGGTGAGCACCGTCTGGATCGCGTCGGGCGAGAGCCCGAAGATCACCGGAAAGTGCGAGTGCCCGAAAAAGCACAGCGGGAACGCCGTCTGGCGGAAGACGTTGAGCGCCTCGATCTCGCCGAAGATGTAGGCGTCCTCGTCGATAGGCGTGCCGTGGGCGACCGCGAACACGCCGTCCACGATCACCGGACCCTCGGGCAGCGAGTGCAGCCAGCGCTGGTTCCCGGGCGTGAGCTTCTGCCGCGTCCACATCGCCGCCTGCAGCGCGACGCGGTTGAACATCTCGCCGTCCTCGACGCCCGAGCAGACCTTGTCGTGGTTGCCGCGGATCGCCACGAGCGGCTTGAGCTCGCGGAGCATCTCGACCGCCTGGTTGGGATTGGCGCCGTAGCCGACCACGTCGCCGAGCACGACCGCCTTGTCCCAGTGCTTGCGCTTGACGAACGCGAGCACGGCCGTGAGGGCCTCGCAGTTCGAGTGGATGTCCGAGAGGATCAGGTATCTCATGGCCGCACGGACGGCTTCTCCCGCTCCCGCCCCTCCAGCAGCTCCACGATCCGCTCGACCACCTCGCGGGGCGTCCGTCTCGAGGTGTCAACCGCTACGTCTGCCCGACGATAGGAGGGTTCCCGCTCGGCCAACAAGGTCCGCATTATCTCACGGTTCCCGACAAGGGGGCGGCTGCCGTCTCGCGGGACTCGGCGAAGCGCGGTCCCGAGGCTGCACCGCAGCCACACGGTGAACGCGCCCCGCTGGAGCGCGTCGCGCGTGGCGTCCTGCGCGAAGGCGCCGCCGCCGGTCGCGACGACGACGCGCGTGAGCGACGCCACTCTCCGCGACTCTTCGAGCTCCAGCTCGCGGAATGCCGCTTCGCCATGCTCCTGGAAGATGGCGGCGATCTTCCGCCCCGCGCGGCTCTCGATTCTCCGGTCGAGGTCCACGAAGGCAAAGCCGAGCCGCTTGGCGAGGCGCCGGCCAATCGTGCTCTTGCCCGCGCCCATGAAGCCGACCAGCACCACGCGCTCCGGCCGCTCAGGCACGGCCGGAGGCCCGCTCGAGCACGGCGTAGAACTCCGGGAACGAGACGGCCACGCACTCGCCGCCCTCGATCTCGCTCGGCCCCGAGGCGCCGAGTGCCGCCACCGCGAGCGCCATGGCGATGCGGTGGTCGTCGTGCGCCTTCACCCGGGCGCCGCGCAGCCTCGCGCCGCCGTTCACGACCAGGCCATCCGGCAGCTCGCGGACCGAGGCCCCGAGCGCCGTCAGGCCTTCCGCCATCGCCGCGAT
>DATBSL010000392.1:0-8570 GCA_036559805.1 Vicinamibacteria bacterium
GGCGGGCGTCGTGGACGTCGTGACGAAGTCGGGCACCAACCTGTTCCACGGCGCGCTGTACGAGTTCTACCGGGACGAGAGCCTGAACGCGACGCGCTGGGCGCCGCCCGGCACCACCGGCACCAAGGACCCGCTCAGCCGCAACCAGTTCGGCGGCGCCTTCGGCGGGCCGATCCAGAAGGACAAGACCTTCTTCTTCGTCAGCTACTCGGGCTTGCGCCAGGAGGAGACCTACTACCGCAACAGCGCCGTCGTCCCCACGGCGCTCGAGCGCGCGGGCGACTTCTCGCAGTCGGCGATCAAACCCAGGGACCCGGCCACGGGCCAGCCGTTCCCGGGGGGCATCATCCCGGCCGCGCGCTTCGACCCGGCGGCGCTCACGATCCAGGAGCGCTACGTGCCCGCTTCGAACCTGCCCAACAACTTCTACGAGGTGAGCCGGCCGGACTCGCTCGAGTGGGACGAGGCGAGCGTCAAGCTGGACCACCACCCGTCCCCGAACCACATCCTGGCGCTCAGCTACTTCTACCAGAAGGGCACCGACACGCAGCCGCTGTCGCTCACCGGCAACATTCCCTGGGTCGACCGCGACTTCAAGTGGGCCCAGCACAACGTGAACCTGAGCGACACCTGGACCGTGAACTCGACCACGATCAACCAGATCCGCGCTACCTACGTGCGGCAGTTCGGCGGGCGCGTCAACGACCCGACCACCTCGCTCGGCGACCTCAACTCGCGGTTCACGGTCCAGGGCGATCCGACGCTGCCGCGGCTCAGCGTCTCGGGCTACTTCACGGGCCAGACCTCGATCGCCGGTCCCGACGCGGGCAGCGACTACTTCGGGCTGCGCGACACGCTGAGCCTCGCGCGCGGGAACCATTCCTTCAAGTTCGGCGCGGAAGTGTCGTACGAGAGCATCGTCCACGACACCCTCCTCGACAACTACGGCGTCTTCGCCTTCAACGGCAGCAAGACCGGCAACGCCTACGCCGACTTCATGCTCGGGCTGCCCAGCACGATGACGCAGGACGCGCCGATCCGGAAGACCGACAAGGGCTGGTTCGTGAGCCTGTTCGCGCAGGACGACTTCCGGGTGCACCCGCGGGTGACGCTGAACCTGGGCCTGCGCTACGACGTGCAGTTCCCCTTCACCGACCCCGAGGACCGCAAGCTCGCCTACGTGCCCGGCCGCAGGTCCACGGTGTCGCCGACGGCTCCCGAGGGCCTGCTGTTCCCGGGCGACGACGGGATCCCGCGCGGCATCGCCTCCACCGACTGGAACAACATCGCGCCGCGCGTCGGCGTCGCCTGGGACCCGAAGGGCGACGGACGCCTGGCGATCCGCGCGGCCTTCGGCATGTTCTACGGCGCCACCACCGGCAACGAGTGGAACACGACGGCAGACAACCAGCCGTTCACGCTGCGCCAGCCGTTCCCGCAGGTGTTCACGCTCTCGGATCCCTACCGCAACACGCCCGGCGGCAACCCCTTCCCGTTCAGCTACGACCCGGCGAGTCCCCGCTTCGCATTGCCCGCCCAGGTGTTCGGACCGTCGCTCGACTTCGTCTGGCCCTACAGCTACCAGATGAACCTCACGGTCCAGAAGGAGCTGTTCCGCGATTACAGCCTGGGCGTGTCGTACGTGGGAGCGCTCGGCCGCAAGCTGCCCGCGAGCCTGGACGAGAACTACCCGGTCTTCGGGCCGGGCGCGACGACGGCGAACGTCAACGCACGGCGCCCGTACCAGCCGGGCGTGATCGGCCAGGCGCGCGTGCTCTCGTCGATATTCACTTCCGACTACCACGGGCTGCAGCTTTCCGCGGAGAAGCGCGGGGCGCACCTCTCGGCCAAGGCCTACTACACGTTCAGCAAGGCGCTCGAAGACGTGGACTACCAGGGCGGCGGCCTGCCGGCCGTGCAGAACTCGCTGCGGCCCGAGCTCGAGCGGGCGCGCACCTCGTTCGACCGCAGCCACGTCTTCGTCGTTTCCGGCATCTGGCGCACCGACTACATCAAGGGCGGCAGCTCGCTCGCGAAGGCGCTGCTCAACGGCTGGACGCTGTCGGCGATCGTCACGCTGCAGAGCGGCCGGCCGCTCACGATCACTTCCGGCCAGGACCGCAACCTCGACGGCCTCACCACGGATCGCGCAGACATCGTCGGCGACCCGACGCTAGACAGTGGCCGGCCGCGCGAGGAGCTGATCGAGGGCTGGTTCAACGTGGCCGCGTTCGCCCAGCCGGCGCTCGGGACGGACGGCAACTCCGGCCGCAACATCGTCGAAGGCCCCGGCTATCGCAACGTCGACCTGGGGCTGTTCCGCGACATCGGGCTCGGCAGCCGCTTCATGCTCCAGCTGCGCGCGGAATCCACGAACGTCCTCAACATCGTCAACCTCTCGAACCCGGGCACGGGCTTGAACGCCCCGGCCACGTTCGGCAAGATCCGCACCGCCGGCGACATGCGGCGCATCCAGCTGGGCGCGCGCCTTTCCTTCTAACAGAGGCCGCCACATCACACGAGCCCGCTCTGGCAGCGCCACGCGCGTCTTGAGCGTGCGCGCGCTCAATCGCGCGCTGCTCGCGCGCCAAATGCTGCTCGAGCGGGAGCGCCTGCCGGTGGCCGCGGCGCTCGAGCGGCTGGTGGGGTTGCAGGCGCAGCTGCCGGGGGACCCGTACGTCGCGCTCTGGTCGCGGCTCTCCGGCTTCGACCCGGAGGCGCTCTCGAACCTGATCGCGACGCGCAAGGCCGTGCGCATCGCCGTGATGCGCGACACGCTTCACCTGGTGAGCGCGCGCGACGCCCTCGCGCTGCGGCCGCTGGTCCAGCCGGTGCTCAACCGCATGTTCGCGGGCACGGCCTGGAGCCGGTCGGTCGCGGGCGTGTCGCCAAGCGCGCTCGCCGCCGTGGGGCGTCGTGCCGTCGAGGCTCGCCCACTCACGCTCGCCGAGCTGCGCCCGATTCTCAGCGCCCGCTTTCCGGGCCGCGACGCCGCGGCCCTCGCGTACGCGTTCCGCTGCTCCACACCGCTCGTGCAGGTTCCGCCGCGCGGGCTCTGGCGAAGAAGCGGCGCGCCGCGCGTGACCACGGCACCTCACTGGCTGGGACGGCCGCTCGCCCGGCTCACACCCGAGAGGCTGGTGCTGCGCTATCTCGCGGCTTTCGGGCCCGCGAGCGTGATGGATGCACAGGCCTGGTCCGGTCTCACCGGGCTCGTCCCGGTCTTCGAGCGGCTGCGGCGCAGGCTCGTGAGCTTCGGCGACGAAGCGGGACGCGAGCTGTTCGACCTCGAGGGGGCGCCGCGGCCGGATCCTGGCGCGCCGGCGCCGCCCCGCTTCCTGCCCGTCTACGACAACGCGATCCTCGGCTTCGCCCGCCGCGAGCGAATCCTCCAAGGCGCGCCTCCACGCGCGCTTCCGCAGAACCAGAACGTGCGCGCCTTCCTGATCGACGGCTTCGTCGCCGGGTTCTGGAAGATCGAACAGACGAAGGGCCAGGCGACGCTGTCGCTCGAGCCGTTCGGGCGGCTGTCGCGCCAGCACGCGGCCGCTCTCGAAGAGGAAGCGGAGCGGCTGCTGGCATTCGCGGCACCCGAGGCAACGGCGACGGGCGTCCGGTTCGGGCGTGCGTACTAGGAGCGGAACAGGAACCCGATGACGATCTCCGAGCCCACGACGCTGCTGACCAACGCGGTCCTCGCGGCCGCGGCCGCCGCTCTCGGGCTGCGGCTTCTCGAGGCGGGCCGCGCGCCGTCGCACGTGGGCACGCGCCTCTGGGCGGGTGCGTTCCTGGCCGGAGCGACGGCCGCGCTCGCGGGGGGGCTCGTCCACGGCTTCGGCCCGTCGCTCGCGCCCTGGCTCAAGGCCTTCTCGTGGAAGGTGGTGCTCGCCAGCGTCGGCTGCACCTGCTTCTTGCTGCTCGCCGGCAGCGCGTTCGCGGCGCTGCGGCGGACGGCTCGCCGAGCCTGCCTTGGGATCGCCGCGTTTCAGCTGGCGCTGTACTTGTCTCTCGTCGCGGTGAGCAACGACATCCGTCTCGCGGCCGGGTACGGAGCAGCGACGATCGTCGCGCTGCTCGCTCTCGGCCTGGCGATCGCGCGAGACGACAAGCGGCCGGTCAAAGCACTCGTCGGGGGGCTCGCTCTCTCGGCCGCCGGCATCGCCGCACAGCAGGCCCGCCTCATGGGCCCCGGCCCCTTCAACCACAACGACGTTTGCCACGTGATCCAGACCGTGGCCCTCTGGCCCTTCTATCGCGCGGGGCTGCGGCTGCGCGACCGCGAGGGCTAAAGCACCGCCCCGTCGGGCTCGTCAGCTCAGGCCGACGATCGAGATCTCGACGCTGCGCGACCGCTCGTCGGCCGGCTGCCACTGCACCAGGATCGGGCTCTGGTAGGTGCCGCGCACGAGCAGCGGGCGGCCGCTCGCCTCGTCGCGGCTCGCCAGGAACGTGACGCGCCGCGAGCGCAGCAGCCGGCGCGCCGGGACCGCCATCAGCTTCGCCATCGCGCGCTCGAGCACCGAGGTGTCCCAGCGCAGCGCCTCCATGAGCGAGTTGAGCAGGCGCGGGAAGTCGTACTTGGCGTAGTTGAGCGTCTTGGTCGGGATCGCGAGCGGGTCGTCGATCATGTGCTTGCCGCGCTGGGCGGCGAACTTCAGCGGATCCTTGAGCACCTCGATCAGGTCGTGGCGCATCAGCATCGTCTCGTACTCGTTCACGGTGAGGCCCACGTTGCGCTCGGCCGCGCCCAGCGTGATGTCGACGCGGCCCTTGTCCAGGCCGGACGCCGCCAGCAGCTGGTTGATGCGCTCGACCATGCCGAGGCGCGGGTCGCCGAGGTTGACCGAGTCGATCGGGTGGTGCGAGACCGGCACCACGAACGACTCGCGCGCCACCACGCGCTCGCGGTCGTAGGCCACGATCGTGGTCCTGCGCTCGCGGCAGGCCGACCCGTTGGTGCCGTCGAGGTCGATGAAGTAGACGGGCGCCAGCGGCTGGTTGCGATAGGTGACGCAGTTGCGCATCCCCGAGCCGATGAAGGTGAGGTGCGAGTCGGCGTTCCTGGGCTCGGTCTCCTTCTGCTCGTCCGACAGCTCGCTCCTGAGCTCCATCTGGTCGTGGCGGTAGGCGGCGTTCGCCGGGAAGAGCGCGTGCCAGGCGTCGAAGAACTGGGCGAGGCGCCCGTGATGATGATGCATGCGGCCCGCCAGGCTCTGGTCGAGATAGCCCGCGGTCGTGTGCAGCGAGCAGTAGAGCGTTCGGCTGTAGCGCTGCAAAAGGTCGCCCGCCTCGGCCGAGATGCGCTCGTTGACGTCGATCGCCTCGAAGCGGCGGCTCGGGTTCAGGGTGAGACGGATCTCGGCGGGTGTCGCAGCCATTGCCAGCGGTCGCCCATTGTGACACCCGGGAGGCGCGCGCACCAAGCGCCCGGGCCGGGCGCGCGGGCGGCCGGCGCGGGACCGAGGCGTCCTCGGGTGAAGGTAGTATCGAGCATGCTGCGCGGCGCTCTGCTCGGCCTGGTCGCGATCTCGAGCCTGGCGGGACCCGCGCGCGGCGAGAGCCTGGCGGAGGTGATCGCACGCGCCCAGCAGGCCCGCGGCGGGTACGCGAAGCTGAAAGCCGTCCAGTCCGTGCGCATGACCGGCCGGATGACGATGGGCGCGGGCCCCGAGGTGAAGGTCGCGATCGAGAAGAAGCGGCCCCGCCGCTCGCGGCTCGAGTTCACGGCCCAGGGCCGGACGGGCGTCCAGGCCTACGACGGCCGCACGGCGTGGGGCATGCCGCCCGTGCCCGGCGCGAAGCCGGAGCCGCTGCCGGAGGAGATGGCCGGGGACCTCGAGAACCAGGCCGACCTCGACGGCCCGCTCGTGGACCACGAGGCCAAGGGCCTCAAGCTGAAGCTCGTCGGCCGCGAGAGTGTCGACGGCAAGGACGCCTGGAAGCTCGAGCTCAAGTTCAAGAGCGGCGACGTGCACCACTTCTTCCTCGACGCGGAGACCTACCTGGAGATCCGGACCGAGTCCCGCCGCGTGGTGCAGGGCAGCGCGATCGAGGTCGAGACCCGCCTCGGCGACTACCGCGAGGCGGGCGGTGTGCTCTGGCCGCACTCGATCGAGATCGGGCCGAAGGGCCGCCCCGAGCGGCAGCAGGTGCGCTTCGACGCGATCGAGGTGAACCCGACGATCGACGACGCCCGCTTCCAGATGCCGCGGCCGTGACGATCCGCGTGTTCATCACCGGCGGCACCTTCGACAAGAGCTACGACGAGATCGAGGGCCGGCTCGACTTCAAGGACACGCACATCCAGGAGATGCTGCGGCTCGGCCGCTGCCGGGTGCCGGTCGAGGTGCGCACCCTGATGATGATCGACAGCCTGGAGATGACGGACGCCGACCGCGAGCTGATCCTGCAGAACTGCAGGAGCGCCGGCGAGGAGCGGATCGTGATCACCCACGGCACCGACACCATGACCGACACCGCGCGCGTGCTCGGCGAGGCGCGGCTGCCGAAGACGATCGTGCTGACGGGGGCGATGGTGCCTTACGCGTTCGGCAGCTCGGACGGGCTCTTCAACCTCGGGAGCGCCCTCTCCTTCGTCCAGGCGCTGCCGCGCGGCGTGTACGTCGCGATGAACGGGCGCTGCTTCGCCTGGGACGACGTCGTGAAGAACCGCGAGCAGGGGGTCTTCGAGTCGCGACGCTAGCGGCTTGCGTCCGGGGCTAGAATCCGGACTCTCGGGGCCGGGCGAGGCCCGGGGTTTTGGTCGCCACGAGACGGGGGAGGACATATGAAGAGGCTGGCTACGACACTGGTCGCGTGCCTGGGGCTCGCGGCGCTCGCGGGGTCGCTCGACGCGGGCTCCGCCATCGGCTCCTACCAGGAGGCGCGCAAGGTGCTGGACGCAGGGATCCAGGCGATGGGCGGCCTCGACGCCCTGCGCGACATCAAGGACGTCTGGCGTGAGGGAGCCGGGACGAACTACGCGCAGGGGCAGAGCCTGGCGCCCGACGGGCCGCTCGTCGCGCGAGCGGTCGACACGCGCAGCTTCCAGGACTTCGCCGGCAACCAGAACGCCAGCCTGGTGAGCACGAGCGGCGCCGGGATCGTGCCGAGCAAGGTGGCCACGGTCGCGAAGGACAACGGCTTCTCCTACAACATGGTGACCAAGGTGCTGACGCCTATGGCCCCGGCCGCGCTCAGCAGCTCGCGCACCAACATGAGGCGCGACCCGTCGGTGCTGCTGCTGCTGGCGAACGAGCGCGCGGAGACGCTGCGCAGCCTCGGCGAGGACGAGATCGCGGGCCGGCGCTACAAGCTCGTCACGTTCTCGACCGCGGAGGGGGCGCAGATCGGACTCGCGTTCGACGCGACGACGGGCCTCTTGTCGCGGGTCCAGACGCTCGCCGACAACGCCATCCTGGGCGACGCGCTCACGGAGACCGTGCTCGACGACTACCGCGAGGTTCCGGTCGGCAGCCGCAAGGCGAAGCTGGCCTACCAGATGACCACGATCGTGGCGGGCGAGACCACGCAGGACCTCAAGTATGTCAAGGTCACGGCCAACGGCGGCGTCCCCTCCGGACTCCTCGACCAGCCCACGGGCGCCGAGACCGTGCCGGCCGCCGCGCCGGGCTCGGGCGTCACGCTGACCAAGGTGGGCGAGGACGTGTACTTCGCGGGCGGCGGCTCCCACCACAGCCTCTTCGTCGTGTTCAAGGACCACGTGGTGGTGGTCGAGGCGCCGCTCGGCGAGGAGCGCTCGCTCGCCGTGCTCGCCAAGGTCGCCGAGACCGCGCCGGGCAAGCCAGTCCGCTACGTGGTGCCGACCCACTACCACTCGGACCACACCGGGGGGCTGCGCACCTACATCGCGAAGGGCGTCACGGTCCTGACGACGGCCGGCAACCGTGGCTTCGTGGAGCGCCTCGCGAAGGCGCCCAGGACGATCCGGCCGGACCTGCTCGCGCGCGAGCCCAAGGCCGCCGCGATCGAGACGTTCACGGGCAAGAAGGTGCTGAGCGACGGCGTCAACACGCTCGAGCTCGTCGACATCGGGCCGAACCCGCACGTGACCGAAGCCGTCGTCGCCTACCTGCCGAAGCAGAAGGCCGTCTTCGAGGCCGACCTGCTCACGATCCCGGTCCAGGGCCCGTATCCGCCAGCGAGCCCGGGCCTCGTCGACTTCGCAGACAAGCTCGTCAAGCGCGGTCTGGTAGTGGAGACGATCCTTCCGGGCCACGGGCGTATCGGCAACAAGGCCGACCTCACAGCCGCTCTGGCCGTTAAGGCGGCGGCTAACTAGCGGCAGGCCGCCAGGAACCGCTGGATCACGGGCCAGCCGAGCGGCTGGCCCTCTTCGTGCTTGAAGAACACGAACGCGCGCTGCCACGGCTGCGAGCGGATCCGGTCGGCCCACGGCACGAGCGTCCCCTCGTCGTAGGCGCCGCGCCGGAGCCGCAGGTAGCCCCAGTCGGCCGTCGCGACGATCGGCGCGCCCGTCGCGCCGGACTCGTCGGTGTCGGCGCACACGAGCGCGGCGTTGCGCTCGCGCAGCAGCGCGTGGACCGCGT
>DATBSL010000393.1:0-7221 GCA_036559805.1 Vicinamibacteria bacterium
GCCGCTTCACGACGCCCGTCGCCGTGACGCTGCAGCTGCGCCGCTCGGAGGCGATCGAGGTGACCTCCCCGCTGGCACTGCCGTCGTCTCCGAAGTACACGGAGCCGCTGCGCGACATCCCGCAGACGATCACCGTGATCCCGCGCGCCGTGATCGAGGAGCAGAACGCGACAACGCTGCGCGACGTGCTGCGCAACGTCCCCGGCATCACGATCCAGGCCGGCGAGGGCGGCGTGCCCGCCGGCGACAACCTGACGATCCGCGGCTTCTCGGCGCGCACCGACATCTTCGTCGACGGCGTCCGGGACTTCGGGGGCTACTCGCGCGACCCCTACAACCTCGAGCAGGTCGAGGTCACCAAGGGCCCTGCCTCCTCCGTCTCGGGCCGCGGCTCGACGGGCGGCTCGGTCAACCTGGTGACCAAGATGCCGACCGTGGGCCCGAGCCGGTCCGTGACCGTGGGCGGCGGGACGGACGCCTACAAGCGCGCGACGCTCGACCTCAACCAGCCGATCCCCGGAATCGACGGCGCCGTCTTCCGCCTGAACGGCATGTACACCGACACCGACGTGGCGCGGCGCGACTCGGTCCAGAACCAGCGCTGGGGCGTCTCGCCGGCGCTCGCCTTCGGCGTCGGCACGCCGACGCGCGCGACCTTCCTCTACTCGCACCTCGACCAGGACAACCTCCCCGACTACGGCATCCCCTGGGTGCCGGCGACGGCCGCGGGCGGCCCGCTCGACGGGTACGTGGGCGAGGCGCCGCCCGTGGCCTCGAACAACTTCTACGGCCTCGAGGCGCGCGACTACGAGAACACCAGGACCGACATGGGCACGTTCGACTTCCAGCACGACTTCGGCTCGCGGCTGACGTTCCGCAACCAGCTGCGCTACGGCCGCAACGACCGCGACTCGGTGATCACCTCGCCGCGCTTCGCCGCCCCAGCCGACCCCACGCTCTACACCCAGATCAACCGCCAGCTGCAGTCGCGCGACATGACCGACACGATCCTGTCGAACCAGGCGAGCGTCACGGCCCACGCCCAGACCGGCTCGGCCCAGCACGCAATCGTCGCCGGCCTCGACCTCGGCCGCGAGGACTCGATCAACTACCTGCGCACGGGCCCCGCGGCGCCGTTCGCCGATCTCTACGCGCCGAATCCTCATGACCCCTACCCGGGCCCGATCACGCGCACGGGTGCCGTGAACGACGGCGAGTCGAAGGGCCTGGGCCTGTACGCCTTCGACACGGTCAACCTGGGCCCGAAGTGGGAGCTGTCGGGCGGCCTGCGCTACGACCACTTCGAGGTGGACTACAGCTCCACGGACGTCGCGGGACTGGTGACCCCGTTCGGGCGCAGCGACGACTTCGTCTCCTGGCGCGCCGGCGTCGTCTATAAGCCGCGCACGTTCGGCAGCGTCTACGCCGGCATCGGCACGTCGTTCAACCCCTCGGCGGAGGGGCTCTCGCTCACGCCCGCGCTCGCCGACCTCGAGCCCGAGAAGTCGTGGAGCGCCGAGGTCGGCAGCAAGTGGGACCTGATGGACCAGCGGCTCTCGCTGACCGGCGCGCTCTTCCACACCGTGAAGACGAACGCGCGCACTCCCGGCGTCAACCCCGGCGACCCGGCGCAGGTGCTCGAGGGCGAGCAGACGGTGGACGGCGTCGAGCTCGGCGTCTACGGCGCCGTCGGGCGCAGGCTCACGGTCTTCGCCGGCTACGCGCACATGTGGAGCGAGATCGAGGCTTCGAACACCGCGGGCGAGACCGGCAACGCGCTCGCCCAGACGCCCGAGAACACGTTCAACCTGTGGCTGACGGGCCGCGTCACGGACGCGCTCACGCTCGGCGGCGGCGTGCAGTTCATGGACAGCGTCTACCGCAACGCGCTCAACACGCTCGAGGCGCCGAGCTACTGGCTGGTGAACGCCACGGCCGCCTACGCGATCAACCAGCGGCTGACGCTGCGGCTGAATGCCTACAACCTGGCCGACGAGCAGTACGTGGACCGCGTCGGAGGCGGCCACTTCGTCCCCGGCCCCGGCCGCTACGGGATGCTGACGCTCGACGTCGGCTTCTGATGCTGCTCGCGGTCCCCGACGTCCTGACGAAAGCCCAGGTCGCCGAGGCCCGCGGGGTCCTCGAGCGGGCGGACTGGGTGGACGGGCGCGTGACCGCCGGCCACCTGTCCGCTCGCAGCAAGGACAACCAGCAGCTCGCGGAGGGCTCGGAGGAGGCCCGCCGGCTGGGCGACTGGATCGTGGCCGCCTTGCAGCAGAGCCCGCTCTTCGTGTCCGCGGCGCTGCCGCTGCGCGTGTTTCCGCCGCTCTTCAACCGCTACTCGGGCGGGCAGTCGTTCGGCACCCACGTGGACAATGCCGTGCGCCAGGTGCCGGGCACGCCGCACCGCTTGCGCACCGACCTGTCCGCGACGCTCTTCCTCGCCGAGCCCGAAGAGTACGACGGCGGCGAGCTCGTGGTCGAGGACACCTACGGCGTCCACGCCGTCAAGCTGCCCGCCGGGCACCTGCTCCTCTACCCCGCCACGAGCCTCCACCACGTCAAGCCCGTGACGCGCGGCGCGCGGCTCGCGTCCTTCTTCTGGATCCAGAGCATGGTCAAGGACGACGGCGAGCGCACGCTGCTGTTCGACCTCGACAACGCCGCGCGGCGCCTGAGCGTCGACCACCCCGACCACCCGTCGGCGGTCCAGCTCACCGGCGTCTACCACAACCTGCTCCGCCGCTGGGCGGACCTCTAGCACCAGGCCCCTGAAACCGCCATGAGCCTTCGCAAGGTCTTCTTCTGGACGCACCTCACGGCCGGAGTCACGGCCGGGATCGTCATCCTGATCATGTCGGTCACGGGTGTGCTGCTCACGTACGAGCGCCAGATGACCGAGTGGGCGGACGGCTACTCCGTGACGCCGCCCACGCCGGAGGCACAGCCGCTCGGCATCGAGCAGCTCGCGGCGATCGCTCGCGAGGCCAGGAGTGGTGAGCTCGCCTCGATCACGCTGCGCGCCGAGCCGGCGCCCGCGGGCTTCTCGTTCGGGCGCGGGCCGATCGTGTTCCTCGACCCCTACACGGGCAAGGTCCTGGGCGAGGGCTCGGCACGTGCACGCGCCTTTTTCCGCTCCGTCACCGATTGGCACCGCTGGCTCGCCGCCGAGGGCGAGTCGCGTCCGACCGGTCGCGCGGTCACCGGCGCGTCCAACCTGCTCTTCCTGTTCATCGTCCTGAGCGGGATCGTGATCTGGTGGCCGAAGGCGCTCACGCTGCAGCACCTGCGCCCGATCACGCTCTTCCAGGGCGGCCTCTCCGGCAAGGCCCGGGATTTCAACTGGCACAACGTCTTCGGCTTCTGGTCCGCGATCCCGCTGGTGTTCGTCGTGGCGGGCGGCGTCGTGATCTCGTACCCGTGGGCGACCGACCTCGTCTATAGGCTCACCGGCAGCGAGCCGCCGCGTCGCGGCGGCCCGGGGGGCGCCGGTGGTCTACGCCCGCCCGTTTCGCTCGACGGCCTCGACCGCGCCTGGGCCACGGCCGCGAGCCGGGTGCCGGGCTGGCAGAGCCTGTCGCTGCGCGTGCCCGCGGGTCCCGAGGCGCCTTGGAGCTTCACGATCGACACGTGGATCGCGGCCCGCAACCCGAGCACGCGCTCGCAGCTCGTGGTCGACCGCAAGACCGGCGAGGTCGTGCGCTTCGAGCCGTACGTGTCCCAATCACGCGGCGCCAAGGTGCGCGGCTGGCTGCGCTTCCTGCATACCGGCGAGGCGTTCGGTTTCCTCGGCCAGACCGTGGCCGGCCTCGCCAGCGCGGGCGCCGTGATGCTGGCGTGGACCGGCGTCACGCTCGCGCTGCGCCGCTTCGCGGCCTGGCGGCGCAGGCGTGTCGCGGCGCGGAGCAGCGTGGCGCCCGACGGCGCCACCACGACCTGACTTAGGATGCGTCCGTACGCACGAACCTGGGAGGTTCCTCCATGCGGCCATCCGCCGGACGGCTGGGAATGACGGTGCTGGGCGTTTACCTGATCGCGGTGGGCGTCGTCCCCTACCTGCCGCTCATGGGCCTCGGTCCGCTGCTCTCGGTAGCCGCCATCGTCGCAGGCGTATTGATCCTGACGGGCCGGTAGAGGGACAGGCCGGGGCCCGCGCCGGCTTCGAAGCTAGTGCTTCCCGGGCTCCAGCTTCACGCCGCGCCGCTCGTGGTGCATGTAGGCCTCGAGCGCGATCATGTCGGGGGCGTCCAGCGCGAGCGGCTTGCCCTCGAGCGGCTGGCGCAGGCACCAGTTGATCATCTCGCGCAACGCGATCACGCGGCCGAGCTGCTTCTGGAACTTCGGGTAGGTCTCGGGGTGGGTGTTGGCCGCGTTCGGGTGGCACTGGGCGCAGGCGACGCCGTTCGTGCCGAGCTTGGGGCTCGTGAAGAGCTCGCGGCCCTTCGTCACCACGGTCAGGTACTCCTTGCCCCAGCGCTCGATGTCTTCCTTCTTGAACTCGTCGGCAGAGGCGCCCGCCGCGAGGGCGAGCGCCAGTGCGACGCCTGCGGCCGCGATCTTCCTGTTCATGGCGTCTCCTCCCTCAGTAGTGGCTCTGCGGCGGGATCTGCTTCGCCGGGTCCTGGAAGACCGTGTCCTCGGGCTTGCCGCTCTTCGCGTTCCAGGCCACGGTACGGTTGGTGTTGTTGTAGAGGTTGTATTCCAGCTTGACGCGCCCGGTGTGCAGGTCGATGAACTGCCAGCCCGTCGCGTCGCGCTCGAAGAACGGGTCGGCGCGGTTCATCGGCACGGTCAGCACCGGCATCGTGTGCTGCGCCTGCGCGTAGCTCTGCGGGTAGGGCCAGGGCCACGCCGTCGCCATCACCGAGTTGAACGAGATCGAGCCGATCTGGTTGTACTGGATCTGGTGCACGTGGCCGTAGATCACGTTCACCTTCTCGTACGGCGCGAGCAGCGCCTGGACCTGCTCGGCGTCCTCGGTCCAGAAGTTCCAGCCCTTGTAGAGCTTCTGCAGCGGCGAGTGCGAGAAGACCACGAGCGGCGTCGACTTCGCCACCTTGTCGAGGTCGGCCTTGAGCCAGGCGCGCTGCTTGTCGCCGACCATGAAGGGCGAGCCGTTCGGGTTGTCGAGTCCAGCCATCTCGAGCATGCGCTGCTCGGCCGACGGCCAGCGGTTGAAGGTCCACTCGTCGAAGGTCAGGATGCTGTTGAGCACGACGAAGTGCACGCCCTTGTGGTCGAAGCTGTAGTGCTGCGGCCCGAAGAGCTTCGACCAGTACTCGCCGAGGTCGAGGTAGTAGTCGTGCTCCCCCATCACGCAGTAGAGCTTGCCCTTGAGCTTCGAGAGCAGCTCGGCGCCGTGGTCGAGCTCCTCCTTGGTGCCGAGCTGGGCCAGGTCGCCGCCGAAGACGACGAACTCGGGCTTCGGCGTGAGCATGTTGGTCTCGGCCACCGCGCGGATCAGGCCGCGGTCCCAGTTGCGCACGAACTTGCCGCCCGAGACGTGCTGGATGTGGGCGTCCGAGATGTAGCCGAAGGTGAAGTCGAGCGCGGGGTCGGCGAAGGCCAGCTTGACCAGGCTCATCGGCGCGATCCCGGCGGTGGCGGCGGCGGCCGCGGCGCGCAGGAACTCGCGGCGGTCCGCCTTGAACGGCTGGAACGGGTTCATCGCTTCACCTCCGTCCGTGCGGCGCTCGGCAGCGACGCGAACTCCGGGCTCGTGAGCGCCTCCATGAACGCGACCAGGTCGTCGATCTCGGGCTCGGTCAGCAGCAGCGGGCGGATCCCGCTGCTCAGGAAGTCGTTGACGGGGTCGCCTTCCTTCGTGACCCCGCCGTTGTTGTAGTGCACTACCACGTCGCGCAGCGTCTTGATGCTGCCGTCGTGCATGTAGGGAGAGGTCACCGCCACGTTCCGCAGCGTCGAGGTCTTGAAGCCGCCCAGGCCCTCGAACGCGCGCGAGATCGCGAAGCGGCCGAGCTCCGAGGTGCGCTTGTCGGCGAGCACCTTCTTGTCGACCTCCGCGAGCGTCGCCTTGGCCTTCAGGAACTCGCCCGCCAGCGCCGGCACGTCGTTCTGGATGCCGTTGATGCCGACGCCGATGTTGTGGAAGCGGTTGTCCGTGAAGAGCGCGCTCGTCTGCTCGATCACGTGGCACGAGACGCAGCGGCCCTTGTTGACGAACAGGTCGAAGCCGCGCTTCTGCTGCTCGGTGAGCGCATTCGGCTCGCCGCCGTAGAAGTAACGGTCGAAGGGCGAGTTGCCGGAGATCTGCGTGCGCTCGAAGGCGGCGATCGCCTGCGTGACCTCTTTCATCGTGATCTGGTTGCCGCTCTTGCCGAAGACCTGCTGGAAGGCCTTCACGTAGGCGGGGTCGGTCCGCGCCACCTTGAGGATGCCGGCGTGGCTCGGCAGGTTCATCTCGACAGGGTTCAGGAACGGGTGCTGCGCCTGGTCCTCGAGGTCGGCGGAGCGGCCGTCCCAGAACATCGAGGTGAAGTAGGCCGCGTTCACGACCGTCGGCGCGTTGCGCGTGCCGGTGAGGGCCTTGCCCTTGACCAGGATGCCCTCGGAGGTCGCGAGCGGGCTGTCGGTGAACGCCTTCTTCGCGTCGTGGCAGCTCGCGCAGGCCACGCCACCCGTCGAGCTGAAGCGCTTGTCCTCGAACAGCTTTTGTCCGAGCGCCACCTTCTCGGGCGTCTGCGGGTTGCCCTCGGGGACGACGAGCGGCGGCAGACCGAGCGGCGGCTTGGCAGGGTCGGCCTTCTCGGCGGCCGCCGCCAGCGCCGCCAGACCGAACACGACGAGGAATGCAGACTCGAACCGTTTCATCGCTTTTCCTCCTGCTCGCGGCATTCCCGGCAGGTCCCGCGCAGCTGGACCTGGAAGTCCGACACGATGAAGCCGAAACGGCGCGTGTCGGGAACCGGCACCTTGTCGAGACGCGCGTCCGAGAGGTCGATCACCCGGTCGCAGCCGGTGCACACCAGGTGGTGGTGGAGGTCGGTGCGGCCGTCGTAGCGCACGGCGCTGCCTGGATGAGCGGCCTTCGCGATGATCCCGAGGCGAGCGAGGCTCTCGAGCGTACGGAACACCGTCGCGCGCGAAACCCGCAGCTTGCGCCGCGAGAGCACGGCGTGGATGTCGTCCGCACGCGGGTGCGTGTCCCGGTCGAGCACGGCCTCGAGGATCGCGCGGCGCTGAGCGGTGAAGCTCAGGCCC
>DATBSL010000394.1:0-3942 GCA_036559805.1 Vicinamibacteria bacterium
CGGATCGCCGCGATCGGCGACCTGGCCGGGGCGAGCGCCGCGCGGCGGATCGACGCACGCGGGCTCGTGGTGGCCCCCGGCTTCATCGACATGATGGGCCAGTCCGAGTACAACGTGCTCGTCGACGGGCGCGCCGCGAGCAAGATCACCCAGGGCATCACCACCGAGGTCACGGGCGAGGGCTCGTCGATCGCCCCGCTCAATGCCCGCATGCTGGCGGACGCGCGCGCGGTCTACGAGCACTATGGCGTGACCCCGTCCTTCACGACCCTCGCCGGCTACTTCGAGGAGTTCGCGCGGCGGGGCGTGACCCTCAACCTCGCGACCTTCGTGGGCGCGGGCGGCATCCGCGACCTCGTGATCGGGAAGGACAACCGCGCGCCCACGCCGCAGGAGCTCTCGGCGATGCAGGCCGCCGTCGCCCAGGCGATGGAGGAAGGCGCTCTCGGCCTCTCGACCTCGCTCATCTACATGCCCGACAACTACGCCACCACCGAGGAGATCATCGCCCTCGCAAAGGTCGCGGCCCGCTACGGCGGCTCGTACATCACGCACCAGCGCAACGAAGGCGACGACGCCGAGGGAGGCATCGACCAGAGCCTCGACGAGGTGTTCCGGATCGCGCGCGAGGCCGGGGTTCCCGCGGAGATCTACCACCTGAAGGCGAGCGGCCGCGCGAGCTGGGGCCGCATGCCCCACATCCTGAAGCGCATCGAGGCCGCGCGGGCGGAAGGGCTCGACGTGTCGGCCGACCAGTACCCGTGGACGGCCAGCTCCAACAACCTCGACGCCTCGCTCCCGATGTGGGTGCGGGAGGGCGGCGAGGGCCCGCTGGTCGCACGCCTCACGGACCCGGCCACGCGGGCGCGCGCGCAGGCGGACTTCCTGAAGAGCCCCGAGAACAAGGACTGGCCCGAGGGCGCGACCCGCGTCCTGATCACGAGCGTCCTCAACGCCGAGCTGAAATCGCTCGAGGGCAAGACCCTCGCCGACATCGCGCGCGAGCAGAAGAAGGAGCCGCTGGACGCACTCGTCGACATCGTCGTGGCGGACCGCGGCCACACGGGGCGCGTCACCTTCGGGATGAGCGAGGACGACGTGCGCGCCGCGCTCAGGCACCCGCTCGTCTCCTTCTGCACCGACTCCTCGGCCCGGGCCGAGGACGGGATCTTTTCGCGCGAGAAGTCGCATCCGCGCGCCTGGGGCTCGGCTTCGAGGATCCTCGGCACCTACGTGCGCGACGAGAAGCTCTTGCCGCTCGAGGAAGCGGTCCGCAAGATGACGTCGCTGCCCGCCTCGCGCATGCGCTTCGCCGACCGCGGCATCGTGCGGCCCGGCTTCGCGGCCGACCTGGTCGCGTTCGATCCCGCGAGCGTCCGCGAGCGCTCGACCTACGCCGACCCGCTCCACTACAGCGAGGGCATCCCGTACGTGCTGGTGAACGGGCGCCTCGTCGTCGACGCGGGGCGCATCACCGACGCGCGCCCCGGCCGCATCCTGCGCGGGCCCGGCTACCGCGGGCCGCGCCCGGGCGCACGGTAGAATCGGCGTAGTGCCCAGATCGAGCGACAAGAGCTCGCGGGGGCCGTTGCGGGCGCTCTCGGAATGGCTCCGGGGGACGCTCACTCCCCCGCCGGCGCCCCCGTCCGGGGCGGGGGACGTTGCCCCTCGCGAGGGAACTCCCTCGCGCATCGGACCCTACACGATCACCGGCAAGCTCGGCGAGGGCGGGATGGGTGTCGTGTACGCAGCCTCCGACGCGCGCCTCGGGCGAGCCGTGGCCCTGAAGACGATGTCGGCGATGGGTGCCGATGCCACGGCTCGCGAGCGTTTCGAGCGGGAGGCCCGCGCCGCCGCAGCCATCAATCACCCGAACGTCTGCCAGATCTATGAGATCGGCGAAGAGAACGGTGAGCCCTACATCGCCATGGAGTTGCTCGAGGGCGAGACGCTCAACGAGCGGCTCAAGGGCGGAGCGCTGAGCCTCGCGGACACGCTGCCGATCGGGCTCGAGGTCCTGGCGGCGCTGCAGGCGCTCCACTCCCGCGGAATCGTGCACCGGGACCTCAAGCCGTCGAACGTCTTCCTCACGGCGCACGGGGTGAAGCTCGTCGACTTCGGCCTGGCGCGGCGCAGCGACCCGCAGCTGTCGTCGCTCGCCTCCGCGGGCGGACTGACGCGCACCGGCATGGTGCTCGGCACCCCGCGCTACATGGCGCCCGAGCAGGTGACCGGCGAAGGCCTCGACGCCCGCAGCGACCTTTTCGCGGTGGGCGCGATGCTGTTCGAGATGCTGGCGGGCCGACCGGCGTTCGCCGGCCGCAGCGCGGTCGAGATCCTGCACGCGACGCTGCACGAGCAGCCGCCCGCGCTCACCGGCTCCCCTGCCGTGGCGGCCGCCGACCGCGTGATCCGCCGCGCGCTCGCCAAGCGCCCGGCCGAGCGGCCCGCCTCCGCCGAAGCGATGGCCGAGGAGCTTCGAGCGACGCGCGGGCTGAGCGGGGAGAGCGCTCCGGCGATGGCGCGTACGCTCACGCGCATCGTGGTGCTGCCGTTCCGCATCCTGCGCCCGGATCCCGAGACCGACTTCCTGGCCTTCAGCCTTCCCGACGCGATCGCTACGTCGCTGTCGCGCATCCGCTCGCTGGTCGTGCGCTCGAGCGCGACCGCCGCGCGCTTCGCCACCGAGTCGCCCGACCTCAAGGCGCTCGCCGCCGAGGCCGACGTCGACCGCGTGGTGATGGGCACGCTGATCCGCGCCGGGGACCAGCTCCAGGCCACGACCCAGCTCGTCGAGGCGCCCGGCGGGACGCTGCTCGCGTCGCACCGGATTCAGTCGTCGCTCGGCGACCTGTTCAGCCTGCAGGACGACATCGCCAGGCGTGTGGTCGAGTCGCTCAAGCTGCCGCTCGGCACGCTCGACGCGCCGACGCCGGAGGCGCCCCACAACGCCCGCGCCTACGCTCTCTACCTGCGCGCCAACGAGCTCGCCCGCGACTACGAGAAGCTCCCGCAGGCGCGCGAGCTCTACACGCAGTGCCTGGAGCTCGACCCGGAGTTCGCCCCCGCCTGGGCCCAGCTCGGGCGCTGCCACCGCGTGATCGGCAAGTTCATCGACGGCAGCGAGGACAGCGTCGCGCGGGCGGAGCAGGCGATCCGGCGCGCGCTCGAGCTCGACCCGCGGCTGTCGATGGCGCACCGCTTCTACGCGAACCTCGAGGCCGACACCGGCAAGCCCCGCGAGGCGATGGCGCGGCTGCTGGGAGAAGCCTCGCGCAACGCCAACGACGCCGAGCTGTTCGCGGGGCTGGCCCACGCGCTCCGCTACTGCGGGCTCTACGAGCAGTCGATCGCCGCGGACAAGGAGGCGCGCCGCCTCGACCCGAACGCGGCCTCGAGCCTCGACCAGACGATCCTGATGACCGGCGACATCGACCGGATGCTGGCGCACGACATGTCGCCCGAGGTGCTCGGCAACGACTCGGTCGTGCGCGTCGTCGGCCTCGGGCTCGCGGGGCGCTACGACGAGGCGCGCCCGCTGCTGCTGGCGACCCGCGACGCCGCGACGGTGGACGCGTTCCGAGCCTACGCGCAGACGCTCCTCGACTGGCTCGACCGCAACGGCTCGGCGCTCGTCGAGACCGCGGCGCAGCTCGCCTCGCTCAAGATCATGGAGGACCCGGAGGCGCAGTTCCAGATCGGCTGGATGCTCTGCGACGTCGGCGAGCACGCGCGCGGGCTCGAGCTGCTGAAGAGCGCCGTCGACAAGGACTACGCGGCCGTGACGGCGCTCGCGCACGCGCGCGCATTCGACGCCGTGCGAAGCGACGCCGCGTTCCAGCGGATCCTGGCCAAGGCCCAGCGCGACCTCGAGCTGGGGCTGGCCGTGTTCCGGCAGAACGGCGGCGAGCGGCTGCTCGGACGCTGAGCCGCGCCCCGCCT
>DATBSL010000395.1:0-4285 GCA_036559805.1 Vicinamibacteria bacterium
GTCTCCGGCCGGCACGCGACCGCCCACGCCGTCTCGCCGGATCCGAGGCCGATCACGGCGACGTCCTTCGGTGCCGGGTGGATCAGCGCGGGAAGCGCGCCCAGGAGCGTGTGGATCCCCTCGTAGGGAAGCCAGCTGTGCGGCAGGCCGTTCACGGTGACGCGGAAGCGGCCGGCCTCGCCGGGAAACATCGCGCTCACGGCGCTCGCGTCCTCGCCGATGAAGGTGTTCGGAAGCGACGCCTCGATCCCGTGGACGCGCCGCCAGAGCGCCTCGTTCGACGGCAGCGCCACGAGCACCAGACCCAGCGCGGCCGCGCGCAGTGCCGTCTCGCGAACCCCGCGGGCGTAGCGCACGCGGATCAGCAGGAACGCGAGCCCGCCGAGCACCACGAGCAGACGCACCGTGCCCGCGGTCCCGACACGCTCGAGCAGCAGGAGACCCGTGAGCAGGCTGCCCGCGGTGCAGCCCAGGATGTTCGCCGCTTGCAGCAACCCGACCTTTCGGCCGCTCGATTCGGGATCGTCCTGCACGGCTCTTTGCAGGGCTCCAAACGAGAGGCCCATCAGCAGCGTCGGCAACCCGAAGAGCAGCAGCGGCAAGAGCGCGTAGAGGCGCAGGAGCGTACCGGCGTTCCAGTCGGCGCCGAGGTGGAAGAAGCCGTCGTCGCGCCAGTAGTCGACGAGCCCGCTGTAGACGGGCGTCCCGGCCGGCAGCGCCGCGACGAGCGCGAGCCCGGCGCCGGCGGCGACGAGCAGCAGCAGCTGATAGTCGAGGAACGAGACGAGCGGTCGCCCGAGCCGCGCGGCGCGGCGGCCGCCGACGAGGCTGCCCGCGCCGAGCCCGAGCAGGTAGAGCGCGAGCACGGTGCCGAAGGTGTAGGCGGTGCTCTTCACGCCCACGTCCATCACGCGGAACCAGACGATCTCGAGCGAGAGCGCGACGAAGCCCGAGAAGCCGTAGAGTGCGAGGCCGAGCCCGAACGGCGTGCCGCTCGAGCTCGCGGCAGCGGCGGGCGCGCTCGCTCGCTCGACGGCGGCGGCCGGCGCGCGAGCGCCGCGGCGGGCGGCCGCGAGCGCCGCGGCCGCGGCCAGCAGGTTCGCGAGCGCTCCCAGCCGCACTGCGCCCTCCATTCCGAGGAAGCGCACGAGCAGCCACGGCGCGACGAGCGCGCCAAAAGCCGCGCCCAGCACGTTCAGGCCGTAGAGGCCGCCGATCACTCGCGCCGCCTCGGCCGTCTCGCGCACCGTCGCGCGCACGAGCAGCGGCAGCGACATCCCCATGAGCGTCGTGGGCAGCAGGAACGCCGCGAAGTGCGCGAGCGCCGAGCCCGCAGTGCTCTGGTACAGGCCCTCCGCCAGCCGGCCGAAGCCGTCGTGATAGAGCCGGCAGCTCACGAGCGCGAAGCCGCCGATGCCCAGCTCCACGAGGGCGAACGCGAGAAGCGCCGTGCCCCGGCGCACGCGCCCGGACACGAGCCCGCCCAGCTCGCTGCCGAGGCCGATGCCGGCCATGAACGCGGCGACGATCAGCGACACCGACACGACGCCTATGCCGGTGTGCAGCGTCAGGATGCGCTGCCACACCACCTGGTACACGAGCGCGGCCGCGCCGCTCAGGAAGAAGGCGAGACCGAGCAGAGCCATGAGCGAGTGCCGCGCTCAGGCGAGGGCGAGCGTCGCGACGCCGATCGCGACGAGCAGCGCCGTGAGCGCGAGCGCCGAGCGGCGCAGCCCCGGCCCGCCCAGGCCCGCGCTCATGCCGCACTTGACGAGCGTGTTGGCGATCACCGCCACCACGATGCTGCCCACGGCAACGGGAACAGCCGTCTCGCCGCTCTCTGCGAGCGTCGCCATGCCGAGCGTGACCGCGTCGACGTCGCTCGTCCCGGCGAGCGCCGCGACGGCGTAGGTCCCGCCGTGCGGGAAGTACTGCTCGACGAGGGCCATCACCAGCAGCACGACCGCGAACACCAGCGCGAACTTGACGGCCTCGAGCAGGCTGAACGGGTTCTTGAGCGGGACACCCGGTCCGCCGGCGGGAGCGGCGCCGCGGGACCGTCGCAGCAGAACCAGCGCGAAGGCGGCCGTGACCAGCAGCATCGCGCCGCACGGGATGACGAGCCGGCGCACGAGCGGCGGGTGCACGACCGCTGCGAGCACCACCACGCGCACGAACATCACGCCCCAGGCGAGGAACGTGCCGGCGGCGAGTGTCGCGTCGCTCGTCCCCCCCTCCTCCCGGCTGCGGCGCGCGAAGCTGAGCGTCACCGCGGTCGAAGACACGAGACCGCCCGTCAGGCCCGTGATCGCAGTGCCCCGCTCCGGCCCGAGCGCGCGCGTCGCCACGTAGCCGACGAGCGACAGCGCGGCCATCAGGATCACCAGCATCCAGAGCGAGCGCGGCACGAGCGCGCCCCACGGGTCGATCGCCTGGTCGGGCAGGAGCGGCAGCACGATGAAGCTCGCCGCGAGCAGCTTGATCCCCGCGGAGACGTCGTCGTGCCCGAGCCTAGCCACGAGGCCGTGCAGCGGCTCCTTGTAGGCCAGGAAGGCGGACACCACGATGGCGCAGGCGAGTGCCGCCTCCCGATGGCCCGCGGTGCAGGCGGCGCCGAGCAGGCACACGGCGACCGCGGCCGTCTCGGTCGTGAGGCCGATCGCCTCGGGCTTGGCGCGCGACTGGATCACGTAGCCTGCCACGGCGAGCGCGGTGACGGCCAGCACCACCGCGACCAGCACCAGGCCGGTCTCGAGCGCCTGCGCCAGGAGCCCGCCCAGCGCGCCGACGAGCGAGAACAGCGTGAATGTGCGCACACCGCCGATGCCGACGTTCCCCGACGCGCCCTTGCTCTTCTCGCGCTCGATGCCGACGAGCGCCCCGATCAGCAGCGCCGCCAGCAGGCTCCAGGCGAGGCTCGAGTCGAACGGGATCGGCATGCGCCTAGCGTGCGACGGGCAGCAGGCAGGCGGGCCGGTCGACCGCCAGGCTCGCCCCGAGCGGCGCCGGCAGGCCGCTCTGCGGGTCGAGCTTGAAGAACGCGAGCGTGCCGCCGCGCTGGTGCCCGGCCAGCAGCACGCGGCCGGAGGCGTCGATCGCGAAGTGCCGCGGCCAGCTTCCGCCGACCGGCACGTGGCCGGCGAGCGTCAGCCGCCCGCTCGCGGGGTCGACGCGGAAGACGACGAGGCTGTCGTGGCCGCGGTTCGACCCGTAGAGGAAGCGGCCGTCCTTCGAGACCTCGATCTCGGCGGTGTAGCTCGTGCCCTGGAAGGCCTCGGGCAGGGCCTTCACCGTCTCGAGCGTCCGGAGCTCTCCCTTTGCGGCGTCGTAGCCGAGCGCGGTGATCGTCGAGGTGAGCTCGTTGATCACGTAGGCGAAGCGGCCCGAGGGGTGGAACGCGAGATGGCGCGGCCCCGATCCCGGCTCGATCGCGGCCGCCCCGTGGGGCTCGAGCGTGCCGTTCTGCGCGTCGAAGCGGTACACGAACACGCGGTCGGCGCCGAGGTCCGGCGCGAAGGCGTAGCGCTCGGCGGCGTCGAGGTAGATGCCGTGCGCGTGCGGGCCTTTCTGGCGCGCGGCGTTGGGTCCGCTGCCCGCGTGCGCGCGCACGACGGAGGCCGGCTCGAGCCGGCCGTCCGCGGCGATACGGAAGAGCGCGACGTTGCCGCCGCTGTAGTTGGCGACGAGCACGTTCTTGCCGCTCTTGTCCACCACCAGGTGGCAGGGCGCCGCGCCTTGCGACGGCTGCTGGTTGAGGAGCTTCAGGTCGCCGGTCTTCGCGTCGACCGCGAACGCCAGCACGCCGCCGCTCTTCGCCCCGCCGAGGTCGTCCACCTCGGAGACGGCGTACAGGAAACGGCCGCTCGGGTGAATCGCGAGAAACGACGGGTTCTTCGCTTCGCCGGCAAGGACGGGAGTCGTGGCCGTCCCGGTCGCGAGGTCGAGGGCTGTGCGGTAGATGCCCTTGCTCGTGCCGTCGGTGTAGGTGCCGATGTAGACGGTCACGGGGGCCTCCGCGGCAGGAGTGGGTGGAACGAGGACGGATGCCAGGGCGAGCGTGAGGATGAGCAAGCGGTCGTTCATGGGGGTGAATCGTGTGCTGAGGGGGGCATGCCGTCAAACAGGGGCTGCGCCCCTCAAACTCCCCCAAGGGCCGTCGCCAGGCGCGTCTCCGTTGCTCGGTGTTCGTAGCCGGGCGGTGGCTCCTGCGGGGGATTCGCCAGGAACGAGGTCACGATCTTGTCGAGGTACGAGGCGAGCGGCTCGTGGCGGAAGCCCAGCTCGG
>DATBSL010000396.1:0-6058 GCA_036559805.1 Vicinamibacteria bacterium
GGCGCGTCGGGGAGAAACCCCGTGTGCGTTCGGGAAGGACCAGCAGCGTGCCATCGCCCTGGAGCACGAGCAGCGCGCCCTCGGTCACCAGGAAAGCCGCGTTTTCACCCTGCCCCGCCTCGCTCCTCCAGACGACGCTGCCCGTCTCGGGATCCAGGCCAAAGTACTGCCCGCGCTTGCGGTGCGAGAGGCCGACGACGCGTCCGTTCACGAGGACGGGCGAGCTCATGTACATCGAGACGTCCTGGGTCTGCCAAACAGGTTCCGCGATCCATTCGGTCGCCTTGCGGGCGACACGGATCGCCTGGGTGCCGTTGCTGAGGCTGGAGACGACGACGAGCCCGCCGGCGCGCAACGGCGTCACGATGTTCTGGTCGCAGGGGGTTACGAACGGAACGCTCCACAGGATTCGCCCCAGCGTGGGATCCACTCCGAGAACGCGGCGATGGACCTGGATGACGATCTGCTGCTGGCCCTCGAACGACGTGAGGATCGGCGAGGAATAGCTGGGCCCGTCGCCCTCGAGGGCCCAGCGCTCGGCGCCCGTCGCGGGATCGAACGCCACGAGCGCGCCGCCTTCGTGGCCGCCGACGTGCGCGATCAGCAGGCCGTTCGCAACCAGCGGCGACATCGCGGTTCCAAAGGGCGGAGCCTGCTCCTTGAAGCGCCCGGCGAAGTCTTTCTGCCAGAGGATGCGGCCGTTGCCGGCATCGAAGGCGGTCAGGATCCCGCTGATGCCGAGCGTGAAGAGCCGCCCCTCGTGCAGGACGGGCGTCGACCTCGGACCGCTCCCGTATGAAGCCGCCCCGGAGTAGACGTCGTAGCGGGCCTCGTAGGCCTGTCGCCAGAGGCTCCGGCCGGTGGACAACGCGAAGGCGCGCGCGACCTCCATCGCGCCTTCGCGCGCAAAGAGGAAGACCGTATCCGCTCCGACCACGGGGCTCGACTGGCCGCTCCCGGCAGGGACGCGCCAGGCCCGAGCCAGCTCGGCCGGCCAGACGCGTGGAGCCGCACTCGTCGCGCCGCTCGTCGCGTCCCGGTTCGGCCCGCGCCACTCGGACCAGTCCGCGGAAATGGCGGCGCCGGCGCACGCGAGCGTGACCGCGAGCAGGCTCGGCAGCAGCGCACGCCCCTGGATCGGATGTTGGTTGCTACTGACAACTACTTGACGCACTCGAACCTCCTTGACCGTCTCACGCCGGCTCGCAGCTCGAAGGACCACAGCACGGCGAGCCCTGGGCGACCCCGGAGCGGGCGGCCGCGGCCCGGGCCAGCCGCAGGATGAGTCGCGCTGCCGCTTCGCGCACCTCGGGCTCGAAGTCTTCGACCAGGCGCCGGGCCTCCCCCACCAGGTCGGCCCGGATCCGATCGTGGAGGCGCCGGCCCGCGGGGGTCACGACGAGCACGACCGCCCTGCCGTCCTCGGGGTGAGTCGTGCGGTTGACGTAGCGCTTGCGCTCCAGCGCGGCGACCACCCGGCTCGCCGTGCTCTTGTCGAGGTAGAGCTCGCCCGCGAGCTCCTTGAGGCCGCTGGGCCCGCGCCGCAGCAACGCCTCGAGCGCGTAGCACTGCGTCACGGAGATGTCGTGGCAGCAGATCCGATCGCGGTCGCGGAACTGGTAGACGCGAACGAGCTCGGAGAGCGCCGCGTGGAGCGTCTCGGCGTCCGCCTGCAGGGCGGTCGACTCGGCGGACCGGGCTCGCGTGGCTGCAGTGGCCATGATAGTTGCCAGTGACAACGATATCCCGAACTGCTACAGGTGGTCCAGTCGGCTCGTTTGAAGGGCTCTTGAGACCTCGCGCGCGGGCGACAGCTGGCTGGGTCGTGGGCTTGAGCGTTGCCTGGTGGTCCCCGCGGCCGAGCCTTCGGATCAGCGACGCGACCTGGGCGTGCGCCATGGGTATTCGAACGTGAGCGACGCCCACAGGCTCTCCCAGTCGGCGTTCGAGCCTTCCGGCGCCTTCGCCATGTGCACCGCCTTCACCAGCCAGGTGCGGCCGCGCGCGAGCGCGAGCGACACGCGGCCGTCCCGGTCGGTGCGGGCGCGCTGCGCGTCCGCGGGGTCCTCGCGCGAGAGCGCGACGACGAGCGCGCCCTCGAGCGGGCGTCCCTCGTACAGCAGCCGCACCGGCAGGCTCGCGGGGCCGTCCTCGTCGTACGGGTCCGCCTCCGGAACCAGCTCGAGCGGCAGCCCCAGCCTGCGGTCGTGACCGCCCGCAGCACCGGCGCCCGCCCGCAGCAGAGCCTTGGCGCAGCGCGAGTAGATCTCGCGTCCGGGCTTTTCGCTCTCGCCCCGCTCGGCCCGCTGCGTGCTGACGCGCTCGAGGCCCTCCTCCTTGAGATAGGCCTCGAACTTCGGCGCCTCGAGCGTGATCGACGAAGGCAGGTTGTGGTAGCCGATCAAGTAGAGGCCCGCGGCGGGCACGGCGACCGTGCCGGCGGGATCGTCGCCTTCCTTGCCCGCCACCCCCGTCTCGCCCGACTGACCGACGAGCGTCAGCTTGCGGATCCGGGCGGGATTCCTCGGGACGGGGTCGCCTTTGTAGTGCTCTCCCACGCGTAGCGAGACCGAGACGCGCGCACCAACCTCCACGCGGTAAGCGGAGGGCTCGATCCAGAAGTCGTGCGCCAGGATCGCGGGGGTCTGAGCCGCGAGCAGGAACGCGACGAGCGCAGCTCCCGTCTGGGGGCGAGGGGCGCGAGCCAGGAGCATCGGACTCAGTCGAAACAGGAGCATCAGAAGAAACTCAGAAGAAGACTTGATCGAAGTTTAGTGCCGAAACCGATGACCAGGAGCACAAGCGCAACGGCTGACGTTGATCACGGGCACCGCGACCGCAGCTATGCGAGCACTGACAACGCGCGCTCGACCTGTCGGACGTGGTGCTCGAGGTGTGCTTCCAGCGTGCCGAGCGCGTGGGCGAGCGTCATGCGGCCCGCGTACGGGTGGCGGAACACCAGCCGGTCGATGAACTCGTTCGGGAACGCCTCGACCAGTGCCGCGAGCTCGCGGCGCACGTCGTCCCACCGGGCCCGCAGCCCGTCCGCATCGAGCTGCTGCGGCACGTCCGCGGTGACGGCGGGCGCCCGTACGCGCAGCGGTGAGGCGAGTGCCACCTCCACCAGCAGCAGCCGCAGCCGGCTCGCCACGGACGCGGCCGGTAACGCGGCGCCCGCCTGCTGCTTCTTGCGGATGTAGGCGAGCGTCAGCGCCTCGGCGGTCACCACGTGGTGAAGGACCTGGAGCGCCGACCACTTGCCCGGCGCCGGCGGGCGGTTGAGCTGCACGCCGTCCTTGCCTTCGATGAGCGCGAGCGCGCGGACGCGCGAGCGCTCCAGCCGCACGAGCCGCAGCGACAGCTCGCCATGCATCGACTCAAGCTCCGGCTCGCTCGCGGTCGAAGGCCACGAGGTCGGTCGTGGGCGGCTTGACGCCGAGCTGACGCAGGAACACGGCCACCTGGCCGCGGTGGTAGCTGCCGTGGTTCGTCACGTGCTGCACGAGCGGCCACAGCGCCGAGCGGAACGAGTCGCCCTTGAAGTTCCGGTACTCGAGGACGCGCGAGCCCGCGTCGGCCGGGAGCGATGCGAGCCAGCTGCGCCGCTCGGCCTCCAGGGCGGCCCAGCGCTCGCGCAGGCCCCGCAGCTCGGCGACCTCGGCCTCCCCCGCCATCTCGGTCGGCGATCGCCCGTTGAAGCGCTCGAACCAGACCCATTCCGCCCCGTAGCTGTGGACGAGCGTGCCGCGGATCCCGCCGTGGCTGCCCTTCAAGTCGCGACCGTAGCTGTCGGCGTCCAGCGCGGCGACCACGTCCAGGAACCTGTGGTTCGCCCACTCGCAATAGCCGAAGAGCCGGGACATCTCCTGCGTGTCGCCCATCGCCTGCTCCCTCCGCCGGCGAGTCTACTTCGCAGCGAGGGCTTCGGCCGCGCTCTCGATCTCGGCCGCATACGCTTCCAGCACCTGGGCGGTGACGACGATGCCCTTCTCGGCGTCGCTCCAGCGCCGCCCCTCGATCGCCTCGCGGGCGAGCGGCAGAGTCTTGACTCCGTAGCCGGTGTAGAAGCCGGGGGCGTAGACGTGGTGCCGGAACCACTGCCGGCCCTCGAGGCCTTCGGGGCGCGTGAGCGAGCGCTCGGACCGCAGCAGGATCGCGTTGGCGGCGCGGCGCGCGTCGGCCGAGGCCTGCCCACTCGCAGAAAGCGCGCGCTCGTAGGCCTGCGCAGCCTGCTCGAGTCGCTCCGCGGCGTTGCGCAGGGGCGCGAAGTTGAGGTGCGGCACGGGCTCCTTGCGCGCCGGCGTCACGCGCCGCTCGTCCGGCGGCGCCACCGCCTCGAACGCGCCGCGCTCGACGGCCTGGTTGTGCCGCTCCGTCTCGGAGCGCATGCGCGTCGCGAGCGTCTCGAGCTCGGAGACGTACGCGCCGATCGCCGCGGCCGGGGCCTTGAACTCGAACGGCAAGAGCTCAGCCTGCGCGAGCCGCAGCACCGCCCGGCCGCCCACCTTCGCGAGCGCCGCGCCGTAGGCGAAGTCCGGGTCCATGAAGCGGACGTAGTGGTCGAACGAGTCGTAGATCGAGTGGTACTGGCCGTAGCCGCCCTCGCCGCCGAAGCCGACGTTGAGCGAGGCGATGCCGAGGTGCTGCAGGAACGGCGTGTAGTCCGAGCCGGAGCCGAGCGCGTCGAGCCGGATCTCCTCGCGCGCGAGCGCGCGCTTGCGCACCTCGTCGTCGGTTCCGACGAGCGCCTGGCCGCGCAACCGCTCGGCCACGCTCGTGCCCTTGGCGGGATCGGCGACGTCGCGCGCCACCTCGTTGAGCAGCCGTTGCAGCGAGTGCGAGCCCGCCATGTCGAGGAAGCCCCGGCTGTTGCTGTCGGAGTTCACGTAGGCGACGGCTTTCGCCCCGAGCTCTTTCGCGTGGTGCTCGACCCATTCGGTCGAGCCGAGCAGGCCCGGCTCTTCGGCGTCCCAGCCGGCGAACACGAGCGTGCGGCGCGGCTTGAAGCCGTGGGCCGCGAGCGCGCCGATCGCCTTGGCTTCGGCCATGAGTGCCGCCATGCCGCTCGAGGGATCGGTCGCGCCGTTCACCCATGCGTCGTGGTGGTTGCCCCGGATCACCCACTGCTCGGGCTCCTCGGCGCCCCGGAGACGCGCGATCACGTCGTAGGCGGGCACCCGTTTCCAGTCGAACGCCAGGCTCACGCGCACCTTCGCGGGCCCGGGGCCGATGTGGTAGGTGATCGGCAGGGCCCCGCGCCAGCCCTCGGGGGCCACCGGACCGCCGAGCGACTCGAGCAGCGGCTGCGCGTCGCCGTGGGAGATCGGCAGCACGGGGATCTTCGTGAGCGTCGCGGCCTTCTCGAGCGGCAGCCGCTCGGCGTCCTTCGTCGCGCCCACACCCGGCGTGAGCGGATCGCCCGGGTAGAGCGGCATGTCCGCCACGGAGCCGCGCTGGGCGCCCGCCGCGCCGCGGTAGCCGCCTTTGGGGTAGGTGTCGCCCGCGAAGTAGCCGTCGTCGCGCGGGTCGGAGTAGATCAGGCAGCCGATGGCACCGTGCTCGGCCGCGACCTTCGGCTTGATGCCGCGCCACGAGCGACCGTAGCGCGCGATCACGATCCGGCCCTTGACGTCGATGCCGCGCCGCTCGAGCTCCTCGTAGTCCTCGGGCACGCCGTAGTTCACGTACACGAGCTCGCCGGTCGCGTCGCCGTCCCTGGAGTACGCGTTGTACGTCGGCAGCTGCTCGGCCGCCTGGCCCGAGGTCGCGTCCTCGGGGAGCGCCGGCTCGACAAGTGCGGCGCGGAAGGCCTTGGGCGCGAGCATCTCCACGAGGCGCGCCTTCGGCGTCGGGAACAGAACCTCGTAGGTCTCGATCGTCGTGTCGTAGCCCCAGGAGCGGAAGAGCCGCGCCATCCACTCGGCGTTGTCCTTGCCCCACGCCGATCCGACGTGGTGCGGCCGGCTCGAGAGGCGCTCGACCCAGTCCCGGATGTCGCCGCGGCGCAGCTCGGCGTCGAAGCGAGCCTCGAGGGCCCGCTGGGCGGTCGCCCCGCTCG
>DATBSL010000397.1:0-4408 GCA_036559805.1 Vicinamibacteria bacterium
GCTCGTGACCCCGTTCCACGCGGACGGCGGGCTCGACCTCGAGGCTTTCGGCGCGAGCCTCGAGGCGCTCGCCGTCCACGAGTTCTCGGGCTTCCTGGTGCTCGGGTCGAACGGCGAGGCCGCGAGCCTCGACGAGGACGAGAAGCTGCTGCTCGTCGCGGCCGCGCGCCGCACCGTTCCCGGCCGCTTCCTGCTCGTCGGCACCGGCCTCGAGTCGACTCGCGGCACGATCCTGCTCACGCGCAAGGCCGCGGACCTCGGGGCCGACGCGGTGCTGGTGCTGACGCCCTGCTACTACAAGGGCCGCATGACGGCGGAGGCCCTGCGCCGCCATTTCGAGGCCGTGGCCGACGCCTCTCCGGTGCCGGTGTACCTCTACTCCGTGCCGGCGTTCACCGGGCTCGCGTGGCCGGCCGGGCTCGCGCGCACCCTCGCCGCCCATCCCCGGATCCGCGGCCTGAAGGAGTCGAGCGGCGACGTGGGCCTGCTCGCCCGGATCGTCGAGTCCGTTCCCAAGGACTTCGAGGTCGCCTGTGGCAACGCGCCGGTCCTGTACCCGGCGCTGTGCGTGGGAGCCTCGGGCGGCGTGCTGGCGGTCGCCAATTGCGCCCCGCGCGCCACGTTGCGCCTCGTCCGGGCGTGGAGCGAGGGCGACCACGCGACCGCGCGGCGGATCCAGGAAGCGATAGCACCGCTCGCGACCGCGGTCACGGCCACGCACGGCGTCGCCGGCTTGAAGCTCGCGCTCGGCCTCGCGGGCCTGCGCGGCGGCACGGTTCGCGCTCCACTCCTGCCCGCGGCGCCCGGCCTGCTGGACGAGATCCGGCCGCTGCTCGAGGCCGCGAACGCCGCCGGGTCCTGAGCGTGTCGTCGCGTTCCCGTCCAGGGAATGCACTCCGTGCTCGCAGCGATTCAAGTGCCATGACCCGATCCGTGACGTCCGTCCTGTCCCTCGCCGCCCTCGCCGCTCTATCCGCGTGCGGAGGCGGCGCTGCGAGCCCGGCCGGCCCCACTCCGGCCACGCCGGCGCCGACTCCCGTCCCCACGCCCACTGCGGTCACGGCGCGCTACTCCGTGACGTTCGAGGCCACCTGGCGCCGCGAGACCCACCCGACCGACTTTCCTGCGAGCGCGCACTTCTCGCCGCTCGTCGGCGGCACGCACTCGAGCCGGGTGCGCTTCTGGATGCCGGGAGGCATGGCGAGCCCCGGAATCAAGGACATGGCGGAGCGCGGCCGAACCTCGCCCCTCGACTCGGAGGTCCAGGCCGCGATCGCGGCGGGCACGGCGTACGGGCTGATCCTGGGGGGCGCGATCGACCGCTCGCCCGGAGAGGCGGCTGCCGCGTTCCAGATCGGCCGCGATCACCCGCTCGTGAGCCTGGTCTCGATGGTGGCGCCGAGCCCCGACTGGTTCGTCGGAGTCGACAGCCTGAGCCTGGTCGAAGGTGGCGACTGGGTGGCCGAGAAGCTCGTGCCGCTCTTTCCGTGGGACGCGGGCACCGACGGCGGCCCGACCTACGCCGCGGCCGACCAGCCCAGCCAGCCCCGGCAGGCGATCCGTCTGCTGGAGGGCCACCCGGTTGCGGAGGAGGGTGTCGTGGCGCCCTTCGGCAGCTACCGCTTCCGTCGCGTCGACTAGGGCAGGAACGGCCCCGTCGTGTCGCCGGGAGTGGCCGCCGGCGTCACCACCGTGAGCGCTCGCGGCTGGAGCACGACCTCGACGCGTTGCGTGTCGCCCTCGGGATCGCCGTCGCGGTGGACCGCGATCGTCGACTCCCCGGTCACGGTCGCGCGCGTCACGCGGAGCCGCGTGTAGCCGGCCATGCGCTCGATGCCCCCCAGGAAGAGCCGCGGCGTCGCCGCGAGCAAGGCCGCGAGCGACGCGTCCTCGATGATCACGATCTCGAGCCGGCCGTCGTCGAGCTTGCCGCCCGGGTTGATCACGGCGCCCGAGCCGTACTGCGGGCCGTTCGCGAAGGTGAGCAGGAACGGCCGCACCTCGCGCCGCCCCGCGTCGGTCTCGAGCACGAGCGGCTTCGGGCGATAGCGCGACAGCTCGCGCAGGCTCAGGCGTACGTAGCCGAACAGTCCGCGCCGCCCGCCGCGCCGGCCGCTGTCGTGGAAGGCGCGGCTCACGACCGCGTCGAAGCCGGCTCCGGCTACGTTCAGGAACGGCTGGCCGTTCAGCATCCCGACGTCGATCCGCCGCCTGACACCGGCCTCGAGCGCGTCGAGCGCGGGGGCGGGCCGCATCGGGATCCGCAGCGCGCGCGCGAGCCCGTTGCCCGAGCCCGCCGGCACGATGCCGAGCGCGGTTTCCGATCCGATCAGCCCGCACGCCACCTCGTTCGCCGTCCCGTCGCCGCCCACGGAGAGCACGAGCTCCACGCCGGCCGCGACCGCCGCTCGCGCGAGCTCCGTCGCGTGGCCGGGCCCCTCGGTCGCCAGCAGGTCGAAGTCGTTCCAGCGCGGGTGGCCGCGCTCGACGGCGCGCCGGGCCAAATGCCGCGAGACGCCCGCCGTCGGGTTGAGGATCGCCCTCACCTTCACGCGGCCTCCTCCACGACGCGCAGCGTCTCGTCCACCATCCGCTCGGCGCTGAAAAGCTCGAGATAGCGCTTCCGTCCCGCGGCGCCCCAGTTGCCGCGCGTGCGCGCGTCTGCCAGCGCCTCGGCGAGCGCGTCCGCCAGGGCCCGCGCGTCGCGCGGCGCCACCAGCCGGCCGGTCACGCCGTCCTCCACCGCTTCCGGGATCCCGCCGGCGGACGTAGCCACGACCGGCAGCCCGAAGGCCATCGCGTCGAGCAGGCTGGTGCCGAGGCCTTCGAGGTGCGACGACAGGCAGAAGACGGAGAACGCCGGCAGCAGACGGTCGAGGTCGCGCCGGAAGCCGGCGAAGACCACGCGGTCTTCGAGCCCGAGCGCGCGCGTGCGCGCCTCGAGCGCGCCGCGCAGCTCGCCCTCTCCCAGGACCACGAGCCGCGCCTCGGGCTGGCGCGCGCGCAAGAGGCCCATCGCCTCCACCAGCGTCGCGTGGTCCTTGTGATCGGTGAGCGCCGCGACGTTGCCCACGACCGGCGCGCCGGCAGGCACGCCGAGCTCCGCGAGAGCGTCGCGGCCGCCTGGCTGGGCCCTTCGGTCCGGCACGCCCTCGTAGACGAGGCGCAGGCGCGCGCGCGCGACGCCCGCCGCCTCCAGCACCGAGCCGATCGCCCGGCTCACCACGATGACGCGTGCGCAGGCCCGGTACTTCGCCCGCGAGAAGGGGCCGCTCAAGGGAAAGTCCACGCGGCGCACCGCCACGAGCGGCGCCGGGGCCCCGAGCCGCGCGGCGACGAGGCCCGCGGACACTCCGTGCGGATCGTGCAGCAGCAGCCGCGCGCCCGGCTCCTGCCGCAGGCGGCGCGCCAGCGCCAGGATGCCGGGCGGCCACAGGTCGCCCCGAAAAGGCATCGGCCGCACGGCGAGGCCCGCGGCGCGCGCCCGCGCCTCGAGCGCCCCGCCCGCGCGGCACGCGACCTCGCAGCGCACCCCGCGCGCGGCCATGCCCTGCGCCGTCAGCAGCACCTGGTTCTGGCCACCGCGCCAGGTCGCCGCGGTATCGACATGGATCACGAGCCGGCTCATCGCCGCTCGGCGTGCGCTGGGCCCAGCTCGCGGAGCTTGGCCAGCTTGACGAACGTGTAATGCGTGTTCAGTACCGACACCAGCAGCCCCGCGCTGCCGAGCATGAAGCCGCGCTTCAGGACGTAGTTCCTGAAGAAGGCCCAGGCCGCGCCCAGCGACACGTGCAGGACGCTCGAGCCGCGCCCGGCCGCGTGGGCCTGGCGCGCCCACAGCGTCGTGTACGCGTCGATCTTGCGCAGGTGGTCGGAGATGTCCGCGTACGGCTGGTGCTCGAGCTCGCCGCGCAGCCGCTCGACTGGCCCGCGCACGGCCACGGACTCGTGCACCAGGTCGCCTTGCCAGCCCGCGCGCGTGCGGTCGAAGAGCCGCACCTGCCAATCGGGGTACCAGTCGGTGCCGCGGATCGAGCGGCCCAGGTAGAACGCCACGCGCGGGATCCGGTAGCCGGCGGCCTGGGGGCCGCTGCGGCGCAGCATCTCGATCTCCGCGCGCAGGGCGTCCGAGACCCGCTCGTCGGCGTCGAGCGCCAGCACCCAGTCGTGCCGCGCCGCGCGCACCGCGAAGTCGCGCTGGGCGACGAAGCCGGGCCAGGGCGCGTTGACGATCACGCGCGCGCCCGCCGCCTCGGCGAGCTCGCGCGTGCGGTCGCTCGAGCCCGAGTCGACGAGCACGATCTCGTCGCAGAACTCCACGCTGCGCAGCGCCTGCTCGATCGCCTTCTCCTCGTTCTGTGCGATGAGGACTGCGGAGAGCGGGACCATCGTCAGGAGTATACGGGGG
>DATBSL010000398.1:0-6395 GCA_036559805.1 Vicinamibacteria bacterium
TGAACTTGTCCTTGCCGACCACCATCACGGCGCGCTTGCCGGCGGCGTGCACCAGCGACAGCACGGTGGGCGCCTTCAGCTGGAACGTGTCACGGTACTCGTCGAAGTCGATGCCGTGGCCGATCGGCTCCATCCCGGTCAGCATGGAGGCGTGGCCGGGAAGCGTCGTGGAGGGGTAGACCGTCTGCGCGGTCAAGGTGTACGCCCCGCGCTGGGCCAGCGCCAGGATGCCGGGCGTGTTCGTCTCGCTGAGCGCGTCGGGCCGCAGCCCGTCGATGGAGATGAGCGCGACCCGCGGAGGCGGCGGCGGGGTGGGCGTCGGCGTGGGGGTCGCAACCGGGAGCGGAGCCGAGGTGGGGATGGCCGACGGCTGGGTGAGCGAGTTGCCGCACGCCGCCATGACCAGCATTGCCAGCACTGCGCCCGCGGCAGACCACAACCGCGAGTGGTGCGCTCCGATCGGCTCTGCCACCATGGCCAGCCCCTCCAAGCTGTTGTATGTGACGATCGTAACACGTTTTTGCGTTTCGCAAGCACCTTCTCATGGCATGAGCCGCTTCGATTCCCACAGTGGATCCTTAGCGACTACAGTCTCTTATAGGTAAACGCCCGACCGAACGTGGTAGAGCCTACAAAAAGTCAGCGCAGCCAGGCGCGGGCGTTGCGGAAGATGCGCATCCAGGGGCTGTCCTCGCCCCAGCCGGCTGGGTGCCACGACATCTGGATGCTCCGGAAGACGCGCTCGGGGTGGGGCATCAGGAGCGTGAAGCGCCCGTTCTCCGTCGTGACCCCGGCGATGCCGAGGGGCGAGCCGTTCGGGTTCTCCGGGTAGCGATCGGTGGGCTCGCCGCGCGCGGAGGCGAACTGCAGCGCGACGATCGCGCGCTCCGGGCTCTGGCCCGAGCCGAACAGCGCCCGGCCCTCGCCATGGGCGGTGACGACCGGGATCAGGCTGCCCTCCATGCCGGCGAAGAAGAGCGAGGGGCTCTTCGGCACGCTCGCGAGCACGAGCCGCCCCTCGAACTGCTCGGAGCGGTTCTTCACGAAGCGCGGCCAGGCCGCGGCGCCCGGCACCAGCTCGGCGAGCGCGCTCATCATCTGGCAGCCGTTGCAGACGCCGAGCGCGAAGCTGTCGCCGCGGGCGAAGAAGGCCGCGAACTCGTCGCGCGCGCGGGCGTTGAACAGGATCGATCGCGCCCAGCCCTCCCCGCCCCCCAGCACGTCACCGTAGGAGAATCCGCCGCACGCCACGAGCCCCGCGAAGTCCTTGAGCGAGCGCCGGCCCGAGATCACGTCGCTCATGTGCACGTCCACGGCGTCGAAGCCGGCGCGGTCGAAGGCCGCGGCCATCTCGACGTGGCCGTTCACGCCCTGCTCGCGCAGCACCGCGAGCGGCGGGTGGACCCCCGTGGCGATAAACGGGGCAGCGACGTCCTCGGCCATGTCGAACGCGACGCGCGCCGCCAGGCCGCGCTCCGCGCCGGCCTGGATCCGGTCGTACTCCTGCTGCGCCGACTCGGGGTGGTCGCGCAGGGTCTGCATACGCCAGCTCGTCTCGGACCAGAGCCGCTGCAGCGCCGCGCGCGGCTCCGCGAGCAGGACGTCGCTCCCGCAGCGCAGGCGCATCACGTCGTCGTCGCTCGGCGCCCCGAGCGGCAGCGCGCGCAGCCCGTGCCTGGCCAGGATCGCGGCGACGTGATCGCTCTGCGCCGCGCGCACCTGCAGCACGGCGCCGAGCTCTTCGGCGAAGAGCGTCGCGAGCACGCGCGGCGCCGCCGCCCGCGGGCCGGCGAGCTCGAGGAGGTCGACGTCCAGCCCGCAGCGCGCCGCGAAGCCCATCTCGGCGAGCGTGACGAACAAGCCGCCGTCCGAGCGGTCGTGATACGCGAGCACGAGCTCTTCGGCGCGCAGCTCGGCGAGCGCCGCGTAGAAGCTCTTGACGAGCTCCGGAGCGTCGAGGTCGGGTGCCTCGTGGCCGGTCTCGCAGAACACCTGCGCCAGGATCGACCCGCCGAGCCGCGCGCGGCCGGCGGCGAGGTCCAGCAGCAGCAGCTCCGTCCTTCCCTGGTCGAGCACCAGCTCGGGCGTCCAGGTCCGGCGCAGGTCGTCGCACTGAGCGAAGGCCGAGACGACGAGCGAGAGGGGAGCGCGCACCTCGAGCGAGCGCTCGCCGTCGCGCCACGTGGTGCGCATCGAGAGCGAGTCCTTGCCGACGGGGATGCCGACCCCCAGGCGCGGGCAGAGCTCGAGCGCCACGGCGCGCACCGTGTCGTGGAGCGCGGCGTCCTCACCCGGCGCTCCGGCCGCAGCCATCCAGTTGGCGGAGAGCTTCACGCGCGAGAGCGCCGCGACCGGGGCGGCGGCCAGATTGGTGAGCGCCTCGCCGACCGCCATGCGCCCGGAGGCCGGCGCGTCGATCACCGCGAGCGGGCCGCGCTCGCCGATCGCGAAGGCCTCTCCCGCGTAGCCCTCGAACGACATGAGCGTCGTCGCGCAGTCCGCGACCGGCACCTGGAACGGCCCTACCATCGGGTCGCGCGCGCAGAGCCCGCCGACCGTGCGGTCGCCGATCGTGACCAGGAACGTCTTGTCGCCGACGCTCGGGTGGAGCAGCACGCGGCGCACCGCCTCGCCGAGTGCTATCCCGTGAGCGTGGAACGGGCGCGGCTGCGGCCTGACGCGCGCCACGTCGCGCGTCATCCGCGGCGGCTTGCCGAAGAGCGTCTCCAGCTCCATGTCCACGGGCGTCGTGTCGAACAGCGGATCGCGCACCTCGAGCCGGTCGTCGTCCGTGGCGATACCGACCACCGCGAACGGGCAGCGCTCGCGCTCGCACAGCGCGCGGAACTCCGCGAGCCGCGCGGGTGCGATCGCGAGCACGTAGCGCTCCTGCGCCTCGTTCGACCACAGCTCGCGCGGCGTCATGCCCGGCTCCTCGCTCGGGGCGGCGCGCAGGTCGATGCGCGCGCCGCGGCCGGCCCCGTACGCGAGCTCGGGCAGCGCGTTCGAGAGCCCTCCGGCGCCCACGTCGTGGATCGACAGGATCGGGTTGGCGTCCCCGAGCCCCCAGCAGCGGTCGATCACCTCCTGCGCGCGGCGCTGGATCTCGGCGTTGCCGCGCTGGACCGAGTCGAAGTCGAGCAGAGCCGCGTTGGCCCCCGCGCCGAGCGAGGACGCGGACCCGCCGCCCATGCCGATCAGCATGCCGGGCCCGCCCAGGTGCACGAGCAGCGCGCCGGGTGGCACCTCGGCTTTCTTCGCGTGCGGCGCGCGCACGTTGCCGACGCCGCCCGCCAGCATGATCGGCTTGTGGTAGCCGCGCACGACGCCCTCCACCTGCTGCTCGTAGCAGCGGAAGTAGCCGGCCAGGTTGGGGCGTCCGAACTCGTTGTTGAACGACGCGGCGCCTATCGGCCCCTCGAGCATGATCGCGAGCGGCGAGGCGATCCGGTCCGGCTTCGACTCCGGGCCTTCCCAGGGCCGCTCGTGGCCCGGCAGGCGCAGGTTCGAGACCGAGAAGCCCACGAGCCCCGCCTTGGGCCGCGCGCCGCGGCCGGTGGCGCCCTCGTCGCGGATCTCGCCGCCCGAGCCCGTGGCCGCGCCGGGGAAGGGGGAGATCGCGGTCGGGTGGTTGTGGGTTTCTACCTTCATGAGCGAGTGCGTCAGCTCGCCCGCGTAGCCGTAGCGTCCGCTGCGCGGCTCCGCGAAGAAGCGCTGGACGACGCGGCCCTCCATCACGGCCGCGTTGTCGGAGTACGCGCTCACCGTCCCGGCGGGGCTCGCGCGCTCGGTCTCGCGGATCATCTGGAAGAGCGTGCGCGAGCTGGGGCGGCCGTCCACGATCCAGTCCGCGTTGAAGATCTTGTGGCGGCAGTGCTCCGAGTTCGCCTGCGCGAACATCGTGAGCTCGACGTCGGTGGGGTTGCGCCCCGCGGCCCGCGCCCACTCGAGCAGGTAGTCGATCTCGTCGGGGGCGAGCGCCAGCCCCAGCTCGGCGTTGGCGGCCTCGAGCGCCGCCCGGCCCTGGCCGAGCGCGTCCACCGCGGCGAGCGGCCGCGGCGCCACGCGTTCGAAGAGGGCGTCGGCCGCATTGAGCGACGTGAGGACGCTCTCGGTCATCCGGTCGTGGAGGAGCGGCAGCGCGGCTTCTGGGTCCCCGGTGCCGCGGAGGTGGTACACGGTCCCGCGCTCGATCCGCCGCACGAAGCCGAGGCCGCACTGGCGCGCGATGTCGGTGGCCTTCGACGACCAGGGCGAGACCGTGCCGAGCCTCGGCACGACGAGCCGCAGCGGCGGGACGCACAGCTCCGCCGGGGGCGGCTCGGGTCCGTAGCGCAGCAGGCGCTCGACGACGCCGCGCTCGACGTCCGTGGTTGCGTCGGCCACGTCCACGAAGTGCATGTGGCGCGAAGCACCGACGCCCCAGTCGAGCCCCGCGGCGGCGAGCGCGGCGTTCAGCTTCTCGAGGCGAAAGCCGCTGAGCGCGGCGCCGCCCGGGAGCCTCAGGATCGCCATGTGACCCGCATTCTATCGCGGCGCCGTTGACCCGCCCGGCCGAGCGGCGTAGCTTTGGTGCGGTGGCGAACGAGGGCGGGGTGAGCGACGAGATCAAGCCGCGCGAAGCGGACGCCGCGCTCGTGACGCCCGAGCCGTCCGCGGCGCCGTCGGCGCCGTCGGCGCACGACGAAGCGCCGCCCGCGGCCCCGCACGACGACGCGCCCGTCGTCCCGCCGGCGGAGCACGATCCCGCGAACGACGCGCCGGGCCAGGGCAACGTCGCGGGCGTGGGCGGCGCGGGTCGCGCGGCCGCCGTGAAGCCGCGCAAGAGCCGTCCGCGGGGCAGCCGCGGCCTGCGGCTGCCCCGCCGCTTCAAGAAGGCGGCGCCCGGCTCCGAGGCCGGCATCGAGCCGCAGGCGCTCGCGCCCGTCACCACGAAGCGCCCGACGGTCCGGGTGACCTGCATCGACTACTCGCCGGCCCAGGCGGTGTTCGAGGACGTGCAGGACATGCCGGAGTTCATCGAGCGCCATCGCCAGGACTGGTCGTCGGTGCGCTGGATCAACGTGGACGGGCTCGGCGACCTCGCGGTCGTGCGCGCGATCGCCGAGAAGTACCGGCTGCACCCGCTGGCGATCGAGGACGTGCTGCACGTACCGCAGCGGCCGAAGGTCCAGGCGTACGAGGACGACGGCACGTACCAGGCGCGGCTCTTCATCATCACGCGCGAGCTCGAGCTGCGCGAGGCGCAGCTGCACACCGAGCAGGTGAGCATCTTCGTCGGCCACCGCACCGTGCTGACGTTCCAGGAGAGCCCGGGCGACGTGTGGAACCCGATCCGCCAGCGGATCAAGATGCCCGGCTCGACGCTGCGCGTGAACGACGCGAGCTTCCTCGCCTACTCGTTGATCGACGCGATAGTCGACGAGGCCTTCCCGATCCTCGAGCAGTTCGGCGACCGGCTCGAGGAGCTCGAGGATGTAGTGCTGCAGCGGCCGAGCCCGGACGTGATCCAGGAGATCCACCGCCTGAAGCGCGAGCTCTTGCTGGTGCGCCGCGCGATGTGGCCGATGCGCGAGGTGCTGTCGCGGATGCAGCGCGACCCGCACGAGTGCTTCTCGGACGTGACGCGCACCTACATGCGCGACGTCTACGACCACGCCGTGCAGGCGATCGACATCGTCGAGACCTACCGCGAGGTGGCGGGTGGGCTCACCGAGACCTACATGACCGCGATCAGCATCCGCATGAACGAGGTGATGAAGGTGCTGACGGTCATCGGCACGATCTTCATCCCGCTCACGTTCTTCGCCGGCGTCTACGGCATGAACTTCGAGTACCTGCCCGAGTTCAAGTGGCGTTACGGCTACCACGTCTTCTGGCTCATCTGCTTCGCGACCGCCGGCACGATGGTCGCCTGGTTCCGCCGCAAGGGCTGGCTATAGTCATGGCGCGCGCGCAGCGCGCGCCATAGTTGAGCCGGAGATCTCATGAACCGACTCTGTAGGTCCTTCCTTCCCGCTCTCGCTTGCCTCCTCTGTTGCGCTCCACCCGCCGTCGCTGGCTGGACGTCCCTCGGTTCGTTCCCCCCTCCGGCCCGCGAGGGCCAGTCCCTGGTGTTTCGGAGCGAGCAGGGTGTGACTGCGGTGAGCGTGCTGTCTCCTGAAGTGGTGCGCGTCCGCTTCTCGCCGACCCGTGCCTTCGGCCGGGACCACTCCTACGCCGTCGTCACGCGCGAGCTCGGCGACCCCGGCGCCTCGTTCGAGAGCGACGAGCGTCGCTCTGTCATCCGCACGGGCGCCCTGGCTGTGACGCTCTCGCACGCCCCCTTCCGCGTGAACATCTCGACGGCCGGCGGCGAGTCGCTAGACGAGGACGACGCCGAGCTCGGCACGGCG
>DATBSL010000399.1:0-19054 GCA_036559805.1 Vicinamibacteria bacterium
CGAATGGGTTCCTCGATGGCGCGCATGACGATGTCAACGCCGATCTGCTGCTCTCCGGGGAGCTTGAGCGCCGCGAGCGCCTTCGACGCGCGAAGCAGCGCCACGCCGCCGCCCGGCACGATGCCCTCCTCGACCGCCGCCTTCGTGGCGTGCATCGCGTCCTCGACGCGGGCCTTCTTCTCCTTCATCTCGGTCTCGGTGGCTGCACCGACCTTGATGACGGCGACGCCGCCGACCAGCTTGGCCAGCCGCTCCTGCAGCTTCTCGCGGTCATAGTCGGACGTCGTGTCCTCGACCTGGGTCCGGATCTGCTTGACGCGGCCCTCGATCGTCTTGGCCGTGCCGGCGCCCTCGATGATCGTGGTGTTGTCCTTGTCGATGGTGATCTTCTTCGCCTTGCCGAGGTCGTCGAGCTTGAGGTTCTCGAGCTTGATCCCGAGGTCCTCCGTGATCGCCTTGCCGCCGGTGAGGATCGCGATGTCCTCGAGCATGGCCTTCCTGCGGTCGCCGTAGCCCGGGGCCTTGACGGCCGCGACCTGCAGCGTGCCGCGCAGCTTGTTCACCACCAGTGTCGCGAGGGCCTCGCCCTCGACCTCTTCGGCGATGATCATCAGCGGCTTGCCGAGCTTGGCCACCTGCTCGAGCACGGGCAGCAGGTCCTTCATGCTCGAGATCTTCTTCTCGTGGATCAGCACGAGGGCGTTCTCGAGGGCGACTTCCATGCGCTCCGGGTCGGTCACGAAGTAGGGCGAGAGGTAGCCGCGGTCGAACTGCATGCCCTCGACCACGTCGAGCGAGGTCTCGAGCGTCTTGGCCTCCTCGACGGTGATGACGCCGTCCTTGCCGACCTTCTCCATCGCCTCGGCGATGATGCCGCCGATCGTCTGGTCGTTGTTCGCCGAGATCGTGCCGACCTGGGCGATCATCTTGCCCTTGACCGGCTTGCTGAGCTTCTTCAGCTCCTCGACGACGGCCGCGACGGCCTTCTCGATGCCGCGCTTGATGTCCATCGGGTTGGCGCCGGCCGTGACGTTCTTGATGCCCTCGCGGTAGATCGCCTGCGCGAGCACGGTCGCCGTGGTGGTGCCGTCGCCGGCCACGTCGGAGGTCTTAGACGCGACCTCGCGGACCATCTGGGCGCCCATGTTCTCGAGCGGGTCCTTGAGGTCAATCTCCTTCGCCACCGTGACGCCGTCCTTGGTGATGACGGGGGAGCCGAACTTCTTGTCCAGGACGACGTTCCTGCCCTTCGGGCCGAGCGTGACCTTGACGGCGTCCGCCAGCCGGTTCACGCCGCGCAGCACCGCCTGGCGCGAGTCGTTTCCGTAAGTGATCTGCTTCGCCATTTTTTTCCTCGGACCTCTAGCCGACCACCGCGAGGACTTCGTCCTCGCGCAGGATCAGGAACTCCTGGCCGTCAATCTTGATCTCGGTGCCGGAGTACTTGCCGAACAGGATCTTGTCGCCGGCCTTGACGTCCAGCGCGACCTTCGTGCCGTTCTCCAGGATCTTGCCGTTGCCGACCGCGATCACCTCGCCCTCCTGGGGCTTCTCTTTCGCGGTGTCGGGGATGATGATGCCGCCCTTGACCGTTTCCTTCTCCTCGATTCGCTTCACCAGCAAGCGGTCGTGAAGCGGACGAACTTTCGCCATCTTCGTGTCTCCTCTCGTTTTTCCGCGGATTTGCGGACCACAGCGGCCGGATGCTTTCCCCTGGGCCCCGACCTGGCGAGCCCGAACAGACGTGGCACCCGCAAACGCTGACTGCCAAGAATATAGAGGGCCCTTGGCACTCTGTCAAGGCGAGTGCCAGGCGAGCGCCGGCGTCACTGGCTCCGCTTGAACTCCTCGAGCTTCTTCCCGAGCGTGTTCCGGTGGATCCGCAGGTCCTTGGCGGCGCGTGACAGGTTGCCGCGGTGCTGCTGCAGCACGCGCGTGATGAAGCGCTTCTCGAACTCCCGCTTCGCCTCGGAGAACCGGATCCCCCTGTCGACCATCTCGATGACGAGCGCTTCCAACTCTTGCTTCACGAAACGAGCTCCCTTTGGGCAGCCGGGTGCGGCGCCCGGATGCGGCCGACTTTAACGGGCCCCCCCGCGGAGGCGGTCGTGCGCCTCCACGTACTTCTCCACGGTGCGCGCGACGACTTCCGGAGGGAGCTCGGGCCCCGGCGGCTGCTTGTTCCAGGCGAGGGTCTCGAGGTAGTCGCGCACGAACTGCTTGTCGAAGCTGGGCTGCGCCCGTCCCGGCGCGTACGCGTCGCGCGGCCAGAAGCGCGACGAGTCGGGCGTCAAGGCCTCGTCGATCCAGACGAGGCGTCCGTTCCGGACTCCGAACTCGAACTTGGTGTCCGCCAGGATGATTCCGCGCGCCTCGGCGTAGCCGCGCGCGCGCTCGTAGATCTCGAGGCTCACCCGCCGCGCTTCGTCCGCGCGCTCGCGTCCCACCGTCTCCACCATCGTCTCGAACGAGATGTTCTCGTCATGGCCGGTCTCGGCCTTCGTGGCCGGCGTGAAGATCGCCGGCTCGAGGCGGTCCGAGTCCTGGAGCCCCGGGGGCAGCTCGATGCCGCAGACGCTGCCGGTGCGCGTGTAGTCCTTGAAGCCCGAGCCGGTGATGTAGCCCCGCACCACGCACTCGACCGGGAGCACGTCGGTCTTCACCACCAGCATCGAGCGGCCTTCGAGTTGGTCCGCGAACGGCCGCAGCGCGGCCGGGTAGGCCGCGACGTCGGCGCTCCGCACGTGGTTGGGCACCACGTGCTTCAGCAGCTCGAACCAGAAGAGCGACAGCTGCGTGAGCACGACGCCCTTGCCGGGGATTCCTGTCGGCAGCACCACGTCGAAGGCGCTCAAGCGGTCGGTCGCGACCACCAGCAGCTCGTCCCCGAGGTCGTAGACGTCGCGGACCTTGCCGCGCTTGAAGAGCGGGATGCCCGGCAGCTTCGATTCCAGTAAAGGCGGCGCGTTGGTGTCGACGTGCATGTTTTTCGGTGCGGGGCGCGTTAGAGGGCGGGAAGTCTACAAGAACCGCGAAGCGCGAGGCAAGGGTGAAAAACACACCCGCCCCACGTTCTCCAAAAAAATCGGGACGCCTCCCGACGACGCTAGTGAGCGAACGGCTTATCGTCGGAGCTCGGCCTGTTGGTGGGCGCGCTACTCTTTTTCTGGCTTTGGCGGAGCGGCTTCGGCAGGTGTCGGCGTGGCGCTGGGCGCGGGCGACGCCGCCGGGCGCGGGCTCGCGGCCGCCTCGGCCGCCTGCTTCGCCGAGGATCGCGGCCGGGCGACGGTCCAGTCGCTGCGCGAGCGGGCGGGGCGCGATTCGAGCGTCACGTCGCCGTCGGCATCGAGCCGAACGCTCACGCCGCCTTCGGCGTGGCGCCCGGAAGCGCGCTGGCCCCTGCGGCCCTCGTCATCGGCGCTGAGCCCCGCGAGGGGCGCGTCCACGCGTCCGCGCTGCGACTCGGCCTCGAGGTCGAAGCGGCTGCCCTCGGGTACCTCGAGCTGGATGTCGCCGTGCGTCACGCGGGCCGCGATCTCCGCCGCGATCGCGGCGCCCGGCGCGAGCCGCGCGCCGCCGCGCTCGACCTGCACGTCGACGGGGCCGGCGAAGCCGTCGAGCGAAACGCTCGATCCCGAGGCCCGGATCCGGGCGCCCTGCGCCAGGCCGCGGGCCTCGACGCCCCCGTGCTCGACGACCGCCTGGACGGGGCCCGCGACGCGTTCGAGCGTCACGCTGTCGTGGGTGGTCTCGAGGTCCGCCCCGCCCGAGACGTCGCTCGCCGTGACGCCGCCGTGCTGGACGCGGGCGCGCAGCTCGCCGCCCACACGCTCGAGGCGCACGCCGCCGAACGAGGACTCGACGTCGGCGCCGCCCGTGACGTCCGTGCCGCTCACGTCGCCGTGCTGGCTGCGCACGAGCAGGTCTCCCTCCACGGTCTCGAGCGTCAGCCCGCCGTGCGCCATGGCGATCTCGATCGACCCGGTGCGGCGCGCCTCCACGTCGCCGTGCTGCACGTCGAGCTTCGCGGCGCCCCTGACGGCCGCGACCGACACCCTGCCGTGACGCGAGCCGAGCTGAAGCGTTCCGCCGATGCCCTCGACGTGCACGTCGCCGTGGCGCGACTCGAGCTTCACGTCGCCCGCCACGCGCTCGATCGCGACCGCGTCGAACGCGGACGCCACGTCCGCGGCCGCGAGGCCCCGCAGCTCGACCCGGCCGTGCTCGTTGCGCAGCTCGGCGACGCTCGCGGCGGGGGCCTCGATCTCGAAGTGGGTCTCGAAGCCCGTCTCCTGGCTCCGGCCCAGCTCTTCGCGGTTGGTGCCAACCCGAACGAGCCCGTCGTCGCCCGTGAGGCGCAGCTCGATGCGGTCGGCAAAGGCGCGCGCCTTCTCCTCGGTCGGCTGGTAGACGACCTTGCGCAGCCTGACCTTGACGACACCGGGCGCGCCCGCCGAGACCGTGACGCCGCCGAACGCGTTCTCGATCTCGAGGCGCGGCGCCGCCGCGGTCACGGCACGCTCGCCGGCGGCCTCGTAGCTCCAAGACGGACCGTAGAAGCGGCCGCCCATCACACGACAGCCCTCGGGTCCGAAGCGCACGTCGCCCTGGAGGTTCCAGGCCGTCTCGACAGTCGCGGCGAAGCCGACGATCAGGATCAGAAGCGCGATCTTGCGAAGGCTCACCTACGACCTCCCCTGGGTAGACCGGCGACCCCAGAGCGCCACGAGCTCGAGGACACCCCACAGCACGAGCGACAAGGGCCAGTACGTCCGCAGGATCGGCAAGAGCTCGATCCGGTCGAGGTTGGCGAGCGTACCGAGTACACCGAGCGCCACGAGGCAGGCGCCGAAGGTGACGCCCTCGGGGCTAAAGGCGAGCCGACTCATCGCCCGAGCTCCCTGCCTTGCGGGCCTGCATCGACGAGTAGACGAAGTAGCCGCCCACGGCGATCAGCAGCAGCGGCCACCAGCGCGCGAGCCGGTCGAGGTCGAGCCAGCCGAGGTTGCTCATCAAGATCAGCACGCCGAAAAGCGCGAGCGAGCCACCCCACACGGGTGACTCGATCTCAGGCTCGTCCTCCGGCTCGTTGCGGCCGCCGAGGAAGCGCGCGTTGACCGCGTTGGCGCCTTTCCAGGCGTCGATGATGTTGAAGAGGTAGACGAAGGGGATCACGAACGCGAACGGGAACTCGTGTCCAGTCGAGGTCAGGTAGATGCTGCCCACCCACGTGGAGAAGAACACGAACGCGCGCGCGATGCGGCCGTTGTACACCTGGCCGAGGCCAGGGAAGAGCGAGAGGAAGGCCGCGAGGCCGGGGCTCTTGGGCAGCCGCACGAAGGGGGCGTTCTGAGGGGGCAGGGCGGGGGGCATGCCGGGCGGCACGCTCTCGGGGCCCGACGGCTGGCTGCTCATCTCGATCTTCTCCTTGACTGGATCCACGACCGGTTCCACATCGGGCTACGAGCCGGGGGCGCCGTCGGTTCGGAAAGCTGCGGCCACGCGTACGGCGGCCGCGCGGCCCTCGCGCCCCTGCTTCGGCTCGGCCTGCGGCCCCGCCTTGCGGCGCTCGATCAGCTTCTTGTAGTCGTTCACGCGGTCGTTCACGCGCTCGATGCGGCCCTCGAACGCCGTGCTCAGCACGACGCCCAGCAGCCGCACGTCCTCGACCAGCCGGTCCTTGCGCTCGATCAGGCTGCTGCCGACGGTGACCGTCTCGCCGACGAGCCGGTGGGCCGCGCGCGCCCCGCGCTCCGGGCCGACGACCGCGAGCGTCGTCCCGAGCGCGATCAGCGCGAAGCCGGCGGCGGCGGCGTTCAGCCAGTGCGGCAGCACGAGCGCCGGCCGGATCTCCAGCGGGCGGCGCGCGGCGAGCGCCGCGCGCGCGGCGCGCTCGGCGAGGCCCTCGGGCGCCTCGAGGTCCGCGGCGGAGCGAAGGGCCAGGACGACATCGGCGAGCGCCGCGCGCAGCGCGCGGCAGCTCTCGCAGCTCGCGAGGTGCTGCTCGAGCTCTCCCGCGAGGATCGGGTGGAGCGCGTCCTCGAGGTGGTCGGAGAGAAGCTCCTCGGCTCTCTGGCAGTCCATGCTCATGCCGTCACGGCTCGAGCTCGGCGCGCCGTGCCAGCAGGCGCTTGGCGAGCTCGACGCGCGCCCGGTTGATGCGGCTTTTCACCGTTCCGAGCGGGACCCCGAGCTGCGTCGCGATCTCGTCGTACGCGAGGCCCTGCAGGTCGCACAGCACGAGCGGCAGGCGCAGGTCGTGCGGCAGCGCGCGCAGCCCGCGGTGAACGAGCCTCGCCCGCTCGTCGCGCTCGATCCCCGCGATCGGGGGCTCGTCGTGCGACCGCGCCTTCTCGAGGACCAGCGGGTCCTCGTCCCGGCGCGTGCGCTCCTGCTTGCCCCGGCGGTAGTGGTCGATCGCATGGTTGCGCGCGAGCGCCATCAGCCAGGCCCCGAAGGCGCCCTCCGCTTCCCGGTACTTGTGGAGCGTCTGGTACACCTTGACGAAGATCTCCTGCGTCAGGTCTTCCGCCTCGTCCGCGCGTCCGGTAAAGCGGTAGGCGAGGCCGAAGACCTTTCGCGTGTAGTTGCGGACGAGCTCCCCCCAGGCAGCTTCGTCGCCGCCCCGACAACGCGGCAGGAGATCGGCGTCGGTCGTGGTCAAAAACCCCTGAAGGCACGGTCCATCCCCTGCCATTCACGGGAACGTGCCCGGGCTTCGGGGAGTTCACGGAAGTGGTGCCAGTCGGGGAAGGGCCCGCCGGTTTGACGCTCGGCGGGGCATTGTAGTAGAGTCGGCGACAGCTATCAAGTGTCTGAGAGAAAAGGCTTTGTGAGCACGGCGGGGCCCCGGTGAAGCGGCAACAGGGGCAGCTCCTGGTGGGAGCGCTTCTGGCCCTCGTCCTTCTCGGCTTCTTCTTTCGGGGTGTCGACTGGGCAGCACTCGGCGCGGCCCTGCGCGGCGCGCGCCTCTTGCCTCTCGCGGGCCTGATGCTCGCGACGCTCGCGGTCTACGCGCTGCGCGCCTGGCGTTGGGGGGACCTCCTGCTGCCGCTCGGCCGCGTCCGGTTCCCCGATCTCTTCTCGGCCACGATGGTCGGCTTCGCGTCAGGGCTGCTGATCCCGCGCGCGGGCGAGCTCGTGAGGCCCTGGCTCGTGTCGCGGCGCTACCCGATCCCGACCTCGGCCGGCTTCGCGACGATCATCCTGGAGCGGCTGTTCGACCTGATCACGGTGCTGGCGCTCTTCGCGGCGTACCTCTTCGTGCTGCCGACGCCGGCGGCGCAGGTGGAGAGCCGGCTCACACAGGTCGTGACGCTCGGCGGCGCCGCCACGGGAGCCGTCGCCCTGGGCGCGCTCGTCTTCCTGCTGGCGCTCCACGCGAACGCCGAGCGTGTCACGGGGACCCTCGAGCGCTGGCTCACGCGCGCTCCGCGCTGGCTCGCCGAGCCGTCGAGCCGGATCCTGCGCGCCTTCTCCTTCGGACTCGCGGTGCTGCGCGCTCCGCTTTCGCACCTCGGGAAGATCGCGCTGCAGTCGCTCGCGCTCTGGCTGCTGATCGCGCTCGGCTTCCACCTGAACCACGCGGCCTTCGGCATCGAGCTGCCGTTCCACGCGACCTTCCTGCTGATGGCGTTTCTCGTGGTGGGCGTCGCGATCCCGACGCCGGGCATGGTGGGCGGCTTCCACGCCTTCTACATGCTGGCGCTCGCCGACGTGTACTCGGTGCCGCGCGCGACGGCGGCGGCCGCCGCCGTCGCCGCGCACGCGCTGTCGAACCTGCCGATCCTCGTTTTCGGGCTGGTGCTGCTCGGACGCGAGGGACTGAGCCTCGGGCGCGTGGCCGAGGTCACCCGCCAACAAGGCACGCTGTCGGAGTCGGAGGTGCGATCTTGAAGTGCCCGTTCTGCGCCCACATCGAGGACAAGGTCGTGGACTCGCGCGAAAGCAAGGAAGGCGACGTGATCAGGCGCCGGCGCGAGTGCCTCTCGTGCGGCCGGCGCTTCACGTCGTACGAGAGGATCGACCAGATCCCGCACCTGGTCGTGAAGAAGGACGGGCGCCGCGAGCGCTTCGACCGCGAGAAGGTGATGGCGGGCCTGCTCAAGGCCTGCGAGAAGCGGCCGGTGGCCACGAAGGCGCTCGAGCAGGTCGTCGACCAGGTCGAGGCGATGGTGCAGGAGAGCCCCGACCGGGAGGTACCCGCCGACCAGATCGGCGAGGTGCTCATGGAGCGCCTCAAGGACCTCGACAAGGTCGCCTTCGTCCGCTTCGCATCCGTCTACCGCGACTTCAAGGACGTCGACCAGTTCATGGCTACGCTCAAGGGGCTCCTGGAAGCTCGAGACTAGGCTAAGAGCCACTAGTTCTTAGATTTGGGCCGGGTGTGGCTGCGGAGCTACACTTGCCCGATGCCTCGGGAGCGGTTCCAGAACAACCTCCGGCTGGTGCTGGGGGTGACGGGCGGGCTTCTGCTGGTCTTCCTGCTCGCCGAGCTCCTGCTGCGCAAGAGCCGGGACTTCCAGCCCGACTTCCTGGCGTCGGCCCTGCTCTACGCCCTGACGGTGCTCAACATCTCGCTGCTGCTGGTGCTCGTGTTCGTGCTGGGCCGGAACCTGGTGCGGATGCTGATGGAGTGGCGGCGCGGGGTCTTCGGCGCGCGCCTGCGCGTGCAGCTGCTGCTCGTGTTCCTGACGATGGCGATCGCACCCTCGCTGCTGATCCTGCTCGTGGGCAGCGACCTGATCCGCCAGACCGTCGACCGCTGGTTCAACGTGGACGTCGAGCGCATGCTGGCCTCGTCGCAGACGCTCGGCATCGCCGTGGACGAGGCGGCGCTCGAGACGAGCCGCGTCCACGCCCGGCAGCTCGCGCGCGAGATCGAGGCGCGCGGCCTGCTCCAGCCGAAAGAGCAGGGCCGGCTGCGTCGCGCGATCGAGCTGCGCGCCCGCGAGCGCGAGCTCGACCTCGTGAACGTCTACTCCGGGCACAGCGAGGTGGTGGCGGTGATGGACCCGCGGCTGCCGTCCTCGCCGGGGCAGGAAGCGGCGGGAGGCGACGCTCTCGCGGAGCTGGCGAGCGGCGGCAAGGAAGCCTCGGCCTCGGTCGCCGTCGGCGCCGGCCGGCTCGCGCGCGTCGCGGTGCCGCTTCGCGACGCGAACGGCCGTCCCGAGGGCGCGGTGGTCGTCTCGAGCTTCGTGGCGCCCGACGTGGCCGCGGCCGTCCAGGAGGTCCACGGCGGCTACACGAAGTTCCGCAAGACGCAGACCTTCCGCGAGCCGATCCTCTCGTTCTACCGCTCGCTCTACCTGTTCCCTGCGCTCTTGATCCTGTTCGGGGCCGTCTGGCTCGCGCTCTACCTCTCGCGCCGCATCACGACGCCGATGCGGCTCGTGGCCGAGGGCACCGAGCGCATCGCGGCCGGCCAGCGCGGCGTGCGCGTCGACTTTCCGACCGGCAGCGAGGAGTTCCGCGCGCTGATCGCGTCCTTCAACAAGATGTCCGAGCGCCTGGCGCGCAGCGAGGAAGAGGTCGAGTTCTCCCGCGCGGGGCTCGTGCGCAAGAACCAGGAGCTCGAGGAGCGCCGGCGCCTCACCGACACCGTGCTCGAGACGGTCGGGACCGGCGTGCTCGTGGTCGACGAGGAAGGCGTCGTCACCGCCGTGAACGCCGCCGCCCAGCGGCTGCTCGAGCTCGAGCCGGGCGTCGTGGGGCTGCCGCTCGAGCGCGTGATGAGCGGGCAGGGCCGCGACGACATCCGCGCGCTCGTGTTGCGGCTGCTCTCGGGCCGCGTCTCGCGCCAGGAGCGCGAGGTGATCGTGCCGGCGCGCGAGCGCGACCGCCACCTGGCCGTGACGGTCGTGAGCCTGCCGGGCTCGCTCGGCTCGGCGCCGGGAGCGCTCGTGGTGGTCGACGACCTCACGCCGCTGATGCGGGCGCAGAAGGTCGCGGCCTGGGGCGAGGTGGCGCGCAAGCTGGCGCACGAGATCAAGAACCCGCTCACCCCGATCCAGCTCTCCGCGCAGCGCGTGCGCAAGGCCTGGCTCAAGTCGGACCCCGAGTTCGACCGGGTGGTCACCGAGTGCACGCGCGCGATCGTGGACGAGGTCGAGGCCCTCAAGAACCTGGTGGACGAGTTCGCGCAGTTCGCGCGCATGCCGATCGCCACGCTGCGGCCGGCCTCGCTGCACGAGGTGCTGGAGCAGGCGCTCTCGCTCTACGACGGGATGTCCCCGGGCATCGAGCTCGAGCGCCGGCTTGCCTCGGACCTGCCCGTGCTGCGGCTCGACTTCGACCAGATGAAGCGCGCCGTGATCAACCTGGTCGACAACGCGGTCGAGGCGACCGAGGGCAAGGGGCGCATCCAGCTCGCGACCGAGTACGACCGCGCCGCCTCGCGCGTGCGGCTCGTGGTGAGCGACGACGGGCCGGGCATCGCTCCGGCCGACCGTGACCAGCTGTTCGTGCCGCACTTCTCGACCAAGAAGCGCGGCAGCGGGCTCGGGCTCGCGATCGTGAGCCGGATCGTGCAGGAGCACCTGGGGACGATCCGGGCGGAGGACCGCGAGCCGCGCGGGGCGCGCTTCGTGATCGAGCTGCCGGCGTGAGGTGGAGATGAAGGACGCGGTGCTGGTCGTGGACGACGAGGCGGGCGTGCGCTCCTCGCTCGCGGGGATCCTGGGCGACGAGGGCTACGCCGTCGAGACGGTGGACTCGGGCGAGGCGGCGCTCGCGGCGCTCGCGACCCGGCGCTTCGACCTGGTGCTGCTCGACGTGTGGCTGCCCGGGCAGGACGGCCTCGAGGTGCTGAGCCGGATCCGCGAGCGGGACGCCGAGCTGCCCGTGGTCGTGATCTCGGGCCACGGCACGATCGAGACGGCCGTCAAGGCGGTCCGGCTCGGAGCTCAGGACTTCGTCGAGAAGCCGCTGTCGCTCGAGAAGACGGTGCTGGCGGTGAAGAACGCGCTGCGCCAGCGCCGGCTCGAGAGCGAGCTGCGCGAGCTGCGCGAGCGCATCGGCGAGCGCTACGTGATGGTGGGCGAGAGCCCCGGCGTGAAGCGGCTGCGCGCGGAGATCGCCCAGGCGGCGCCCAGCAATGGACGCGTGCTGATCTACGGCGAGAACGGCACCGGCAAGGAGCTGGTGGCGCGCGCGATCCATGCCCAGAGCCTGCGCGCCGCGGGCCCCTTCGTCGAGGTGAACTGCGCCGCGATCCCGGAGGAGCTGATCGAGAGCGAGCTGTTCGGCCACACGCGGGGCGCCTTCACCGGAGCGCTCACCGCGCGCAAGGGCAAGTTCGAGCTGGCCGACTCGGGCACGCTCTTCCTCGACGAGATCGCCGACATGAGCCTGAAGACCCAGGCGAAGGTGCTGCGCGCGCTGCAGGAGCAGCGCATCGAGCCGGTCGGCGGGGTGGGCGGCGTGGACGTGGACGTGCGCGTGATCGCCGCCACCAACAAGGACCTCGAGGCCGAGATCCGCGCGGGCCGCTTCCGCGAGGACCTGTACTTCCGGCTGAACGTGATCCCGTTCCACGTGCCGCCCCTGCGCGAGCGGCGCGAGGACGTGCCGCTGCTGGTGCGCCACTTCATGGGAGTGCTGAGCGCCGAGCACGGCCGGCGGCCGCGCGATGTCGCCGACGAGGCGCTACTGGCGCTCGCGCGGCTGCCCTGGCCCGGCAACGTGCGCGAGCTGCGCAACATCCTGGAGCGGCTGGTGATCATGACGCCCTCGGAGCGGATCGAGCTGCGGCACCTGCCCGCCTCGCTCAGCGCGGTGCCCGGCGAGGCGGCGCAGGCCGGCGCCGACGCCGCGCCCGACGCCGCGGGCTCCGACGACGGGACGCTCGTCGCGGCGCGCGAGGAGTTCGAGCGGCGCTACATCCTGCAGCGCTACCGCGAGTGCGGCGGCAACATGAGCCGCACCGCCGAGGCGCTCGGGGTCGAGCGCTCGAACCTCTACAGGAAGATGAAGGCCTACGGGCTGCTGCCCGCGAAGCGCGACCGCGAGGACGACGCGATTGACGCTTGATCCAGCGCGCGAGGTGCGCGGATAATGAGCTTGATCGGGCGGGACCACCTCGGGAGCGGGATGCGAAGAGCGGACGACAACTCAGGGACGAGCGGGACCGCGGTGCCGTGGACGCGGGGCGCCCTGGTTTCGCTGTGGCTGGTCGTCTTCGCGATCGTGGGCGGTGCCTTGGCGGTTCGCTGGGACGCGCTGATCGGGAGCCTGGCTGGCGCGCCCGGGGCGCAGCAGGGAGCCATTCGTCGGTGACCTGCCCCTCCTGCGGCGGGGAGCTCGGCGCCCATCACGATCGCTGTCCCGTGTGCGACGCGGGCGGCCAGCCGCGCGTCGAGGGAGCGCTCGCCGCGGACCCGCGCTACGTGACGCCGCAGCCGCAGAAGCGCGCGGAGCCGCTGCGCGACATCCCCGGGCTGCGCAAGAAGGAGAAGACCTGGCGCGACGAGGTGCAGGAGCGCGTTCGCTCGCGGCGCCAGAGGCGCGCCGACGCCGGCCTGCCGCTCTTCGACTCGGTGGAGGCTGACGAAGACGTCGAGACGAGCTCCGCGGCGCCGAGCGAGCCGGTCGCGGCACAGCCCGCCGCGCCGCCGCCGCCGGCCGTCGCCACGCCGACGCCCCAGCCCACCGCCGCGGCGTCGCCCCTGCCGAGCGACGACTTCGTCACGGTGCGCCTGAGCGACGCCGAGCTGGGCGACCTGCCGCTGAACGCGGACGACGCGGCGAGCGAGCTCGAGGCGCGCGCGCGCGAGGCCGCGCTGCCGCGCGCCACGCGCCGCGTCGTCCCCTCGCTCGACGAGGTCGTGCTGCCGTATGAACCCGAGAGCGAGCCCGAGGTCGAGCTGCCGCCGCTACAGGCGCAGGCCCCGCCGCTCGAGAGGCCGGCGCTGCCGCTCGAGCGGGCGCAGGCCGCCGCCGTCGACGCGATCCTGTTCGCTGGACTGGGCGTGCTGGTGCTCTACTTCACGGGCCGCGCGGCGCGCGTCGACGTGAGCGCGCTCCTGCCGAGCTGGCCGGGCCTCGCGCTCTACCTCGGGCTGCTGGCGCTCTTCTACGCCGGCTACTTCACCGGCACGACCGGCCAGACCCCCGGCAAGCTGATGACCGGGCTGCGCGTCGTGGGCACCACCGGGCGGCCCCCCTCGTACCTGAAGGCCGTGGCCCGCGCCGCGCTGGGGCTCGTCGGCATCCTCCTCGCGGGCGCGTCGCTCGTGCCGATGGCCTTCGATCCGGCGCGGCGCACGCTCCACGATCGCCTGTTCAAGACACGCGTCGTCCGCGGCTGAGTCCGCGAGCCTGGTGGCTCCTCAAGCAGGATGGTGCGAGGGGGACGAGCGACCAGTGTCCGTGGCTCGTGGCTCTTCAAGAGGGAGCGTGCGAGGGGGACGAACGGCCAAGGTCCGTGACTTCCTCAAGAGGGGCGCTCGAAGGGGGACGAACGGCAACGAGGCTGCTGCCTCCTTCTTTGATCTGGGGGGCTTCGCCCCCCCAGACCCCCCGGGGAGCATGGTTGCGGGCCGGTAGCGTGCAACCCCTGGCCGCTCGATGACGAAACTCCTCGACAAGCTCGCGTTGCTGATGGCCACTGGCCTGGGCAGCGGCTATTCGCCGCTCGCGCCGGGCACGGCCGGCTCGGTGGTGGGGCTGTTGCTGTTCCTGCCGCTCGTGGGTCGTCCCTGGCCCGTCCAGCTCGGCGCCACTCTCGTCGTGACGGTGCTGGGGGTGTTCGCCGCCCAGCGCGTGGCCACTCTCGTGGCGCGGAAGGACCCGGGGCTCGTCGTGGTGGACGAGGTGGCGGGGCAGTGGATCACGTTCGTGAGCCTGCCGTTTACCCCGGCGATCGCCGTCGCGGGCTTCCTGTTGTTCCGCGCCATGGACATCGTCAAGCCCTGGCCGGCGCGGGCGCTCGAGCGCCTGCCGGGGGGGCTCGGGATCATGGCCGACGACGTGGCGGCCGGGATCTACGCGCAGCTTCTGCTCCGCGTCGGGCTCGCGATCTGGCCCGTGGTGTGACGGAGTGAGCCGCGATCCCGCCGGCGTGAGCACTTGAAGGCCGAGCTTCTCGCGATCGGCAGCGAGCTGCTCGGGCCGCTGCGCTCCGAGACCAACTCGCTCTGGCTCACCGAGCGGCTGCTCGACGCCGGGATCGAGGTGATGGCGCGGACGACGCTGGCCGACGACATGGCCCTGCTCGAGTCGGCGTTCCGCAACGCGCTCGCGCGCGCCGACGTCGTGATCGCCACCGGCGGGCTCGGGCCGACTGCGGACGACCTGACACGCGAGGCCGCGGCCGCGGCGACCGGGCGCGGGCTGCGTCGGGACGACGCCATCGTCGACGCCCTGCGCGCGCGCTTCGCCCGCTACGCCCGGCCGATGTCCGACACGAACCTCAAGCAGGCCGACGTGATCGACGGCGCCAGCGTGCTCGCGAACGCGCGTGGCACCGCGCCGGCGCAGCTCATCGAGCACGAAGGCCGCACGCTCGTGCTGCTGCCGGGGCCGCCCGGCGAGATGAAGCCGATCTTCGACGAGCTGGTGCTGCCGAGGCTGCGGGCGCGCGTGGGCGAGGCGCGCGTCGTGCGGCGACGCGTGCTCAAGATCTCCGGCATGTCGGAGAGCGGCGTCGACGAGGTGGCGGCGCCCGTCTACACGCGCTTCGAGAACCCGAAGACCACGATCCTCGGCTCGCCCGGCCAGGTGGAGCTGCACCTCGTGGCCCACGGCGACGGGGACGCGGACGCCCAGGCGCGCATCGAGGCGCTGGCGCGGCTGCTGCGCGAGGCGCTGCCCGGCCGCATCTTCAGCGAGGACGGCCGCGAGCTGCCGCAGCTGGTCGTGGACCTGCTGCGCGAGCGCCACCTGAGGCTCGCGCTCGCCGAGTCCTGCACCGGCGGCCTTCTCTCCGCGCGGCTCACCGAGGTGCCCGGAGCGAGTGCCGTCCTCGACCGCGCGGTCGTGACCTACGCCAACGAGGCCAAGGTCGAGGCGCTCGGTGTCGACGCGTCCCTCATCGAGAGGCACGGCGCCGTCTCCGAGGAAGTGGCCGCGCGCATGGCTTCGGGCGTCATGAAGACGGCTGCAGCCGACGTCGGCGTCGCGATCACGGGCATCGCGGGCCCCGACGGCGGGACGAGCGAGAAGCCCGTCGGCCTCGTCTACGTCGCGATCTGCGGCGCCGCTGGAACGCGCGTCCGCCGCAACCACTTCCCTGGCGGCCGCGAGCTCGTGCGCCAGCAGTCGACGCAGGTGGCGCTCGAGATGCTGAGGCGTGGGTTGCTGGGGCTGCCGCCGCTTTGAGCGGAGACGGGAGCGTCCGCGCCTTCGTCGCGCTCGAGATCGATGCGGCCCTGCGCCAGGGTCTCGACGAGCTGCAGCAGCGCTTGCGCCCGACGCTCGGTGCGGCCCGGCTGGTGCGCGCCGAGGGCATCCACCTGACCCTGCGCTTCCTGGGGACGACGAGCCCCGCTCAGGTGAGCACTCTCGAGCCGAGCCTGCGCGCGGCGGCGAGCAACTGTCCAACGCTGCGGGCGCGCGTTCGGGGCGTCGGGACGTTTCCCGAGCGCGGCAGCCCGCGCGTGCTGTGGGTGGGCGTCGAGCTGCCGCCGCCGGCCTCCGACCTGCAGCGCGCGTGCGAGCAGGCGGCCCGCGACGCCGGCTTCGCGCCCGAGGAGCGCCCGTTCCGCGCGCACCTGACGCTCGGCCGCTGGCGCGAACGCGCCGCGCGTCCCGAGCTGCCCGCTGTGGACCTGGGCGAGACGCGACTCGAGTCGCTGGTCCTCTTCCGAAGCGAGACGCGGCCCGAGGGTGCTTCGTACACGCCGCTGCAGCTCTTTCCGCTCGGCGCCGGCTAGGCCGGCTATACTGCGCGCGCGCCCGCCATGCTCGTGAGCCTCGGCGTGATCGCCCTCGCATACCTCGTCGGATCGATCCCGTGCAGCTTCCTCGTCGCGCGGGCTTTCGGCGTCGCGGACGTGCGCAACGTCGGAAGCGGCAACGTCGGCGCGACGAACGTGCTGCGCAGCGCCGGCCGCGGAGCCGCGGCGCTCGCGCTCGGACTCGACGTCGCGAAGGGCGCGCTCGCGGTGGCGCTGGCCCTGCGCCTCGCGCCCGGCCACCCCTGGATCCCGGCGGCGGCTGCCGCGGTGGCGGTCGTCGGCCACGCCTTCCCGATCTTCCTCGGCCTTCGCGGAGGCAAAGGGGTCGCGACCGGCCTCGGCGGCTTCGCCGTGCTCGAGCCGGTCGCGGCGCTCGTCGCGCTGCCGGTTTTCCTGCTGGTCGTGGCCACGACGCAGCTCGCGTCGCTCGGCTCGGTGCTGGGAGCGTCGAGCCTCGCGCTCGCGACACTCGTCTTCCGCGGTCCCGACCCCGTCGCGATCTCGGCCGTGGCGACGGCCGCGCTCATCGTGCTGCGCCACCGCTCGAACCTGCAGCGCATCCTCGCGGGCACCGAGCGGCGGCTCGACGCGCGCGGCGGGCCGCGAGCGTGAGGCTCGCGGTGCTCGGCGGGGGATCGTGGGGCACGGCGCTCGCCGTGCACGCGCGGCGCGCCGGCCACGAGCTCGCGACGTGGGTCCGGTCGCCCGAGGTCGCGGACTCGATCAACGAGCGGCGCGAGAACCAGGCGTATCTCCCCGGCGTCGAGCTGCCTGCGGGGCTGCGCGCGACGACCAGCCTCGACGAGGCGCTCGCGAACGCCGAAGCCGCGATCGTCGCCGTCCCTTCCGAGTATTGCCGCGACGTCTACCGGCGCGTCGGCACGGCCGCGGGGCCGGGCGTGCTGCTCGTCTCGGCCACCAAGGGGCTCGAGACCGACACGCTGCGGCGCATGAGCGAGGTCGCCGCCGCCGAGGCGCCCGGCCGCCCGCTCGCGGTGCTCTCCGGGCCGTCGTTCGCGCTCGAGGTGGCGCAGGCGCTGCCGACGGCAGTCGTGGTGGCGTCGGACGACCATTCCGTGGCCGAGCGAGTGCAGCGCGCGCTCGCGACGCGCGCCTTCCGCGTCTACTCGAGCGAGGACGTGACCGGCGTCGAGCTGGCCGGCGCGGTGAAGAACGTGATCGCGATTGCGGCCGGGATCGTGGACGGCCTCGGCTACGGCCACAACACCGTCGCGGCGCTCGTCACGCGCGGCCTCGCCGAGATCGCGCGCCTGGCGGTGGCGCTCGGCGGGCGGCCCGACACGCTCGCCGGCCTCGCTGGCCTGGGCGACCTGGTGCTCACCTGCACCGGCGCCCTCTCGCGCAACCGCACGCTCGGGCAGAGGCTCGGCCGTGGGGCGACGCTGCAAGAGGCGTCCGCCGGGATCCACGCGGAGGGCGTGAGGACGGCGCTCGCCGCCTGTGCGCTCGCCGAGCGGCACGCGATCGACATGCCGATCGCGCACCAGATGAAGGCCGTGCTGCACGCGGGGAAAGCCCCGCGCCAGGCGCTCGAGGAGTTGATGCTGCGGAGCCTGAAAAGGGAGTAAACTCCCCACCTTGAGAAGCTTGGCTGCGCCAAGGCGGCGGGAGCGATGTACCGGCTGACCTATCAGGACGGCGAGACCCCGCAGAGCTTCACCTTCGCCTCCGGCGACGTGGTGATCGGCCGCTCCCCCGACTGCCAGATCGTGCTGCGCGACTTCGGGATCTCCCGTAACCACGCGAAGGTGGTCGTCGGCGAGGCCGGCGACGCCCGCATCATGGACCTCAAGTCCAAGAACGGCACCCAGGTCAACGGCGTGCCGGTCGTCGAGGCGCCGCTGCGCGACGGCGACCGGATCCTGCTCGGGAAGTTCGAGCTCACGTTCACGAAGGCGCTCGAGAGCAAGGTCGTGCTCGACGACGCGAAGCCGCTCTCCGAGGAGGCGGGCACGATCATCCGCTCGGTGGGCGAGCTCAGCCGCCTGCTGACGGGAGCGGGGCAGCCTCCCAAGGCGGCGGCCGACGCGCGCCAGCCGGCGCCGGTCGACGTCCAGGAGATCGAGAAGTCGAACCGCATCCTCAAGGTGCTGACCTCGGTCGCGGAGACGCTGATCGCGGTGCGGCCCGTCGAGGAGGTGCTGCACCAGGTGATGGACATCGTGTTCGAGCACATGCCCGCCGACCGCGGCTTCCTGATGCTCGAGGACGACGTGGTCGAAGGCAAGCTCGTGCCGATGGTCGTCAAGCACAGGAGCGCCGGCGGCGGCGAGGGGCGCATCACCGTGTCGAAGACGATCGCCGACCGCGTGATGCACGACCGCGTCTCGATCCTGACCTCCGACGCGATGGTCGACCCGCGCTTCGGGGCGGGCGACTCGATCCGCTTCCACGGCATCAGGAGCGCGATGTGCGCGCCGCTTTGGAACAAGGACGAGGTGATCGGGATCATCCACGTCGACTCGCCGATGCTCACCAACTGCTTCACGGTGAACGACCTCGACCTCTTGACCGCGCTCGCGAACTACGCAGCCGTCGCGGTCGAGCGCGCGCGGCTCAACCAGAAGATCGTGGCGGAGGAGAAGAAGCGCGAGCGGCTCGGCCGCTTCCTGTCGCCTCAGGTGGCGAGCCGGATCCTGGCGGCCTCCGACCACGGCGCCGAGCTGGGCGCGCCCGAGGTGCGCGAGGTCAGCATCCTGTTCGCCGACATCTGCGGCTTCACCTCGATGTCGGAGACGATGAGCCCCTCGTCGGTCTCGCTGCTGCTGAACGACTACCTCTCGCGCATGACCGACGTGATCTTCAAGTACGAGGGCACGCTCGACAAGTACATAGGCGACGCGATCATGGCCGTGTTCGGCGCACCGCTCGACATGCCCGACCACGCCCAGCGGGCGATCCGCACGGCGCTCGAGATGCAGGAGCGGCTCGCGGAGTGGAACTCGGAGCGCAAGGAAGGCACCCCCGCGCTCAGCATCCGCATCGGGATCAACTCCGGCAACGCCGTCGCCGGCGAGATCGGCAGCATCAACAAGAAGGAGTACACCGTGCTCGGCGACACGGTGAACACCGCGAGCCGGCTCGAGAGCTCGGTCGCCAAGCCCGGCTCGGTGGTGATCGGCTCCAACACCCTGAAG
>DATBSL010000400.1:0-9130 GCA_036559805.1 Vicinamibacteria bacterium
CCGCCAGCGCGTGGCCGTCGCGGGCCGAGGCGCGCTGCAGTCGATCGTCGTCACGCTCGCGCCGCTGCCGACACCGCCGCCCGGCCCGCCGCCCCCGCCACGTCCCGGGATCGTCGTGGTGTCGAGCGATCCGGCCGGTGCGCGCGTGAGCCTCGACGGCGCCGACAGCGGCCGTGCGCCGCTCGAGCTGCGCGTCGGCGCCGGCAAGCCGGTGGTGGTGCGCGCCAGCCTGCCCGGCCACGCGTCCGCCGAGCTGAGCCTCACGCTGCGCGCGGGCGAGCGGCGCGAAGCGACGCTGCGGCTCGTGCCGCAGCTCGGCGAGGTGAAGGTCACGGTGCGGCCGCCGGACGCCGAGCTCGTCGTCGACGGCCAGCCGCGCGGCAAGGCCGACCAGACGCTGCAGCTCGTCGCGGTCCCGCACCAGGTCGAGCTCCGCCGCGAGGGCTACGAGACCGCGCGCGTCTCCGTCACGCCGCGCCCGGGGTTCCCGCAGACGATCAGCCTCGCGCTGAAGAGCGCCGACGAGGCGCGCGAGGAGCAGATGCCGCGCGTGGCGCGCAGCCCCGAAGGCCACGAGCTTAGGCTCGTCGAGGGCCGCAGGATCTCGATGGGCGCGCCGCGGCGCGAGCCGGGCCGCCGTGCGAACGAGCAGCAGCGCGACGTCGAGCTGGCGCGCCCGTTCTACGTGGCGACGCGCGAGGTGTCGAACGAGCAATTCCGCCGCTACCTGGCGCCGCACTCCTCGGGAAGCCTCTCCGACCAGAGCCTCGACATGGACGCGATGCCGGTCGTGAACGTGACGTGGCAGCAGGCGGCCGCCTACTGCAACTGGTTGAGCGACCGCGAGCGCCTGCCGCGCGCCTACGTCGAGCGCGACGGCACGTACGCACCGATCGTTCCCCTGAACACGGGCTACCGGCTTCCGACCGAGGCCGAGTGGGAGCGGGTGGCGCGCTACCCGGGAGCGCAGGGCCCGCTCAAGTACCCGTGGGGGAGCGCCCTGCCCGTGCCCCCCGGAGCGGGGAACTACGCCGACGCGAGCGCCGCGGCGCTCGTCGCGCGGGTGCTCGACGGCTACGACGACGGCTTCAAGGCGAGCGCTCCCGTGGAGAGCTTCGCGGCGAACGCGCTCGGGCTGCTGCACCTGGGCGACAACGTCGCCGAGTGGACGCACGACTGGTACACGCTCACGCCGAGCATCGTCGGCCAGCCCGCGCGCGACCCGGTGGGCCCGGCGCAGGGCGAGTACCATGTGATCCGCGGCGCGAGCTTCCTGCACGGCACGGTCACCGAGCTCCGGCTCAGCTTCCGCGACTACGGCAAGGACGCCCGGCCCGACGTGGGATTCCGCATCGCGCGCTACGCGCAGTGAGCGAGGAGGCGAGCATGAGGTCACTGTTTCGTACGTTCTTGCTGACCCTGGTCGCGGCCGTCACGTTCGGCGCCGCCGGCGACGCCTCGCCGCCGCAGGAGCCGGCGCCGACGCCAAGTCCCACGCCGTCGCCCGCGGCCGCGGCGGGGCGCACGGCCCCGCCCGGCGACATCCCCGATTTCGTCCCGACCGAGAAGCTCAGCGCGGACGACGCGGTCGCGTTCCCGACCGACATCTAGCGAGGCCTTCAATGCGCAAGCTGCACGTCGACGACCTGGTCTATCAGCTGGCGACGCTCGTGCTCTCGTTCCTGGTCGTGCACGTGCCGTACACGCTCGAGGTGAGGCCGCGCGCGCGCGCGGTGCTCGAAGCGCAGGCGCGCGAGATGCAGAAGAACCCGGAGTACATCCAGGAGCGCTCCTGGTGGGTGATCATCAAGGACCCCGAGCAGGAGTGGGAGTTCATCCTGTGCCTGTGGGCGCTCGGGATCATGGGCGCCAAGTGGGTGAGCAGCAGCCGGGAGCGAAAGCTGCTCGAGGGCGACCTGGTGCCGCTCGCGCCCGGCGCGCGCATCCTGCCGGAGGACGCGCGCGAGTACACGCGCCAGGTCCAGGCGCTGCCGGACGAGGAGCGGCGCCTGCTGCTGCCGCGCGCCGCGCTCGCCGCGCTCAACCGCTTCCGCGCGACGCGCTCGATCCAGGACGCCTCGTCGACCGCGCGCGAGGTGTGCGCGGCCGAGTCGGACCGGCTGGACTCGGAGCTCGCGATGATCCGCTACATCGCCTGGGCGATTCCCTCGATCGGCTTCATCGGCACCGTCCGCGGGATCGGCGACGCGCTCGCGCTGGCGCACCGCGCCGTTCAGGGCGACATCTCGGGCGTCACCGAGGCGCTCGGCGTGGCGTTCAACTCCACTTTCATCGCGCTGCTGCTGAGCCTGGCCCTGATGTTCGTGCTGCACCAGCTCCAGCTCAAGCAGGAGCGCCAGGTGCTCGACACCGAGAGCTACGTGGACGAGCGCCTGCTCGCCAACCTGCAGGTCTGAGGCAGGCGGCATGGCTCGCGCGCTCGGCGTCGAGGTGGGGGACGCGGGCCTCATGGCGCTCGGGGATTGGGGAGGGGTGTTCGGGCCGATTCCGGCGATCGCGCTCGTCGAGCCGGAGGGGGTGAGCTACGGCGAGGCGGCGCTCGCGCAGTGCCGGCGCAAGCCGCGGCAGGTGGCGAGCGACTCCTGGGCGCGCCTCGACGAGGAGCCGATGCCGCCGCCGTTTCCGCCCGGGCTGCGCCCGGTGGACCTCGTCTACGGCCAGCTCGAGGCGCTCTGGAACGAGACCGGCGCGCGCGCGAGCGAGGTGGTGCTCGCCGTTGGCGGGGGCTGCGACGAGCGCCAGCTCGGGCGGCTCATCGGCATCGCGCAGGCACTCGAGATGCCCGTCGTCGCGCTGGTGGATGCCGCGGTCGCAGCCGCCTCGCTCGGCTTCGCCGGCGAGCAGCTGCTGCACGTCGAGCTCGGGCAGCGGCGGGCGGTAGTGACCGAGATCCGCCAGGGCGCGAGCCTGGTGCGCGAGCGCGTGGCGCGCATCGAGCGCTGGGGCCGCGACGAGGTGGCGGACGCGCAGATGCGCGGCGCAGCGGCGGCGTTCGTGACGCAGGCGCGCTTCGACCCGCTGCACGACGCCTCCAGCGAGCAGGCGCTCTTCGACCGGCTGCCGCGCTGGCTCGCCGAGCTCGAGCGCCACGGCTCGCTGCTGGCGGAGCTGCCGGCGGCCGACGGCCGGCCGGTCGCGGTCGAGCTGACGCGCGAGCAGGCCGTGGCGTGGAGCGCGCGCTTCGCCGAGGAGCTGCAGCAGCAGGTGAGCGTGCTGAAGCAGGCGGGGCAGCCCACGTGCGTGCTGGTCTCCTCGCACGCCGCCCGCCTGCCCGGGCTCGTCGCCCGGCTGGGGGCGGTGCGCGGCGTCGAGCTGGCGCTGCTGCCGGAGCAGGCGGCGGCGGCCGGCGCGCTGCGCGCCCGCGAGGCCTTGCGCGGCCCGGGAGCGTCGCTGCGCTTCGCGACGCGGCTGCCCCGCCCCGAGGCGCCCGAGCACGCGGCTTCCGACGCGGCGCTGATGCTGCTGCCGCCGCCGAGACCGGCGCCCGCGGCCGACAGCCGCACGCCCACGCACCTGCTGTGGGACAGCGTGGCGCACGCGATCAGCGCCGAGCCGCTGGTCGTCGGCACGGCTCCTCCCGAAGGCGCGCGGCGGCTGCGGCTCGAAGGCGAGACCGCGGGTGTGTCGCGCGTCCACTGCCGTTTCTTCGAGTCCGCGGGACGGGCGCTCGTCGAGGACCTGAGCACGTGGGGCACCTTCGTGAACGGCGAGCGCGTGGCAGGCCGCGCGGTGCTGGCGGCGGGCGACCGCGTCCGCGTCGGCAGCCCCGGTGTCGAGCTGGTGCTGATCGCGTCCGGAGAGGCCTGACGTGGCGCGCCGCCGCCGCCGTGAGACGAACATCTTCAGCCTCTCGCTGCTCGACTGCATCTGCTGCGGCTTCGGGGCGCTGATCCTGTTCCACATGATCATCGCCTCGCGCTCGGGACGGCTGCAGCGCGACACGAGCCAGGCGCTGCAGGCCGAGGTGGACAAGCGCCAGGAGGAGGTGCTCGAGGGCCACGAGCGCCTGGTCGAGATCCGCAACACCTTTCGCGAGATCGAGGAGAAGAAGAAGGCGGCGCAGGGCCTCTCGACGCGCGTCATCGAGACCCTGAAGCAGATCGAGCAGGAGCTGGCGATCTACGAGTCGCGCACCGTGGCGACGCGCGAGCACGTCAACAAGCTGAAGGCCGACCTCAAGTCGCTTGAGGAGGGCGCCAAGCGCCTCTCGGGCGGTGTGAAGAGCGAGGAGGTGCCCGGCCGAAACGTGCGCTCCTTCACCGGCGACGGCGACCGCCAGTACCTGTCCGGGCTCAAGGTCGGAGGCAAGCGCATCTTCCTCCTGGTCGACACTTCCGCCAGCATGCTGGCCGAGGACATCGTCAACGCGGTGCGGCGGCGCCACTTCCCGCCCGAGACCCGCGTGCGCGCCCGCAAGTGGCGCCAGGCCGTGAAGGCCGTCGACTGGATGGCGGCGCAGCTGCCGCGGGAGGCGCAGTACCAGCTCTACGGCTTCGACACCGGCGCGCGGCCGGTCGTGGCCGGCACGGACGGCGTGTGGCTCGCCGTCAAGGACGCTCCGGCGCTCGACAAGGCGATCGCGACGCTGCGCCAGACGGCGCCCCAGGGCGGCACCAGCCTGCACGCCGCCTTTGCGGCGGCGAAGGCGATGAACCCGCCACCCGACAACATCATCCTGATCACCGACGGCCTACCGACCCAGGGTGCTTCGCCCGCGACGCGGAAGACGGTCTCGGGCCGCGACCGGCTGCGGCACTTCGACGACGCGCTCGACGAGCTGCCCCGCGGCGTGCCGGTCAACGTCGTGATGTTCCCGATGGAGGGCGACCCGCTGGCGATGAGCGCGTTCTGGAGGCTCGCGATGGCGAGCCGGGGCTCGCTGATGACGCCGTCGAGCTCCTGGCCATGAAGCGGCGCGAGAGACGGCCGGTCGAGGTGTTCAGCCTGTCGTTCCTCGACTGCATCTGCTGCGGCTTCGGCGCGATCATCCTGCTCTTCGTGCTCAACAAGATGGGCGAGCCCATAGCACTCGAGCAGGCGCGCCGCGACCTCCAGGGCCTGCTCGCGCGCCTCGAGGAGGAGCTGCACGTGATCCGCGGCGAGACGACGGTCCTCGACCGCAGCCTCCGTGGCCGCGAGGTGCAGCTCTCCGAGGAGCAGCGCAAGGTCGCGCGGCTGCAGGGCGACCTGTCGAACGTGCAGGGCCGGTTCCAGGCGAGCAAGGAGCTCTCCTCGGTGCAGGACATCATCCAGGGCCGCCTGCTCGCGGCGCAGCAGGAGCTGAGCGAGGAGATGAAGCGGCTGCAGCAGCAGCGAAGCGAGGCCTACCAGAGGCCCGTGGACGCCCCGATCGGCGGGATCCCCGTCGACAGCGAGTACATCATCTTCGTGATCGACACGTCGGGCAGCATGCAGCGCTTCGCCTGGGCCACGATGCAGCACAAGATGGGCGAGGTGCTCAACGCGTATCCGAAGGTGAAGGGCCTGCAGATCATGAGCGACGAGGGCGGCTACATGTTCACGAGCTACGCGGGCAAGTGGATTCCCGACACGCCCGCGCGGCGCCAGGCGATCCGCGAGCGGCTGCGCAGCTGGAACGCCTTCAGCAACTCGTCCCCGGTCGAAGGCATCGAGGTCGCGATCAAGAGCTTCTGGTCGGCGGACCGCAAGATCAGCATCTACGTGCTGGGGGACGAGTTCACGGGCGACTCGGTCGACGACGCGCTCCAGAGCATCGACCGGCTGAACCGCAGCGTGCGCGGCGAGCGCAAGGTGCGGATCCACGCGATCGGCTTCCCGACCGTGTTCGGCCAGTCCTACTTCCCGGAAACGACCGGCATCCGCTTCGCGACGCTGATGCGGCTCGTCTGCGAGAGAAACGGCGGCGCCTTCGTCGCGCTCAACAGCCTGGCGCCATGAGCGGGACGCGGCGGGAGTTCGTCCGTGACGGCGCCGCGCTGCTGGCTGGAGCGGCGTTCCTGGCCGACCGGTCGTCGCTCGAGGCCGCACCGGCCGCGAGCTGGCCGATCGGCTGCATGAACCGGCCCTGGACGAAGTGGACGTTCGGCGAGACGCTCACGGCCGTCAAGGCCGCGGGCTACACGACGATCGGCCTGCTGTCGCGCACGAAAGACGCGCCGTTCATCGCGGCGGACGCGAGCCCCGAGTACCTGCAAGAGCTCAAGCGCACCCTCGCCGCTAGCGGGCTCACGGCGAACATGGGCGCCTTGCGCGGCCGCCACGAGAGCCCGCTCGAGGACACGGTCCAGAGCCTCCAGAAGGAGGTCGACAACGCGGCGTTCCTCGGCCTGAAGTACGTGCTGACGTTCGGCGTCGACGACGCGGCGCAGGTCGAGCGCTATTTCCAGGCGATGGCCCGAGCGGCCGCTTACGCCGCCGAAAAGGGCGTTCAGGTGGTCATGAAGCCGCACGGCGGGAGCAGCGGCGCCTCCGAGGAGATCAGGCTGGCGATCCAGAAGGTGGGTCACCCGAACTTCAGGATCTGGTACGACGCGGGCAACATCATTTATTACACCGGCAAGGATCCGGTCGAGGAGCTGAAGCCGATCGTCCAGCACGTGACGGGGTTCTGCGCCAAGGACTGCGCCGAGCCGAAGGGCGACGTAATGATCCAGTTCGGCGCAGGCAAGGTGGACTTCGCGGCCGTCTTCGGCGTGCTGAAGGCGGGCGGGTTCGCCGGGCCGTTGATGGTCGAGTGCTGCGCCGTCGGAGAGACCCCCGAGGCCACGGGAGTGAACGCGCGCGCGAATCGCGAGTTTCTCGAGAAGACGCTCGCGAGCCCTTGACGCGCATCGTGCCCCTGAGCGGGTGCAATGGACCAGTGACCCTGACCGGGGACGCAAGAGCCGGAGTATGCTCCCGCGCATGAAACGGATCCCTGCAGTTGCGCTCCTGCTCGCATGCCGCGTGTCGGCACAAACGCCGTCTGCCGCGCCCTCGCCCGAAGCGGTCGCGCCGACGCAGCTCACACGCCTTTTCAACGGCAAGGACCTCCTGGGCTGGACGGCCGACGTGCCCGCACGTGACACCGACGCCGCTGCGCCGGCGAGCTTCATCGTACGCGACGGTCGGCTCGTGAGCCTCGGCGAGCCGAGGGGACACCTGCTCACGGATGCGTCCTTCCGCGACTACCGTCTCGAGGTCGAGTACCGCTTCCCGGGCAAGGGCGGCAACTGCGGCGTGCTCGTCCACGCCTCGCGGCCGCGTGCTCTATACAAGATGTTCCCGCAGTCGATCGAAGTGCAGATGCAGAGCGGCCACGCCGGCGACTTCTGGGTGATCCAGGAGGACATCCAGGTGAAGGACATGGAGACGCGCAGGCCGCGAAAGGAGAGCGAGAAGTGGGGCGGGGCCGAGGGCGACGCGCGCCGGATCCTGAACCTCACGGACGACTCCGAGAACCCGCTCGGCGAGTGGAACACGCTCGTCGTCGAGGCGCGGGGCCGAGGGCTCAGGGTGTGGGTGAACGGCGACCTCGTCAACGAAGGCTCCAACGCCACGGCCGATCGCGGCCGGATCGCGCTGCAGGCCGAGGGGACCGAGGTGGAGTTCCGGCGGGTGGAGATCGGCCCGCTACCGCAACCGGCCAGGTAAGGAGCCGGATCCGGTGGTCTCGTGAAGGCGAATCCTGCTCTGCCCGCACTCGCGCTCGTCGCGGCCCTGGCTTCGGCCAGCGACGAAAGCCAGGGACGCTCGTTGCGCTTCACCCGCCGCACCCTCTTCGTCGGCCCGCACGAGAACGCGACGGTGGGGGACCTCGACCGCGACGGACGGCTGGACATCGTCTCTGGCAGCTACTGGTTCCCGGCGCCGGACTTCGCGCCGCGCGCGTACCGCCCCAACCACGTTTCGAAGGAGTACATGCACGAGAACAGCGTGCATGCGTACGACGTCGACGCCGACGGCTGGCTCGACGTGATCGCGGGCGGCTGGAACGAGGACGGCATCTACTGGTACCGCAACCCCGGCCGGAGTGCCGAGGAGCGCGGCGAGCCGTGGCGGATGCACGAGGCGTGGGAGGCGCGGCTGCTGGCGCGCACGCGCGGGCGCATGGAGATGTTCGCGCTCCACGACTTCGACGGCGACGGCAGGCCGGAGCTGTTCTCGGCGTGCTATCGGAAGCAGGAGCCGCTCGAGGTGTTCCGCTTCGGAAAGGACGACACGGGGCAGCCCGTGCTGCGGCCCTTCGTGCTGGGGGCGCAGGGCGGAGGGCACGGATTCGCGTTCGGGGACGTGAACGGCGACACGCGCGAGGACGTGCTGACCGAGGTCGGCTGGTACGAGCGCCCCGCCGGCGATCCGTGGGCCGGGCCGTGGCGGTACCACGCCGAGACGGCCCTGCCGCACCCGAGCTGCCCGTTCGCGGTGAAAGACCTCGACGGCGACGGCCGCCTCGACATCGTCTTCGGGCGCGGCCACGACGTCGGGCTGTACTGGTGGCAGCAGCAGCCGCCGAAGGCCGACGGCACCACTGTCTGGAAGCAGCATGTGATCGACGAGTCCTGGTCGCAGGCGCACGTGATGGCGCTCGCGGACCTCGACGGCGACGGAGCGGAGGAGCTCGTCACCGGGAAGTGCATCTGGGCCCACGAGGCCGGCGATCCGGGCGCCGCCGAGCCGCCGGGCGTGTACTACTACAAGTGGGACCGCGCGAAGCTCGCGTTCACGCGCCACACGATCGCGGCGCCAGGGGAGGGCGCGGCGCTCGGCCGGCAGTTCAGCGTCGTGGACCTCGACCGCGACGGGCGAGCGGACGTCGTCGCGCCGAGCGAGCTTGGGCTCTGGCTGTTCCTGAACCAGGGGTTGAACGGGACAGTCACTAGACAGTGAGCGGTGCGAGGGAGGAACCCTCGCCACGGGACGGACACAGCAGACAGACAGCCAAAAGATCGGTGAGACGGCGTGGGGGGCTCCTATGCCGCCCCCCACACCCCCCGCAGACCTTAATAGACGAACCGCGCTCCGAACTGGATCATCCTCGCACGGCCGGACATGCTCGTGATGCGTCCGAAGTTGGCGTTCGTGATGTCGACATTCGGGTTGCCGTCGTTGATCGTGTTGAAGACGTTGAACGCCTCGACGCGCAGCT
>DATBSL010000401.1:0-17484 GCA_036559805.1 Vicinamibacteria bacterium
TAGAATGGGCGGTCGCCCAGGAGGCCGATTCGATGCCCTACAAGAACGTCAAGGTTCCCGCCGAGGGGGCCAAGATCACCATCCAGGACGGGAAGCTCCGAGTGCCCGATCGGCCGATCCTCCCCTTCATCGAGGGCGACGGCACCGGGCGCGATATCTGGCGCGCGAGCGTGCGGGTGCTCGACGCGGCGGTCGCGAAGGCGTACGCCGGCAAGCGCCAGATCGCCTGGATGGAGGTCTACGCCGGCGAAAAGGCCTTCAAGCAGGAGAACAGCTGGCTGCCCGACGAGACGGTCGAGGCGTTCCGCGAGTTCCTGGTCGGGATCAAAGGCCCGCTCACGACGCCGATCGGCGGCGGGATCCGCTCGCTGAACGTGGCGCTGCGCCAGATGCTCGACCTCTACGTGTGCCTGCGGCCGGTGCGCTGGTTCCAGGGAGTGCCGTCGCCGGTCAAGCACCCCGAGAAGGTCGACATGGTGATCTTCCGCGAGAACACGGAGGACATCTACGCGGGGATCGAGTTCGAGAGCGGCAGCGAGGACGTCAAGAAGGTGCTGGCCTTCCTGAAGGAGACCTTCCCCAAGTCGTACGCCAAGGTCCGCTTCCCCGAGACGACGGCCGTCGGCTTCAAGCCCGTCTCGGTCGAAGGCAGCGAGCGGCTGATCCGCGCCGCGCTCGAGTACGCCTTCGCCAACAAGCGCAACAGCCTGACGCTCGTCCACAAGGGCAACATCATGAAGTTCACGGAGGGCGGCTTCCGCAACTGGGGCTACGCGCTCGCCGAGCGCGAGTTCGGCGGCCGCTGCTACACCTGGGACCAGTGGGAGCGCACCAAGAAGGAGAAGGGCGAGGACGCCGCCGACGCCGAGCAGAAGGCGGCGCTCGCGAGCGGCAAGCTGCTGATCAAGGACGCGATCGCGGACATCACGCTGCAGCAAGTCCTGACGCGGCCCGCCGAGTTCGACGTGATCGCGACGCTCAACCTGAACGGCGACTACCTCTCCGACGCGCTCGCCGCGCAGGTGGGCGGAATCGGGATAGCCCCGGGCGGCAACATCAACTACAAGACCGGCCACGCGGTCTTCGAAGCCACGCACGGCACGGCGCCCAAGTACGCCGACCAGGACAAGGTCAACCCGGGCTCCGTCATCCTGTCGGGCGAGATGATGCTGCGCTACCTGGGCTGGGCCGAGGCCGCCGACCTGGTCATCAAGGGCATGGACGGCGCGATCGCGGCCCGCACGGTGACCTACGACTTCGCCCGACAGATGCAAGGGGCGAAGCAAGTGAAGTGCAGCCAGTTCGGCGACGCCGTGATCGCCGCGATGTGACGCTCGCGCGGCCTCAGGGCTGGTACTGTCTCGCGCCGGCGGCCCGCAGACCGGCCACCGCCTCCAGGCAGGTGTCCTTCGCGGCCGCGAGCTCGGCGCGTCGAACCGCCCCCACAGCGCGCTCGCGCTGCGCGACGGCCTCGTCGAACTGCCGGCGCGTCGGTGCCGTCTCGGCCGCCGTGAACGGGTCGTAGCCGCACACGGCCGGGAGCGGCAGGCCCGACGCAGCGCGCGCGAGCACGGCGCTCGGCTCCCGTTGCAGCACGATGCTGAACGACTGGGCGAGGCGGTCCTTCAGATAGGACTCGGCGACGCCGATCAGCTGGGTCCCCACGTCCAGCCACTCGGGGCGTCCTCCGGCGACACCCGCGGCGACCGCCTCGAGCCTCGCCGAGTCGTTGAGCACCTGCTCCGCCGCCTTCTGCGGCCCGGCGTCCGCGATGAGCTTGCTGACAGATTCGGCACTGAACGGGGACTGGCCTGATGCGGACGGCGCCAAGGCCAGACCGAACGACAGAACGAGCGCCGCGCACAGGACGACACGTCGCCGATTCGCTTTCATCGTTCCTCCTTTCGACCGTTCGCCAAAGCCGCGGAGGCGATCTCGGACCCCTGGCACGCGAGGGTCGTGTGCCTTTCGAATGGGGCCCCTCCCGCGAGGAGCCCATGGAGAAACGATAGCGCGGATCCCCGTACGGCCGGTAGCGGCTACTTGGCGCGCTCGACGAAGCGGCCGTCGCGGGTGTCGACGCGGATCTTCTCTCCAGCCTCGATGTAGGGCGGCACGAGCACCTGGATGCCGGTCTCGACGGTCGCCGGCTTGAGCTGGGCGTGAGCCGTGGCGCCCTTCAGCGCCGGCGTCGTGTCCTGCACCGTCAGGTCCACCGTCATCGGCAGGTTGAGCGCGATCACGCGCTCCTGGAAGAGCACCGTCTTCACCTCGATGTTCTCGATCAGGAAGCCGGCGGCGTCCCCGACGCGCGCCGCGTCGAGCGTCGTCTGGTCGTAGCTGCCCAGGTCCATGAACACGTAGTCCTCGCCCTGGCGATAGAGGAACTGGGCCGGCCGGTAGTCGACCTCCGCCGTCGTCACCGTCTCGCCGCCGCGCCAGGTCTTGGCGAGCGTCTGGCCGGTGCGCAGGTTCTTGAGCTTGCCCTTCACCAGCAGGCTCGCGCCGCGCGCCGACGGCGTCTGCGACTGGACGTCGGTCGCCTGCCAGGGGTCGCCGTCGATCTCCAGGATGTCGCCGCGCGAGATCTCCGTCACGTTCACGGTCATCGCTGTCGTTCTCCTCGCATCAGGAAGCGTGCACGGGCTCGAGGCGGCGCTCGCCCACCTGCTGCCGCCACATCGCATAGTAGAGGCCCTTGGCCTCGAGCAGGTCGTCGTGCTTCCCCTGCTCCACGACCTTGCCGCGCTCGAGCACGTAGATGCGGTCGGCGTGCAGCACGGTCGAGAGCCGGTGCGCGATCAGCACCGTCATCACGCTGTGGTCGCGCGCCACCTCCCGGATCGTCCGTCCGACCTCGAGCTCCGTGAGCGAGTCGAGCGCCGAGGTCGCCTCGTCGAAGACCAAAAGGTGCGGCCGCCGCAAGAGCGCCCGCGCGATCGACAACCGCTGCTTCTCGCCCCCCGACACCTTGACCCCGCCCTCGCCGATCAGCGTGTCGAGACCGCGCTCCGCGCGCTGCAGCAGCGGCTGGCAGGCCGCCCGCTCCAGCACCTCGAGGCACTCGGCGTCGGTCGCGTCGGGGCGCACGAACAGCAGGTTCTCGCGGATCGAGCCGGAGAACAGCTGCGTGTCCTGGGTCACGAAGCCGATCCGCTCGCGCAGCCCCTCGAGGTCGATGCGGTCGTGCGGCGTCCCGTCGTAGAGGATCCGTCCGGCGTGCGGCCGGTAGAGCCCGACCAGCAGCTTGACGAGCGTCGTCTTGCCGGCGCCCGAGGGACCCACGAGCGCCACGGTCTCGCCGCGCCGCAGCTCGAAGCTCACGTCGTGCACGGCGGGCGACGCCGCCGACTGGTGCTTGAAAGTGACGCGCTCGAAGGCGAGCTGGCGCAGGTCGCTCACCGCCACCGGGTGCTCCGGGCGGGGCTCGCGCGGCGCGTCGAGCAGCGCCTGGAAGTTCGCGAGCGACACCTCGGTCTCGCGGTAGACGCCGATCACGCTGCCGAGCTCCTGCAGCGGGCCGAAGATGAAGAAGGAGTAGATCCAGAGCGCGAAGAACTGTCCGACCGTGATCTCGCGCGCGAAGATCAGGTACAGCATCAGGAACAGAATCCCGTTACGCAGCGCGTTCACGGTCGTGCCCTGCACGAAGCTCAGGCTGCGCAGGTAGCGCACCTTCTTGAGCTCGAGCCCCAGGATCCGGCCGGTGGTGGCGTTGAGCCGCGCGATCTCCTGCGCCGCGAGCCCCATGCTCTTGACGAGCTCGATGTTGCGCAGCGACTCGGTCGTCGCGCCGGCGAGCGCCGTGGTCTCGGCGAAGATCGTCTTCTGGACCGCCTTGATCCGGCGCGACAGCACCGAGGACAGCCAGCCGAGCAGCGGGATCGTCGCGAAGTACACGGGCGCGATCAGCCAGTGCACGCTGAAGGCGTAGATCACCACGAACACGACGCCGACGAGCGTCTGGAACACCACGTTGATCGAGACCGCCATCAGCTTCTCGACGTCGCTGCGCACCTTCTGCAGCTTGCCGAGCGTCTCGCCGCTCCTCTGGTCCTCGAAGAGCTGGTACGGCAGCTCGAGCGCGTGGCGGATGCCGTCCGCGTAGAGCTGCGCGCCCAGCCGCTGCGTGACCACGTTCAGGAAGTAGTCCTGGAAGTTCTTGGCCACGCGCGAGACGAAGGCGACGCCGACCGCGGCCAGCAGCAGCAGGCTCACGCCGCGCAGGAACTCGCGCGTCGTGTACTGGTCGGAGCGCGTCGCGTACTCGTCGATCACGTGGCGGAAGATCAGCGGGTCGAGCAGCGAGAACACCTGGTTGACCGTGGCCAGCAGCAGGGCCAGCAGCACGAGCTTCCAGTGCGGGCGGAGGTAGGCGACGAGCAGCTTCATCGGCGTGAGGCGTCCAGAATACCCGCTAAAGCTAGCGCGGAGCGTCCCGCCCTCAGCCGAGCTTGAGGAAGCGCGCCTCGCGAATGCCGGCGAGCGACGCGAGCTCGGTCGAAACCGCCTCGGGGATCTCGCCGTCGACCTCGATCAGCATGATCGCGCGGCCGCTGCCGGGCTTGCGGCCGAGCCCCATGCGCGCGATGTTCACGCCGTGCGAGCCGAGCACGCCGCCGACCCGGCCGACCATGCCCGGCGTGTCCTCGTTGCGGACCAGGAGCACGTTGCCCTGTGGGATCGTGTCCACCTCGACGCCGTCCACGTCGACGAGCCGCAAATGGCCGCCGCCGAAGACCGTCCCGGCCACGGAGAGGTCCTCGTCGCTGGTCTTGAGCCGCAGCGCGACCAGGTTCGCGAAGCTGATCCCGGCCGAGGAGGTCGACTCGAGGATCTCGATCTTGCGTTCGCGCGCCACCTCGAGCGCGTTCACGAGCGTCAGCCCCTCGGCCATGTGCGGCCGCAGCACGCCGGTGACGGCCGCGGCGAGGATGGGCTTGACGTCGATCTCGCGCAGGTCGCCGTAGACGCCGAGCTCGATCCGCTCGAGCGAGCCGCGGCAGGCCTGCGACAGGAACAGCCCCAGCCGCTCGGCCAGGTCCATCGCCGGCCGCACCTTGTCGTAGAGGTCCCCCGCCAGCGAGTAGAAGTTGACGGCCGACTGGATCACCCCGCCCTTCAGGAAGTCCCTCACCTGCTGGGCGATGTCGGTGCCGACGCGCTCCTGGGCTTCCCGAGTCGAGGCGCCCAGGTGGGGCAGCGCCAGCACCTTGGAGTGCTTCGCGAGCCGCCAGTCCTTCGGAGGCTCCTGCGCGTGCACGTCGAGCGCGGCCCCGGCCACGCGCCCGCTGTCGAGCGCGGCCAGGAGCGCCTCGTCGTCGACGAGCTCGCCGCGCGCGGCGTTGACGATCCGGACGCCGACCTTGACCTTGGAGAGCGCGTCCTTGCCGATCAGGTGGCGGGTCTCCGCGGTCAGCGTGGTGTGGAGCGTCAGGTAGTCGGAGGTCTGGATCACCTCGTCGAGGCTGCGCAGCGCCACGTGCGCCGCCTCGGCGACGGCCGGCGACACGAACGGGTCGAAGGCCTGGACCTCCATGCCGAAGGCCCGGCAGCGCGACGCCACCTCGCGGCCGATCCGGCCGAAGCCGATCACGCCCAGCCGCTTGCCGTGGAGCTCGACACCGGCAAAAGACTTGCGATCCCAGGCGCCCGCCTTCATCGAGGTGTCGGCCGGCGACAGGTTGCGCGCGAGCGCGAGCATCAGCGCGACCGCCAGCTCGGCCGTCGAGATCGAGTTGCCCCCGGGCGAGTTCATGACCAGGACGCCGCGCCGCGTGGCCGCCTGCAGGTCCACGTTGTCGACCCCGACGCCGGCCCGGCCGATCACCCGGAGGCTCTTCGCCGCCTCGATCACCTGGGCGTTCATCTGGCTGCCGCTGCGGACGAGGATCGCGTGGTAGGGAGGCACCTTCGCGCAGAGCTCGGCGGGCGGCAGCGCCTTCTCCATGTCGACGACCCAGCCTTCGGAGCGAAGGATCTCGGCTCCGCGTTCGGTGATCCCTTCCAGGACGAGTATGCGCAGGCTCAACGATGGTCCTTTCGATGCCTGAGTGCGATGAAACGGCCTCGGGCGAACGGGGATTATCGCCTCTTTGTCTCGCCGGCAACATCCCTCGCGGCCTCATCGGGCCGTTCGATTCCGCGAGTGGCACTCGGCCGTTCTCCTCGACAGTTTTTTGGTTCCACACAATCTGTGGAAAACCCTGTGGAAAGCATACGGATGAGTCCGCATAACCCGATTGAGTCCAATGGTTTGGTACTGTTTGCACTTTGTGACAGCAGCATGACTTGGGGCATGCGATTTGCGTGATTCGGTTTTCCGGGGCAGACGGTTGTAATCCTTGTCACGGGAACGCATTTGCGCGATGCGTACTACACTCTCGGAGAGGGAGGGCGGCGATGCGAATGACGATGGCGCTCGTGCTCAGCCTTGCAGCGGCGGGTGTGACGGCTCAAGAGGCGGTTCCGGAGCCGGAGGCGACGGAAACCGAGGCGCGCCCAGCCGACAGCCGCCCCTCGATCAAGGTGCTCAAGCACCCGTACGAGATCTCGTCGTTCTATCGCTCGGGCGAGTCGCCGCTCGGCCCGTGGGCGGGCCTGGCGAACGACCCTGCCTACCGGATCGCGGACTTCTATCGCGCGCCGCGGTCGGCGTACGGCTGGTCTGCCTTCTGGACGAACGGCTACGCCGCCCCGCGTCCTTCGCCGATGCGGCCGTTCCGCCGCTCGATCGGCGAGAACGGCGACCTGTTCCTCGCCGTGCCGTTCCTGGCGGGCGTCGGGCCGATCAGCGGGGCCTTCTTCGGCTACTGAGGCTCTCGACCGAGGCCGGCCGCCTCTCCGATCGAGCGGCCGGTCTCGCGCCGGAAGCGGTCGGCGATCCCCTCGAGGCCTCCCACGGTCTCGTCGCGCTCCATCCGCTCGACCCGGCTCATCGGGTAGAAGAGCGTGACGAGGCCGAGGCCGCTCTCGCGGCGCGCCTCCTGCCGGACGAAGTCTTCGAAGGTCGCGAGGTCGATCCCGCGCACCACGATCCCGGCCGACTGCAGCGCGAGCAGCACCCCGAACACCTTCTCGCGCGGCGTGTGGAGGTAGACGAGGACCGGCGTGCCCGGCGTGAAGTCCGCGCCGCTCACCGCCGGACGCGGCCGGGGGTCGCGTGCTCCGCGAAGAAAGCCTCGAGGCGCGCGACACCCTCCTGGAGGTCTTCGAAGGCGGTCGCGAACGACAAGCGGAAGGTGCCGGGAGCGTGGAAGCCTTCACCCGGGACGACGGCCACGGCCTTTTCCTCGAGCAGCTTCTCGCCGAGCGCGAGCGTGTCGGGCAGCGCCTTCGTGAGACAGCGCGACACGTCGGGAAACACGTAGAAGCCGCCCTGCGGCTCGGGACAGACGACGCCGGGGATCGCCGCGACGCGTGGGTGGACGAAGTCGCGCCGGCGCCGGTACTCGGCGTGCATCCGGCGCAGCTCGTCCTGCGGCCCGCGCAGCGCCTGCGCCGCCGCCACCTGCGCGAACGTGGCGGGGCCCTGGACCGAGTGCGAGTTGAGCGCGGTCGTGGCGTCGGCGAGCGCCTTGGGGCCGATCAGCCAGCCGACGCGCCAGCCCGTCATGCAGTAGCTCTTCGATGCCGTCCCCACCACGACCAGCCGCCCGCCCGCCGCGTCGTTGACTTCCTGGAGCGGGGCGGCTCCCCCTTCGCGGAACACGAGGTGGGCGTACGTGTCGTCGTAGAGCAGCCAGAAGCCGCGCTGCTTCGCGAGGCGGGCGAGCTTCAGCAGCTCCGTGGGGTCGATGACGGCGCCCGTCGGGTTCGAGGGGCTGTTGACCATGACCGCGCGCGTCTTCGGACCGACCTTTCGCGCGATGGCGCGCGCCGTGATCCGGAACCCGTCCTCGACGCTCAGCGGAACGAGCACCGGCTTGCCGCCCACGACGCGGGCCGCCTCCGAGAACGTCGGCCAGGCCGGTATCGGGATCACGATCTCGCTGCCGCCGTCGAGGATGGCCTGGTAGAGCAGCGCCAGCGCCTGCTTGCCGCCGACCGTTATCGTCACCTGCTCGCTCGCGAACGAGACGCCGAAGTCCGCGAGGTAGCGCTCGACGACGGCGGAGCGCAGGTCGGCGATCCCCGACGCGGGCGCGTACTTGGTCTGGCCGGCGTCGATCGCCGCCTTGCCCGCGTCGGCGATGTGGCGCGGCGTCGGCTGGTCCGGCTCGCCGACCGTGAAGTCGAGCACGCGCACGCCCTTGGCCTTGAGCGCCCGCGCGCGGGAGGCCATCGCCACCGTCGGCGACACTTCCAGGCTGCGCGCCCGCGCGGCCAGCTTCGGCTCCGTCGCCACCCTGCTCACCGGCTCCTCCTTGTCGTGGTGCGTTTCGCCGGCCGCCGCTGCTGTGGCGTCCGGTACTTCTCGCGCAGGCGCCGCTCGACGACGGGAGGCACGAGGTCGCTCACCCGCCCGCCGAGCCGGAACACCTCCTTCACGAGGCGCGACGACACGTATGAATAGCTTTCAGCCGGCATCATGAACACCGTCTCGATCCGCGGGTCGAGGCGGCGGTTCATGAGCGCCATCTGGAACTCGTACTCGAAGTCCGAGATCGCGCGGATGCCGCGGATGATGACGCTCGCCCCCACCTTCTGGGCGTAGTCGACGAGCAGGCCCGAGAACGTGTCCACCTCGACGCGCCCGTTGCCGCGGTAGGCCTCGCGGATGATCGCGACGCGCTCCTCGACCGAGAAGAGCGGCTCCTTCTCGGGGTTGAGCAGGATCGCCATGCGCACGCGGTCGAAGACCGCAAGCCCGCGGTCCACGATGTCGAGGTGCCCGTTGGTCACCGGGTCGAACGAGCCCGGGAAGACCGCGAGCGACCGGCTGCGCTTGCCTTTCATTCCGCTGCACCTTCGGCCGCGCGCGCGTAGAAGCTCAGGCAGTGGTCGCCGATGCGCTTCTGCCGCGTGCGCAAGAGGGCGCCTATTCTCTCCGGAAGCTGCCGCTTGTGGAAATGCTCGGCGACCGCGATTCCGCCCGGGGCGAGCAGCCGCGAGCCGACGAGTTCGAGCAGCGGCTCGTAGAGCTCGCTCGCGTAGGGCGGGTCGAGGTAGACCACGTCGAACTGACGCCCGTCGTCGGCGAGGGCGGGGAGCGCCGTGCGCGCGTCCTGCCGGAACACCTGCACCTCGCCGCCGGAGGCGGCCAGGGCGCGAGCGTTCTCGCGGGCCGCCTCGGCCGCCGCGGCGCTCGAGTCGACGAGCGCCACGCGCGAGGCGCCGCGCGAGAGCGCCTCGAGCCCGACCCCGCCGCTGCCGGCGAACGCGTCGAGGAAGCGGCAGCCCTCGATTCGCGGCGCCAGGATGTCGAAGAGCGTCTGGCGCACGCGCGCGCCCGTGGGCCGCGTCGCTTCGCCGGACGCCGTGCGCAGGCGCCGTCCCTTGCCCGACCCGCCGATGATGCGCGACACCTCGCACACGATACCGCAGCAGCGCGGGCCGGTGTCCCGCCGGATAGAATCCGAGCACCCAGATTCAATACTTTGTCTCTCCGCAGCTCCTGAAAGGAGACGCCATGCTGTTTTTCCTCGCCATACTCGGTGCGGTCTTCGCCGTCGCTACGTGGTCGGCGGCGCGGCGGGCCGGCTCGCCGAGCGCGCCGCTCGCGCTGCTCGTCGCGACAGCCCTCGCGCTCGTCGGCTTCAGCCAGGCCGTGACCGTCGTCCCCGCCGGACACGTGGGCGTCGTGGACCTCTTCGGGCGCGTCTCGACGCTGACGCTCAAGTCCGGCCTCAACCTCGTGAACCCGCTCGCACGCGTGATCAAGATGTCGATCAAGACCCAGGACATGAAGGAAGTGATGGACGTGCCCTCGCAGGAGGGGCTCACCGTCAAGCTCGAGGTGAGCGCCCTCTTCCACCTAGACCCCGAGAAGGCGGCGGACGTGTATCGCACGGTCGGCACCGACTACGCCGAGATCCTGCTCCAGCCGCAGTTCCGCTCCGTGACGCGCGGCGTCACGGCCCAGTACGAGGCGCGCGCACTCTACACCTCGGAGCGCGAGAAGCTGGCCGAGACGATCGCCTCCGACCTGCGCAAGCTGGTCGAGCCGCGCGGCGTCACGATCGAGGCCACGCCGCTGCGCCAGCTGACGCTCCCCGCGCGGCTGGCCACGGCCATCGAGGAGAAGCTCGGCGCCGACCAGGAGAGCCAGCGCATGCAGTTCGTGCTGGCCAAGGAGCGCCAGGAGGCCGACCGGCGCCGCATCGAGGCCCAGGGCATCGCCGACTTCCAGAAGATCGTCACGACGGGCATCAACGACCAGCTGCTGCGGTGGAAGGGCATCGAGGCCACGCTCAAGATCGCGGAGTCGCAGAACTCCAAGGTCGTGATCGTCGGCGCCGGCAAGGACGGGCTTCCCGTGATCCTCGGAGGTCAGTAGCGGCGGCCTAGCCTACTCGCGCGAGCCCGAAGCGCCGCTCCCAGCCGCCCGCTTCGAGGAAGCGGGCGAGCGAGGGCGGCAGCGCGCCGGCGTCGGCCAGCCGGAAGGCCTCGGCGCGCGCGCGCTCCATCAGGTCGCGGTCGCGGATCAGGTGGGCGACGCGGAAAGCCGGCATGCCCCACTGGCGCGTGCCGAAGAAATCACCGGGCCCGCGCAGCTCGAGGTCGCGCTCGGCGATCGCGAAGCCGTCCTCGGTCGCGACCATCACGTCGAGCCGGGCGCGCGCCACCTCGGACAGCCGCCCGTAGGCGAGCAGAAGACACTCGGACGCGGCGCTGCCGCGGCCGACCCGGCCGCGCAGCTGGTGAAGCTGGGACAGGCCGAAGCGCTCGGCGTGCTCGATCACCATCAGGCTGGCATTGCGCACGTCGACGCCGACCTCGATCACCGTGGTCGAGACGAGCACCTGGATCGCGCCGCCGGTAAAGGCGGCCATCACCGCCTCCTTCTCCGCGCTCTTCATCCTCCCGTGCAGCAGGCCCACGCGCACGCCCGGAAGTGCTTCCGCCCACTCGGCCGACGCCTCGGTCGCGGCCTTGACGTCCTCGAGCTTCTCCGACTCCTCGACCAGCGGGTACACGACGTAGGCCTGGCGCCCCTGCGCGACGGCCTGCTTCACGCGCTCGAGCACGGCGCGCCGCTCGGAGGCCGCGCGCAGCTCGGTGCGCACCGGCGTGCGGCCCGGCGGCTTCTCGTCCACGATCGAGACGTCGAGGTCGCCGTAGGCGGTGAGCGCCAGCGTGCGCGGGATCGGCGTCGCGGTCATCACCAGCACGTCTGCGTCGTAACCCTTGCGCCGCAGGTCGTCCCGCTGCAGCACGCCGAAGCGGTGCTGCTCGTCGACGACCGCGAGGCCCAGCCGCTGGAACGCGACGCCTTCCTGGATGAGCGCGTGCGTGCCCACCACGATCTGCGCCTCTCCCGACGCGACGCGCGCGAGCGCCTGCTTTCTCTCCTTGCCCTTGACGGCCGCGCTCAGCAGCTCGACGCGGTAGGCGCAGCGCGCCAGCAGCCGGCGCAGCGTCAGGTAGTGCTGCTCGGCCAGGATCTCGGTCGGCGCCATGAACGCCGTCTGGTGCCCGTTCTCGACCACCACCACCATCGAGAGCAGCGCCACCATCGTCTTGCCCGAGCCGACGTCGCCCTGCACCAGGCGGTTCATCGGGTGCGGCGAGCGCAGGTCGGAGGCGATCTCGCGCAGCACGCGCTTCTGCGCCTCGGTCAGCGGGAAAGGCAGGATGCGCTTGACCGCCTCGCGCGAGGCGTCCTGGATCTCGAACGCCGCGCGCTTGCGCTCCGCGCGCACGCCCGTGCGGCGCCGCGCCAGGCCGAGCTGGAACAGCAGCAGCTCCTCGAGGATCAGCCGCACGTGGCCGGGCGAGCGGAAGCGGTTGAGCGCGTCGAGCGAGTCCTGCTCCCCCGGCAGGTGCACGCGCCGCAGCGCCTCGGCGCGGCCGATCACCGCGAGCCGCTCGCGCAGCTCCGCGGGCAGCGGGTCGGGGAGGTCGGCCGGGACCTGCGCCGCGAGCTGCGCCAGCACGCGGCGCAGTGGCTTCACCGTCAGCGCGCCGAGCTTCTCGTAGACCGGCACGAGGCGGCCGGTGTGGACCCCGCCGTGCTCGTCGTCCTCGACGACCTCGTACTGGGGCGAGCGCATCACCAGCAGCCGCGAGCCCATCGCGTCGCGCTCGACGAGGCCGAAGAGCACGACGTGCGTCCCGGTCGCGAGCACGTCCTTCAGAAACGGCTGGTTGAAGAAGATGGCTTTGAGCATCCGGCCGCTGCCGTCGTCGAGCCGCAGCTCGTAGATCGAGAGCCGCCGCGCGCGCCGCAAGCCCGCCGCCGCCACCTTGCCGGAGACCGCGACGCGCATCCCCGCGCCGAGCTCGCTCAGGCGCGCGAACTGGCGCCGGTCCTCGTAGCGCATCGGCAGGTGCAGCAGCAGGTCCTCGGCCGTCTTCACGCCGAGCTTCGCGAGGCCCTCGGCGCGCTGCGGGCCGACGCCCTTCACGAACTGGACGGGCGACTCGAGCTCCATACCCGCCGGCGATCTTGCCACGACCGACCGCGCGGCGAGGTCCAGCACGGTACGATGGCGTCGCTCCACGTCTCCAGAGCCATCCTGGGAGAGTGTGTTTGAACCAGCGGTATAGGCCACTCGTGTCGGCCCTGGCCCTGACCCTCGTCGCCGCGAGCCCACAGGCGCCTCCGCAGCCGCCGCCGTCCCCGGTCGTGCGCGTCACCCTGTCCCTCGTCCAGGTGGATGCCGTCGTCACCGACAAGGCCGGCCACCACGTCACCGACCTGACCGCCGCGGACTTCGAAATTTTCGAGAACGGAAGGCTCCAGGAGATCACCCACTGCTCCTACGTGTCGCTCCCGAAGCTGGCGGCGCCGACGCCAGCGCCGCCGGCGTCCGCTGGGATCCCGACGCCTCCGTCGCCGCCCGCGCCCACACGCCTGCGGCCCGAGCGGGTGCGCCGCACGCTCGCGCTCGTGGTGGACGACCTGGGCCTCTCGTTTCGCAGCACGATCGAGGTGCGCGAGGCGCTCAAGAAGTTCGTGGACCAGCAGATGGAGCCGGGCGACCTCGTGGCGATCGTCCGGACCCGGGGCGGGATCGGGGCGCTGCAGCAGTTCACGACGGACAAGGCACAGCTCCACGCCGCGATCGAGAACGTGCGCTTCAACGCCGGCCTGAACCGGATGGGCGTCGACTGGTCTCCCGCGGTCGGCGAGGGCAAGAACCTGGTCGACACGAACGCAGGCCCGCGCGGCGCCAAGGCACCCGCGGGCAAGACGGTCGACGACCTGCGCGAGGCGATGTTGATCGAGGCCACGATCGGCAGCATCAACTTCGTGATCAGCGGACTGCGCGAGCTGCCGGGCCGCAAGGGGGTCGTCGTCTTCTCGGACGGCCTGCGGCTGTTCCAGGACGTCTTCGAACGCCAATCGATCGTGGATCCCGGCTCGCGAGGCCGAGGCGGCTCGGCCGTGCGGCAGGAGGCGCCGCGAGTGTCCTCCCAGTCCGACCCGCGGATCGCGGACGCGGTGGGCCAGCTCGTGGACTACGCCAACCGCTCGTCGGTGGTGCTCTACACCGTCGACACGCGCGGCGTCTCGACCCTCGGGCTCAGCGCCGCGGACGACGTGAACACCGGCCTTGGCCTCTTCGACGTGCAGACGGCCGACCTGAAGACCCACCTCGACACCCGGCGCCGGCTGAGCCTCGACAGCGAGGCCGGCCTGCAGTACGTGGCCCAGCAGACCGGCGGCTTCCTGGTCCGCAACCAGAACGACCTGTCGAAGGCCATCGAGCGGGTCGTCGAGGACCAGCGCGGCTACTACCTGATCGGCTACGCGCCCGACGCCGCGACGTTCATGGGCCCGCAGGACCGGCCATCCTTCCACAAGATCAAGCTCGGCGTGAAGCGGCCCGGGCTGCAGGTGCGCTCCCGCGCCGGCTTCTACGGTCGGATCGACGAGGGCGGTGAGGGCGGCTCGCCCGCGGCAGCAAAGCCGCTGAGCGTCGTTCTCGCGTCTCCTTTCGCCTCGGGAGACATCCGGCTGCAGCTCACTTCGCTGTTCGTCCACGAGCCTCAGAGCGGCTATCTGCTGCGCTCGCTCTTCCACGTCGACACGCGGGACCTGGAGCTGCAGGACGTGGACGGCGCTCTGGGGACCAGGCTCGAGCTGTTGGCCGTGACCTTCGGCGACAACGGCAAGGTCGTCGACCATCTCGCACGCATGCAGGAGATCCGCGTGGCGCCCGACCAGCTCGACAAGGCGCTCCAGGAGGGGCTCACGTATAGGCTGGACGTTCCCGTGAAGAAGCCGGGGGCATACCAGCTGCGTGTGGCGATCCGCGACACCCGCACGGGTCGCGTCGGCACAGCCAACCAGCTCGTCCAGGTACCGGACCTGGGCGAGAAGGAGCTGACGCTGTCGGGCATCGTCGTCGGAAGCGTGCCGACCGACGGAGCGCCGTCCGACCCGCTCGGCACGGAGGCGACCACCGCCCTGCGTCGCTTCCGGCCGGGGCAAGCGCTCTCCTACGGGTTCGCGGTCTACAACGCCCGGCTCGACAAGGCGACGGGGCTCCCCCGCCTCGAATCACAGATGCGTCTCTTCCGCGATGGTCAGCCGCTGACGACGGGGGAAAGGCGCCCGATCGAGCCCGCGAACGGCTCGCGCATGCTGACGAGTGGAGGCGCCTTCGTGCTGGGGCCCGAGATGCCTCCGGGGGACTACGTGCTGCAGGTGATAGTGACCGACAGCCTCGCGGGCAAGAAGAACGCCATGGTCACGCAGGCGGTCGAGTTCGAAGTCAAGCCGTAGCGCTCCGCCGCGCCCTCCCGGGCACTACGGGAGCGCCTGGATTCGGCGCGCCACGTCGGCCATCGGCTCCTGGTTGACCTGGAACAGCTGCTGGCGCGGACGCTCCAGGTCGACGATCAGCACGATGATCGCGGAGAACGTGAGGATCAGCATGACGGAGGGGATCGTGGTTCGGCTGTCCGCGAGCCCGGCGCCGTAGCCCATCGCGGTGAGGGCCAAGAGCGCGATCCCGTAGAGCGTCATCACGATCGTCGGCGGAATGCGGTTCCACACGGCGGCGCGCACCCGCTTCATCTGCAGGTCCGTCAGCTCGGAGAGCGACTGCACGAAGCCGGTCAGGCTCGGGCTCGGTCGCTCTGCGAGGGCGACCGCTTCTTTCCAGAGCGCATCCTGGATGGCTTCGGAGCGCGTCACGAGCTGCTGCACCTCTGACAGGCTTTTCCGCGCCGCGACGTCGAGTCGCAGCCCCACGTAGCTCCGAAGCAGGCGGCTGCACTCGCTCTTCTGGGGCTCCGGCAGGAACTGCGCGCGCTGATAGGCCCGGAGGACCGCGCTCGCCTCGTCGAGGACGAGCTGCTTGCGGGCATCGAAGCGGGAGCCGGACATGCCGAAGGTGAAGGCGAGCATGAAGGCGAGCAGCCCGAGGGTCGAGCCCTGGATGGCGGTTGCCGGTGCTTTCTCGCCTTCCGGCATGCGCGTCCGGCGCCACCTGCCGATCCGGAAGCCCGCTTCGTTACCGCCGAGAAGCAGCAGGACGGTGCCGGCGTAGAGCAGCCACACCGGGCTCGTGTCGAGGAAGCTCTCGGGCATGCAGGCTCTTGAGACTCTACTTCTGGCGCGGATCCACTTCGCTCTCGGCCGCAGCGGGTCCGGCCGGGGCGGTCCACCACTGCTCCTTCGGCACCACCTTGGCCTGCTCGGGGTCGCCCTCGTAGGCCGGGGTCATGATCTGCACGCCGTACTCGTTGAAGACGTCGAGGATGTTCCGGTGCAGCCGGCTGTAGAGCAGGGCCATCTGGGCCGGAGCGTCGCAGGGGACGTTGATCTCGTAGACGACGGAGAAATCGCCGAGCGACTTCTGCAGCACGAAGGGGGCCGGCTCGCGCGCCAGACCCTCGGTTCGCTCCGCCGCCAACAGCAGCATCGCCTCCACCTGGCGCCAGGGCGTCTCGTAGCCGATGCCGACGGTCGTGTGCAGGATCAGGCCGCGGCTGCGCGCGAGCGCGCTGTAGTTGACGACGGTGCTGTTGAGGAGCGTGGAGTTCGGGATCACCATCTCCTCGTTCTTCACCGAGCGCACGTGCGTGACCTGGAGGCGGATCTCGCTCACGTCGCCGAAGACCTCGCCGACCTGGATGCGGTCGCCCAGCCGAAAAGCCCGGCGATACGTCATCGAGTACCCGGCGATGATGTTCGCGATGAACGAGGACGAGCCGATCGAGAACATGACGCCGAGGAAGATCGAGATGCTCTGGAAGGCCGCCGAGCTCGAGCCCGGGATGTACGGATAGGCCACCACGAGGGCGAAGGCGATCACCGCCAGGCGGACGAGACGGTAGGTGGGGGCGGCCCACACCGGCTCGAACCCGGAAAGCGTGACGTGGCCCGCACTGACGGCGTCGAAGAAAAGACGCGTGAGCGCCAGCAGCCAGCGCGTGAGCACGAACAGCACGAGCAGGAAGGCGAGGTCGGGCAGTTGGGTTAGCAAGCCGCTCGCCAGGCGGGAAAGCGGATCGAGCACGAGGCTCAGGAGCCGGGCTGCCAGGGGGCGCGTCACGGGGAAGGCGGACAGCACGTAGTCCAGCCAGAAATAGACGAGCACGGCTGCCGTCATGGCGCGCACGACGCGTACCAGGAAGCTGAACGCGTCGCGGATGCGCTGCGCCCGGAGGATCTGGAACGACTGGATCTGGACCGAGCGGACCCTTTCGCCGTAGCGCCGCGCGATGCGTCCTTCGAGCGATCGGAAGACCCGCCCGAGCGCGAGGAGGGCCCCGAGAAGAATAGCGGTGGCTGCGAGCGACCGCTGCGCGCCGCGGAGCAACACCGCGGGCTGTCGCGCGTCGCGGTACGCGCGCAGCGCGCGCTGGATGCGCTCGACGTAGACCCGGGCGAGCGTGCCAGCGTCGACACCCTCGAGCCGCGAGTCGGCTTCCGTCACCGCCAGCAGGAAGATGTCGCCGGCGGTGATGTTGAGCACGCCCTCGGCGGGAACCGCCTTCACTGCCTCGGGAGCGACCCCCGGGGTTCGCGCCAGATCCTCGATCCGTCGCCCGATCTGACGGGCGCGTTCCTCTGCCGGGTAGGCGGAGACCCCGCGTACCCGGAACAGCATCTCGCCGTCGAGGACCACGGGAGCGGTGACATGGGCGAACTCGGCCTCGACGCCTGAGCCCCCGGCTGAGGGCGCGGCGGGCGCCTGGGCGAAGGCGGGAGCGCCGAGGCAACACAGGCCCAGTACGGACGCCAGCACGCGATACGACCGACGACGCTCGCGAGCTCGATTACGCTCCTGCACCGTCGGCAGTCTATTGGGATCGGACCCGGCGGTCTAGCGGGCGGCGGGCTGCGCGAACTCGACGACGGCGCGGCCCGTCTCGAAGCGCACGCTCTCCGCCGTCCAGGGCAGCGGGAACGGAGCGAGCAGG
>DATBSL010000402.1:0-13321 GCA_036559805.1 Vicinamibacteria bacterium
CCGGCGCGCTTGTAGAGCTGCCAGACGAGGTGCCAGGCGATCAGGATCACCGCCAGGTAGGTGACGTAGGCGAACGAGTCCTGGATGCCCAGGTTGCCGCCGGAGAAGTAGGTCGTGTGCGAGTTGAGCATGCCCCACACGAGCGCCACCGACATGTAGGTGTTGTGGCGTGAGCGCGAGCCGGCGAGCGCGACGAGCGCGGCGTCGGGCGGCGTGCCTTCCTTGACCGCGCGCAGGATCTTCTGCTGCGCGGGCCAGATCCGGAACCACACGTTGTAGGCCATGATCGTGCCGAGCAGCGACGCGAGGTGGATGTTGTAGGCGCGGTAGGTGAAGCCCGAGTAGTGCATCAGGCAGATCACGACGAAGAGCAGGAAGAAGGCGACCGTGCCGAAGACCTTCGGGTTCTTGCCGAGCGGGCTCTTGGCGAGCGCGTCGTAGACGAACGGCGCCACGAACATCGACGCCAGCATCGCGATCGCGAGCGGAGTCCAGCCGACCATCGGGTCGACCGTGATCTGGCCGCCCCAGAACACGAGCTGGAGCAGGATCACGCCCGTGATCCAGGTCCAGGCTGCGCCCCAGCGGAACCACCACAGCGCGCGCGGCATCAGCTCGGGGTTCACCTTCTTCTTCGTGTCGCCGTCCTGGGTTCCCTGGAACGGGCCGTTCACGAAGTTGAAGAAGTACAGCATGCCGATCCAGACGATGCCGGCCAGCACATGGACCCAGCGGGAAAGGGCGCTCAGGATCTCCAAAGTGCTTCCTCCTTGTGGGATACGGGCGGAGCCTACCACAGCCCGCGCGGCCTTGACCCTCGGGGTTGACCACCCCTGCGCGGCGAAGTATTTTAGGCGCCGCTCAACCACCACTCGCGTTCCGGGGAGGGCGTCCTGTTCTTCATCGAGATGGCCGCACACGGGTAGGCATCTTTGGCGCAAATCTTCCCCCAGTCGGCCAACAAGTTCCCTCTCGTGCTCGCGCTCGCGGGCGTCGTCCTGCCGGCGGCGGCAGTGGGCTTCGTCTGGTACTACTTCTCGCCGCGCTTCACCGACGTCGGCTACCAGCCGGTGCAGCCGGTGCCCTACAGCCACAAGCTCCACGCCGGCGAGATGCAGATCGACTGCCGCTACTGCCACGCCTCCGTCGAGCGCTCGGCGGTCGCCAACGTGCCGCCGACGCAGGCGTGCATGAACTGCCACCTGCTGGTGGCGCGCCAGGCCGAGTCGCTCGCCCCGATCCGCGACAGCCTCAAGAACGGGGTGCCGATGCGCTGGCTGCGCGTTCACAAGCTGGGGGAGTACGCCTACTTCAACCACCGCGCGCACGTCGCGTCCGGCGTCGGCTGCGTCAGCTGCCACGGCCGCGTGGACGAGATGGAGGTCGTGCGCCAGGTCGAGCCGCTCAGCATGAGCTGGTGCCTCGACTGCCACAGGAACCCCGAGCCGCACCTGCGGCCGCTCGCGGAGGTCACGAACATGGGCTGGAAGCCGGCGCGCGACCCGCAGGCGCGCGCGCGCCAGCTCGAGGGGCTGCGGCCGGTCAAGCCTCCCGTCGACTGCTCGGGGTGTCATAGATGAGCGCCGAATACTGGCGGAGTCTGGGCGAGCTGGAGGACAGCCCCGAGTCGCGCGCGTTCCGCGAGCGCGAGTTCACCGAGGGCGCCTCCGAGCCGCCCGACGCGGTGAGCCGGCGCACGCTGCTCGGCCTGCTGGGCGCCACAGCTTCGCTCGCCGGCCTCGCCTGCCGCCGGCCCGAGGAGCACATCGTCCCGTACGTCGAGGCGCCCGAGCAGATCGTGCCGGGCGTGCCCCGGCGCTACGCGACGACGCTGCCCAACGGCACGAGCGCGTACGGCCTCGTGGTCGAGAGCCACGAGGGCCGGCCGACCAAGATCGAGGGCAACGAGCTGCACCCGGCGAGCCTCGGCTCGTCGAGCGCGCGCGTCCAGGCCTCGGTCCTCGACCTCTACGACCCCGACCGCTCGCAGGCCGTGCTGCGGCGCGGCCAGCCCTCGAGCTACGCCGATTTCGTGGCGGCCTGGACGGAGCGGGCCAAGGCGCACGCCGCGGACGGTGGCGAGAGCCTGGCGGTGCTGGCGCTACCGCAGTCTTCGCCGACGCTCGCGCGGCTCGTGGCCGATTTCCGCAAGAGCTACCCGCGCGCCCGGGTCGTGACCTGGGCCCCCGTCTCGGACGCGAACGCGCTCGCGGGAATCGCGCGGGCCGCGGGCCGGCCGCTGCTGCCGGTGCACCACGTCGCGAAAGCCAGGGCGATCCTCGCGCTCGACGCCGACCTGCTGCACGCCGACCCGGAGATGATCCGGCACACGCGCGGCTTCGCCGCGGGCCGGCGCGTCAAGGGACCGGAAGACGCCATGAGCCGGCTCTGGGCGGTCGAGGCGATCTTCTCGATCACCGGCGGAAACGCCGACCACCGGCTGCGCCTGCCGGCGCGTCGCATTCCCGCCTTCGTGGCGGCGCTCGCGGCTCGCCTGCGCGCGGACGGCCTCGCGATCGACGCGCCGGCCGCCTCCGAGGTGCCGGGCGTCGAAGCCGGCTGGCTCGGCGCGCTCGCGCAGGACCTGCTGGCCCACCGCGGCGCCTCGCTCGTCGTGGCCGGCCCGCGCCAGCCCGCGGCGGTGCACGCCGCCGTCGCGGCCCTGAACGCCGCGCTCGGCAACGTGGGGACGACCGTCGAGTATCGCGAGCCGACCGACGCACTGCTGCCGTCCGCCGGCGGCCTCGGCGAGCTCGTGACGGAGCTCGCGGCGGGCAAGCTCAAGACGCTCGTCGTGCTCGGCGGGAACCCCGCCTACGACGCTCCGGCCGACCTCGGCTTCGCGGCGGCCCTGGGCAAGGCCGAGGAGATCGTCCACTACGGCTCGCACGTCGACGAGACGGCGGCGCTCGCGTCGTGGCACGTCCCGAGCGCGCACTTCCTCGAGTCCTGGGGCGACGCGCGCGCGGCCTGCGGCACGCTCAGCGTCGTCCAGCCGCTGATCCTGCCGCTCTACGGCTCGAAGAGCCTGGTCGAGGTAACGGGCCTCCTGGCCAGCGGGGAAGACAAGCCCGGCTACGAGCTCGTGCAGGCCACCTGGCGCGGGATCCTGGCGGGCGCCGACTTCGACAAGCGCTGGAACCGTGTGCTGCACGACGGCCTGCTGCCGGAGACCGCCATCGCCGGAGCGAAGCTCGACGTGCGGCCCGGAGCGTTTGCCGAGGTCGCGAGCGCCGCGCAGGCGCTGGCTTCGGCGCCGGGCGAGCTCGAGATCGTGTTCCAGGCCTGCCCCAAGCTCGAGGGCGGCGCGAGCGCCAACAACGGCTGGCTCCAGGAGCTGCCCGACGCGATCAGCAAGGTCACGTGGGACAACCCGCTGCTGATGAGCCCGGCGACCGCGGCCGCGCGCGGCCTGAAGGACGAGGACGTCGTGAAGCTCCAGTCGGGCGGGCGCAGCCTCGAGCTTCCGGTGCTGCGCGTGCCAGGCATGGCCGACGGCACACTCGCGCTGAGCCTGGGCTACGGCCGCACGCACGCGGGCCGGGTGGGGAACGGCGTCGGCTTCAACGCGTACGCGCTGCGCACGGCTGCGGGCCTCGACCTGGCCACCGACGTCACGCTCGCTCCCGCCGGCCGCCGCGCAGACCTCGCGCAGACGCAGGAGCACGGTGCCATGGAGGGCCGCCGGCTGATCCGCGAGGCGACGCTCGAGCACTACAAGCAGGAACCGAAGTTCGCGTCCGACGAGACGCCGCTCTTCTCGCTGTGGACCGAGCACGAGTACAAGACGAAGCCGCAGTGGGGCATGGTCATCGACCTCAACGCCTGCACCGGCTGCAACGCGTGCTCGGTGGCGTGCCAGAGCGAGAACAACGTGCCGGTAGTGGGGAAGGACCAGGTGCGCCGCGGCCGCGAGATGGCCTGGCTGCGGATCGACCGCTACTTCACCGGCAGCGTCGAGGAGCCGGGCGCCGCGTTCCAGCCGGTGCCGTGCATGCAGTGCGAGAACGCGCCTTGCGAGCAGGTGTGCCCGGTCGCGGCCACGGTGCACGACGCCGAGGGCCTGAACGCGATGGTCTACAACCGCTGCATCGGCACGCGCTACTGCTCGAACAACTGTCCCTACAAGGTGCGGCGCTTCAACTTCTACAACTTCACGAAGGACACGCCGCGCGTCCTGAAGCTCGTCAACAACCCCGACGTCACGGTGCGCGCCCGTGGCGTGATGGAGAAGTGCACCTACTGCGTGCAGCGGCTGAGCTCGGCCAAGATCGACGCGCGGCTCGCGGGTCGCGAGCTCAAGGACGGAGACGCCCGGACGGCCTGCCAGCAGGCCTGCCCTGCCGAGGCGATCCGCTTCGGCGACCTGATGGACCTCGAGAGCCAGGTGGCGAAGGCGCGCAGCAGCGACAGGACCTACGCGCTACTCGCGGAGCTCAACACGCGTCCGCGCACGACGTACCAGGCGAGGCTTAGGAATCCCCATCCCGCGCTCGCCGCGGCCGAGCCTGTGGCCAAGGGCGAGGGCCATGCGTAGCGGACGAACCCGTGCGCTCCGTGCGCGCGACGGGCTTCACGTCGTCGCGGCGCTCGTATTGGCCGCGACGACGGTGGGATGCCGTGGCATGACCTCCAGCAAGCCGCCGATCCACCCGAACCCGAGCATGGACAACCAGCCCAAGGCGCGTGCGCAGTCGGAGAGCGACTTCTTCTACGACGGCGCCTCGATGCGCGTGCCGGTGCCGGGCACGGTCGCCCGCGGCGAACTCCACGAGGACCGCGCCTTCTACGAGGGCAAGGACGAGGCGGGCAACCTGCTCGCGCGCTCGCCGGTCGAGTCGACGCCCGAGCTCGTCGGGCGCGGCGCGGACCGCTACCGCATCTACTGCCAGCCCTGTCACGACCCGAACGGCGACGGCAAGGGGCTGCTCGCGCAGCGCGGCGGCGTGCCGACCACGTCGCTCTACGACCCCAAGGCGCTCACAGCGACCGACGGGCACCTCTTCAACGTCATCACGAACGGCCAGGGCCTGATGCCCGCCTACCGCTGGCCGATCCCGCCGGCCGACCGCTGGGCGATCGTCGCCCAGGTCCGGCACATGCAGCAGCAGCGCCAGGCGGAAGGGGCGGCGAAGTGAAGGGACGCCTCAACCTGAAGATCGCCGTCGCCTCGGCCGTGGTCGTGGCGCTCGCGCTCGGGGCCACCGTCGGGCTCGTGCGCTTCGTGCTGAGCCGCGAGTACCGCTCGCCGGTGCGCTCGGACCAGGCGCCGCAGACGCCGCGCGTCACGGCCGAGCAGGACGCGGCGGCCGCCAAAACGAAGGCCGACCGCGAGAAGCCGTACGTCGAGGACACCTATCGGCGCTTCCCGGTGGTGGGCAGCCGGATCGCGGTCTGGGTGCTGGCCCAGCTCCACCTGCTGTTCGCCGCCTTCGTGCTGGCCGTGCCGATCTTCGCCCTCATCATCGAGTTCATCGGCTGGCTGAACGGCGACAAGCGCTACAACGAGCTCGCGCACGAGTTCACCAAGCTGCTGTCGGTGTCGTTCTCGCTCACCGCGACCTTCGGGGCGTTCCTGCTGTTCATGCTGGTGCTCCTGTACCCGAAGTTCATGAGCTACCTGATGCACGTCTTCTCCCCGACCTTCGCGCCGTACGTCGGGCTCTTCTTCCTCGAGGCGTTCTTCCTCTACACGTACTACTACGGCTGGGGGAAGTTCGCGCCCGTCACGCACCTGCTGCTGGGGCTGGGGCTGAACGTCGTCGGCACCGCGATCATGCTGATCGCCAACTCCTGGCTCACCTTCATGACGACGCCGGCCGGCATCTCCGAGTCGGGAGCGGTCGTGAACACCTGGGCCGCGGTGCACAACTACACCTGGATGCCGATCAACATCCACCGCGTGATCGCCAACGTCGCCTTCGGCGGGTCGGTGGCCGCGGCGTACGCCGCCTTCAAGTTCCTCGCGGCCAAGACCGACGCGGAGCGCGCCCACTACGACTGGATGGGCTACATCGGCAACTTCGTGGCGATCTGCGCGTTCCTGCCGCTGCCCTTCGCCGGCTACTGGCTCGCCTCCGAGATCTACGCCTACTCGCAGACGCTCGGCCTGCAGATGATGGGCGGCGCCTTCTCCTGGCTCTTCATCATCCAGGCGGTGCTGATCGGCAACCTGTTCCTGGGCGCGAACTACTACCTGTGGCTCGGGATGGGGCGCGTGCAGGCCTCGGAGCGCTTCCAGGGCTACATCAAGTTCCTGCTGATCCTGATCGCGCTGTGCTTCGCGGTCTGGGCGACGCCGCGCTCGATCATCGCCACGGTCTCCGAGACCCGCGCGATGGGCGGCGGCTCGCACCCGCAGCTCGGCTACCTCGGCGTGATGTCGGCGAAGAACACCGCGGTCAACATCCTGATCCTCACCACCTACGTGAGCTTCCTGCTCTACCGCCGCTCGGGCCGCACGCCGACCGTGTCGTGGGCGAAGCTCGGCAATGCGCTGCAGGTCGCGATCTCGCTCCTGACCGGCGCCTTCGTGATCTTCCTCGGCATCTACGGCTACTTCGTGGAGGCCGCGGTCCGGATCGGGCTCTCGGTGCCGCAGGTGAGCTCGGTGCTGTTCGCGATGATCAGCGTGACCGTGATCGACGTGCTGATGTACAGGAACGCCAAGGAGCTCGGCGAGACGCACTGGGGCCGCATCCACCCGATCTCGCAGTACGTTCTCATCTTCCTGGCGGTCACCTTCACGTGGCTGATGGGCCTCATGGGCTACGTGCGCTCGGGGCTGCGCCAGCACTGGCACGTCTACGGCGTCGTGCGCGACACCTCGGTCGACGCCTTCACGCCCACGCTCGGCTTCGCGACGCAGGTGGTGTCGGTCACGGTGATCATCTTCTTCCTGCTGATCGGCTTCGTGTTCTGGCTGGCGAGCCTGTCGAGCCACGAGCGGGAGGACGCGTGACGGTTCCGATCCCGCTGCGGATCCTCGGGCTCACGGTCGCCACGACCGCCTTCTACACGCTCGTGGGCCAGCTCGTGCCGCAGAAGGAAGTCCACCCGCCGAAGGAAGCCGAGCTCAAGAAGGACATGACCTCCGACCAGATCGTGAAGGCCGGCCAGGAGATCTTCGAGGGCAAGGGGCTCTGCACCACCTGCCACACGCTCGGCAAGTCGGGAGCGCTGCGCTTTCCCGACCTCGGCGGGATCGGCAGCCGCGCCGCCTCGCGCAAGCCCGGCCTGAGCGACGTCGACTACCTGGCCGAGTCGATCTACGACCCCAACCTCTTCATCGTGCCCGGCTTCAACCCCGGCATGCCGGTGATCAACAAACCGCCGATCGGCCTCTCCGACCAGGAGATCCTGGCGGTGATCGCCTACCTGCAGAGCCTGGGAGGCAAGGCGTCGGTCACGCTGGACTCCAAGGTGTGGCCGATAGCAGCCGCGGCGGGGGCGCAGTAGGCGATGGGGGCGATCCAGTCGCTCGCGTTCCTCAACTGGCCGGTCGTCCTGGGCGTGGTCGCGCTCTTCGTCGTGCTGCGCGTGCGGGGCGCGCGCACGTTCACGTGGACGCTCGCCTGCTGGCTCGGGATCTACGCGTTCGTGCGCTACGGCTTCGCGACGCCGATCCCGTTCTCCGTGGTCCAGATCTACATGGGCATCACGACGCTCGCGCTCGCGGCCTACGTGAGCTCGGGCGCGACACGGCGCCAGGAGTTCCTGGGCCCGCTCGTGACGCTGGTCAACGAGCCGCGCCAGCGCCCTTTGCTGGGCGCGATCCTGGTGCTCTTGCCCGCGCTCGCGGCCGGAAGCGCCTTCCTCGGCTCGCGCGAGCCGCTCGCGGCGCCCGCCTTCGGCCGTACCGTCCACCCGGCGCCGCCGGACACCGTCCCGTTGGGCGACAAGACGATCGACATCCAGAGGGGCGTGAACCCGCTGCGGGAGCTGGAGACCGAGGAGCCCGAGCGCTACCGGACCCACGTCGAGAACGGCCGCAAGACCTACTACAAGAACTGCCACTTCTGCCACGGCGACGCGATGGCCGGCGACGGCATGTACGCGCACGGCCTGAACCCGATCCCGACCAACTTCACCGACCCCGGCAACATCCCGCAGCTCCAGGAGTCGTTCCTGTTCTGGCGCATCGCCAAGGGCGGGCCGGGGCTCCCGGCCGAGGGCGGCCCGTGGGACTCGGCGATGCCGGCGTGGGAGAAGTTCCTGACCGAGGAAGAGATCTGGGAAGTGATCCTCTTCCTCTACGAGCACAACGGCTTCAGGCCGCGGGCCGCGGGAGAGGCGCACTGATGCGCGGTCTGGTCGCGGCCGTGCTCCCGGCGCTCCTGATCGCGGCTCCACACGAGGCGGCGGCCCAGGCCGAGGCCGGCAAGAAGGTCTACGACAAGCACTGCGCCCAGTGCCACGGCGAGAAGGGCGACGGCCAGGGGCCGGCCGCGCCGAACCTGCTGCCGCGGCCGCGCGACTTCACGACGGGCAAGTTCAAGCTGCGCACGACCCCTTCGGGCGCGCTTCCGACCGACGACGACCTGAAGCGCGTGGTGCGGCTCGGGATGCCGTACACCTCGATGCCGCCGTGGCCCTCGCTGAGCGACGCCGACGTCGACGCCGTGGTGCAGTACCTGAAGACGTTCCACGACGGCTTCGCCGACCCGGCACAGGCACCCAAGCCGATCAGCCTGCCGAAGGCCCCCGCTTCCAGCAAGGAGACGGTCGAGAAGGGCAAGGAGCTCTACGTCTCGCTCGGCTGCGTGCGCTGCCACGGCGAGGCAGGGCGCGGCGAGGGACCGTCGGCGCCGACGCTCGTCGACGACGCCGGCACGCCGATCAAGGCCGCCGACCTGACGCGGCGCTGGACCTTCCGCGGCGGACCGACGCGCGAGGACGTCTTCCGCACCTTCTCGACCGGCGTGAACGGCACGCCGATGCCGTCCTTCTTCGACTCGGTGAGCGAGCCCGACCGCTGGGCGCTCACCGACTACGTCTACTCGCTGGGCGACGCCGACCTTCCCCACTACGCGACGCTCCTCGTGGCGCACCCGCTCGAGGACGAGGTCGACGCGGCGAAAGGCGAAGCCCTCTTCGAAGGCGCCCCGTCCGCGCGCTTCCCGGTGGTCGGCCAGATCATGGAGCCGGGCCGGGCGTTCGCGCCGTCGGCCAACGCCGTCGAGGTGCGCGCGGTCTACGACGCGCAGCGGATCGCGTTCGAGGTGCGCTGGCACGACAACCGCGCCGACACGCAGGCCACGAACGCGCCGACGCTCGAGGTGCCGCCCGCCGAAGAGGAGCTCGCCTTGAAGCCGGCGCAAGCCGGCGCGGAAACCGACATCTGGGGCGAGCCGCAGGCACAGGCTGCGGCCCCCGGGGCAGCGGCAGGCGGCGACTTCTGGGGCGAGGCCGCCCCTGCCGACGCGGCGGCCTCAGGGCCCGCGGCCGAGTTCTCGGACGCTGTGGCGATCCAGTGGCCGGCGACGCCGCCCGAGGGCGTCACCAAGCCGTACTTCCTGTTCGGCGACGCGCAGAAGCCCGTGGACCTGTGGTTCCTCGACCTCGCCGGCCAGCGCGTGCGGCAGTTCAACGGACGCGGCTCGGCTGGGCTCACGCCGATCGAAGGCGCCGAGGTCACGGGCCAGGGCAGCTACGCCGGGGGCGCGTGGTCCGCCGTGTTCGTGCGCGCGCTGCGCTCGACGAGCGGCGCCTCGTTCGCCGAGGGCCAGTACCTGCCCGTCGCGTTCTCGGTCTGGGACGGGACGTCCCGCGAGCGCGGCAACCGCCGCGGCCTCACGCAGTGGTTCTACGTCTACCTGCCGCCGCGCGAGAAGCCGTCGGCCGCGGTGCCGATGGCCAAGGCGGCTGGGACGGTCCTGCTGCTCGAGCTGCTCGTCGTCGCCGGCCTGAGACGGAAGCGGAGCTAGGCGCCGTCCCCGTTCCATCGAGCACAGCGGGGCGCCCGTCGAGCAGCCCGCGTGATGCTCGGTCTCGATGCCATCGAACAGGACCGTTCATGAGATAAGGTACGGTCCACGCGAAAGACCCCGAGCGGAGCAACCCACATGGCCCACGACAAGACGTCCCTCGAGAGCTTCAAGCCATACGTTCCCGACACGACGGTGATCCCCGAGTTCACGCTGCGGGCGGTCGTGCTCGGCATGATCTTCGGCCTCGTGTTCGGGGCGGTCACCGTCTACGTGGGGCTGCGCGCCGGCCTCACCGTCTCCGCCTCGATCCCGATCGCGGTGCTCTCGATCAGCCTGCTGCGCGCGCTCGGCAAGGCCACGATCCTCGAGAACAACATCGTGCAGACCACGGGCTCGGCCGGCGAGTCGGTCGCCGCGGGCGTCATCTTCACGCTGCCGGCGCTCGTGTTCCTCGGCTTCCCGCTCGAGTACACGCGCATCTTCCTGCTCGCGATGATCGGGGGTGCCCTCGGCGTGCTGTTCATGATCCCGCTGCGCCGGCAGCTGATCGTGAAGGAGCACGGCAACCTGCTCTACCCCGAGGGCGCGGCCTGCGCCGACGTGCTGGTGGCGGGAGAGAAGGGCGGCTCCTTCGCCGGTCGTGTCTTCTGGGGCCTGGGCCTCGGCGGCGTCTACACGCTCCTCCAGAACAGCAACGCGGTCGCCGCGATCAAGGAGACGCCCACCTACAACCCGTCCTGGCTGCCGGGAGCGTCGCTGCGCGCCGCGATCACCTCGGAGTACCTCGGGGTCGGGTTCATCATCGGCCCGCGCGTGGCGGGGACGATCTTCGCCGGCGGCGTCTTCTCCTGGCTGGTGCTGATGCCGGCGATCAAGTTCTTCGGCAGCCTGGTGCCGACGGCGATCTACCCGAGCCCGATCCCGATCGCCCAGATGACCTCGGACAACCTCTGGAACTACTACATCCGCTACATCGGGGCCGGGGCGGTGGCCGCCGCAGGGCTCATCACCCTGATCCGCACGCTGCCCACGATCGTCGCCGCGCTGCGGGCGGGAGCGGCCGAGATCGGCAAGAAGGACGGCGGGCCCGTGGCCGCCGCGGGCCGCACCGCGCGCGACCTCTCGATGGTGGTCGTGCTCGCGGGCTCCGCGGCGATCGTGCTCGTGCTCTTCGGCCTGCTCACGTTCTACCCGGTGCCCGGCGCGCGGCTCGGGCCGCTCTACAACGCCGCGGCCGCGCTGCTCGTCGTGATCTTCGGCTTCCTGTTCGTGACCGTGTCCTCGCGCATCTGCGGTCTGATCGGCACGTCGGCCAACCCGATCTCGGGCATGACGATCGCGACGCTCATGGCCACCTGCGCGCTCTTCTTCGCCTTCGGCTGGACGGCCCCCGCCTACGAGGCTCTGGCGCTCGGCGTCGGCGGCATCGTCTGCATCGCGGCGGCCAACGCTGGCGCGACCTCGCAGGACCTGAAGACCGGCTTCCTGGTGGGCGCGACGCCCCGCTACCAGCAGCTCGGTCTCTTCGCCGGCGTCTTCGCCTCGTCGTTCGTCATCGGCCTGACGCTGATCGGCATGAACAAGGGCCTCGAGAAGTTCGAGCCGGTGCAGCTCGAGCTCGACGCCGCGGCGCTGCCGGAAGGCGTCGTGGTCGAAGGCACCAAGGACTACGACGGCAAGAGCTGGACGCTGCTCAACTCGATCGGCTCGCGCACGATTCCCGAGGGCAAGTACCTCGCCGACCCGGCGACCGGCAAGGTGCAGGTGCAGTGGACCCAGGGCATCGGCAGCCAGGACGCTCCGGCGCCCCAGGCTCGGCTGATGTCGGTCGTGATCAAGGGCATCCTGACCCAGAAGCTGCCCTGGGGGCTGGTGCTGCTCGGCGTGTTCCTGGTGCTCGCGGTGGAGCTGCTCGGGATCCGCTCGCTGAGCTTCGCGGTCGGCTCCTACCTCTCGATCGGGACGACCGCGGCGATCTTCTGCGGCGGCATGGTGAAGAGCCTGGCGGAGCGCGGCATGAAGCAGACCGAGGAGGGCGAGGCGAGCCCGGGAGCGCTCTACGCGAGCGGGCTGATCGCCGCCGGCGGCATCGTGGGCCTGCTGGCGATCGGCATCAAGCTGCTCGAGACGCAGGGTGTGCTCTCGAAGGACGCGATCAAGTTCGGGCCGATGCTGGGCCTCGCGGGCAGCGACCTCGTGGGCATGATCGGCTTCGCCCTTCTCGCCTACTCGCTCTACCACTTCGCGCGCAAGCCGCTCGCCTGAGACGAGGAGACGCACGAGTCGGAGACGCCTGTCAGCACGACGCTCGGAGGCCTGATGCAGGAGCCGCGCGTTCGCAAGAAGGACCCGCACCGCTGCCCGAAGTGCAGCGCCGCCTTCGACGCGACCTACTTCGACGACCGGGTCGGCGAGCGCTCGCTCCTGCCGATGACGATCGCCAAGGCCGCCTGTCCCTCCTGCGGCCACAGCCGGACGGTCTCGCTGCCGGCCGGCTCCGAGCGCACGCTGCTCATCGAGGCGAGCGAGGGGCCGGAAGCCGACGAGGGCGGGGGCGGCTAGCATTGCGGGGGGTGCTGCGCCGCACCCCCCGCACCCCCCCGCGCGCTGCGCCGAAGTGGACCCCGAGCGTCAGCGAGGCGAGACGGAGCGGCCTCGACTCCGACGAGGGCGCTCCGTAATTCGGCTTCGCTCGCCGCCCGCTACGCGGTGCGCAGGGCCGCGATCGGATCGATGGCGGCGGCCCGCCGTGCGGGCAGCAGGCTCGCGGCGAGCACCACGGCCAGCAGCACCGCCGCGGTAGCCAGCAGCGCCAGCGGCTCGGACGGGGCGACGTCGTAGAGCACACCCTGCAGCGCGCGGCCGACGGCGAGCGAGAGCACGAGCCCGAGCCCCGCTCCGGCGACACCCAGCAGCAGGCCGCGGCCCACCACCAGCCGCACCACGTCGAGCGGCCGCGCCCCGAGCGCCAGCCGCACGCCGATCTCGTGGACTCTCTGGCTGACTGCGTAGGCCAGGACGCCGTAGACGCCGATGCAGGACAAGAGCAGCGCCTGGGCCGCGAAGGCGCCCATCAAGTGGCCAAAGAAGCGCTGCTCCCAGGTGGTGAAGGCGCGCACCTCGTCCATCGTGCGCACGTCCCAGATCGACAGCCCGGGGTCCGCCTCGCGGAACACGCGCCGCACCGCCTCGGCCTGCGCGCGCGGCGCCTGTGTCTTCGCACGCAGGAGCAGCGCGAGCGAGCGGCCCGGAGCGGCCGCGTAGGGCCGGAACACGTTGAGGCGCGAGGCGGCGGTTTCCTCGCCGAACTCCTCGTACTGCAGGTCGGGCGCAACGCCCACCACGCGGAGCCAGCGGCTGGGCTCGTCGTCGCGCACGCCGCCGCCGTCGAC
>DATBSL010000403.1:0-6218 GCA_036559805.1 Vicinamibacteria bacterium
GCGATGCTGTTCACGGCCATCTCCTACGGGCGCATGGCCGCGGCCTACCCGAGCGCAGGCTCCGCATACGTGTACGTCGGGCGCGAGCTGCACCCGGCGCTCGGCTACGTCACCGGCTGGAGCATGCTCTTCGACTACGTGATGAACCCGCTCATCTGCGTGATCATCTGCAGCAAGCTCGCGGGCAACTACCTGCCGCAGGTGCCGTACGCGGCGTGGGCGGTCTTCTTCGCGGTCCTGTTCACGGGCCTCAACCTGCGCGGCGTGAAGGCGAGCGCGCGCACCAACGCGGTGATCGCCGCCGGGCTGGTGCTGGCGCTCGTCCTGTTCCTGGCGGCGGCCCTGCGCTACCTCGCGGGCCAGCCGCTCGACGCCGAAGCACTCACGCGGCCGTTCTACGATCCGGCCACGTTCTCCTGGAGCAAGCTGTCGAGCGCGAGCGCCCTCGCCGTGCTCACCTACATCGGCTTCGACGCCATCTCGACGCTGTCGGAGGAGGTGAAGAACCCGCGCCGCAACGTGCTGCTCGCGACCGTGATCGTGTGCCTGTTCACCGGCGTCTTCGGCGGGCTGCAGGTGTACCTGGCCCAGCTCGTCTGGCCGGACTGGTCGAGCTATCCCGACGTCGACACGGCCTTCGTGCACGTGGCGGGCCGCGCCGGCGGCGCCTGGCTCTTCGCGGCGCTCAACTTCGCGCTGCTCGTCGCGAACCTGGGCTCGGGAATGGGCGCGCAGCTCGGAGCGAGCCGCTTGCTCTACGGAATGGGCCGCGACGACGCGATCCCGCGCGGCTTCTTCGGTTCCTTGCACCCGCGAACGCACGTGCCGAGCAACAACGTGATGCTGATCGGGGCGATGGCGCTCGTGGGCGCCTTCACCATCAGCTACGGCTTCGGGGCCGAGCTGCTCAACTTCGGCGCGCTGATCGGCTTCATGGGCGTGAACCTGGCCGCGTTCGTCCACTACTATTGGCGCGGCCGCAGCCGGACCGCTTCCCACCTCGCCCCGCCGCTCCTCGGCTTCGCGATCTGCGCCTACCTGTGGTGGAGCCTGAGCTGGCCGGCGCGCCTCGTCGGGTTCGCCTGGCTGGCGAGCGGCATCGCCTACGGCGCGTGGAAGACCAAGGGCTTCAGCAAGCCGATCGAGTTCCGGGAAGCCGCCGAGAGCTGACGGCGCGGGAATCGTCCGCTCTGGTTGTGCGATCCTTGTTGAGAACGCACGGAGGTGACGGATGCGGCTGCCCTCACAGAAGTTGACGCTCCCGGCTCCGGATCGAGCGCTGCCCGGCCGGGACGAGCGCATGCGCGTGGCGAAGGCGCACTACGTGAACGGCGCGCCGCTCGAGGCCCCGTTCCCCGCGGGGACCGAGCTCGCGCTCTTCGGTCTCGGCTGCTTCTGGGGCGCGGAGCGCAAGTTCTGGCAGACGCCGGGCGTCGTCTCGACCTCGGTGGGATACGCGGGCGGCCTCACCCCCAACCCGACCTACGAGGAGGTCTGCTCGGGACGCACGGGCCACACCGAGGTCGTGCGCGTGGTTTTCGACCCGCGCACGCTCGGCTACGGCGAGCTCTTGCGCAGCTTCTGGGAGGCGCACGATCCGACCCAGGGCATGCGCCAGGGCAACGACGTCGGCACGCAGTACCGCTCGGCGATCTACACGTACGGCGACGAGCAGGCGCGCGCGGCCGCCGCATCGCGGGACGCCTACCAGCAGGCGCTCAGCGCCAGCGGGCACGCGACGATCACGACCGAGCTCGCGGAGGCGCCCGAGTTCTACTACGCCGAGGACTATCACCAGCAGTACCTCGCGAAGAACCCGGGCGGCTACTGCGGTATCGGCGGCACGGGCGTCGCCTGCCCGGTGGGGCTCGCTGCCACGCACACCGTCTGACCCGAAGGCGCGGGGCTTGAACCCGCGGCAGGCTCGGGCTAGGGTCACTTGCGTTCTCACGGGGTGGCGGTGAAAGTCCTGGTCGTCGACATCGGCGGCAACAACGTGAAGCTGCTCGTGAGCGGGCGGCGCCAGGTCCGCAAGCTGGCGTCGGGCCGCCGTCTCACGCCGGGCCGCATGGTCGCCGCGGTCCGCGAGGCGGCGGCGGACTGGCGCTACGACGCCGTCGCGATCGGCTTCCCGGGGCAGGTCCGGCACGGACGGATCGTCGCGGAGCCCGCGAACCTCGGGCGCGGCTGGACCCGCTACGACTTCCGCCGCGGGTTCGCGAGGCCGGTGCGGATCATCAACGACGCGCTGATGCAGGCCCTCGGCAGCTATCGCAGCGGCCGGCTGCTGTTCATCGGGCTCGGCACCGGGCTCGGCGCGGCGCTCGTGCTCGCGGGGCTGCCGCAGCCGCTCGAGCTCGCGCACCTGCCGTACCGCGACGGTTTCAGCTACGAGGACTTCCTCGGCAAGCGGGGCCTCGACGACGTCGGGAAGAAGCTGTGGCGCGGAATGGTGTTCGAGATCGTGCCGCGGCTGCGCGAGGCGTTCCAGGTGGACGAGGTGGTGATCGGCGGCGGGAACGCCAAGCTCTTGGGGCGGCTGCCGCGCGGCTGCCGGCTCGGCAGCAACCGCAACGCCTTCGTGGGCGGCTTCCGGCTGTTTCCCGCGCACGTCCGCGCGCGCCGCAGGCCCAGGGCCCGCGCCGGCGCGCGGCGCCGCAGGAGCTAGCGACGTGTTCCTTCCGATCGGCGACGCGCCGAACCCCAAGGGCGTCCCCTTCGTCACCTACCTTCTCATCGCCCTGAACGTGGCGGCGTTCGTGCTCCTGAACGTTCCGCTCGGCTCGCAGCGGGCCGACCTGGGCTCGCCCGAGTTCCGCGAGTACATCGAGGTGATGGCTGGCGAGCTCGAGGGCACGGTCGACCCGCGCGAGCTGGCCGCGCAGACGAGCGCCTACGACCTGTTCACCTTCGAGCACGGCTACCGCCCGGCTTCCCCCCAGCTCGGCGACCTGCTGAGCTGCATGTTCCTCCACGGCAGCTTCATGCACCTGTTCGGGAACATGCTGTTCCTCTGGATCTACGGCGACAACGTCGAGCGCCGGCTCGGCGCCTTGCCGTATCTCTTCTGGTACCTGGCCACGGGCATCGCCGGCACGCTCACGCACGCGCTCGTGTTCCAGTCCTCCGAGATGCCGCTCGTCGGCGCCTCGGGCGCGATCTCCGGCGTCCTCGGCTTCTACTTCGTGTTCTTCCCGAGAAACGTCGTGCGCATGCTCGCGTTCCTGCCGCCCTTCCTGATGCAGGTGTTCGAGATCCCCGCACGCTGGGTGCTGGGGATGTACCTGGTGTGGGACAACCTCGTGCCGTTCTTCGTCGCGGGAGGCCAAGGCGTCGCGCACGGGGCGCACCTCGGAGGCTTCGTCGTCGGCGGCCTGATGGCCTGGTTCATGGACCGCCGCGGCGCGGTCGAGCAGCCGGCTCCGTTCACGGCGCGCGCCGGTGCGGCGCGCGGCGCCGACGTCGTGGGCAAAGCACTCGCCGACGGGCGGCTCGGCGACGCGGCCGAGGCGTACTTCGCCCTGCCGTCCTCCGACACGCGCGGCGCCGTCTCGCCCGACCAGGCCGTGGAGCTCGCGGCCTGGCTGCGCCGGGGGGGCCATTCCGACGCGGCGCTCACGCTGCTGCGCCGGGTCGTGCGCGACGTTCCGCACGGGAGCGGGCTCGCCGAGGTCTACGCCGCGATCGGGACGATGCTGCTGGAAGACATGGGCGAGCCCACGGCCGCGTACCAGTACCTGCTGACGGCGCTCGAGCTGGGCGCCCGCCCCGAGACGCAGGCGGCCGTACGCCGCGCGCTGCAGTCGATCGACGCCCAGCAGAAGCGCCGCCTGGGCCGGCCGCACACGCCGCATCCCTGGTAGGGCGGCCGCCCGGTCCCGCTCCCGCTTCGTGTGAGAATCGAGCGCGAGGGAGCGTTTTGGCGCCGCCAGAAACGATCGGCAAGTTCGAGATCCTGCGCGAGATCGGCCGCGGGGCGATGGGCGTCGTCTACGAGGCACGCGATCCCGTCCTCGGCCGCACGGTAGCCCTCAAGGTCATCCAGGCCGCCGCCGAGGGGGACGAGCTGCAGGGCTTCGAGGAGCGCTTCCTCGACGAGGCGAAGATCGCCGCGGCGCTGCAGCACCCCGGGATCGTCGTCGTGCACGAGGTCGGCCGCGACACGGGAACGGGCACGCTGTTCATCGCGCTCGAGCTGCTCCGCGGCGAGACGCTCGCCGAGCTCGCGCGAGCGGGCCCGGTCCACTGGGAGCGCGTGATGCGGATCGTCGCGCAGGTCGCGCGCGCCCTGCACCACGCGCACGTCCAGGGAGTCGTGCACCGCGACATCAAGCCCGCGAACGTGATCGTTCTGGCGACCGGCGAGGCGAAGGTCACCGACTTCGGCATCGCCCGCTTCGAGAGCCTCCGCGGGCGGCTCACGTCGACCGGCCAGTTCATCGGCACGCCGCTCTACACGGCGCCCGAGCAGGCGCGCGTCGAGGAGGTCGACGGCCGCGCCGACGTGTTCTCGCTGGCCTCGGTCGCCTACACCCTGCTCACCGGGCGGCCGCCGTTCGAAGCGCCGACGATTCCCGGCATCGTCCACCGCGTCGTGTACGAGGAGCCCGTGGCCCCGTCTCGGCTCGTTCCCGAGCTGCCGACGGACGTGGAGCGCATCCTCGCGCGTGCGCTGGCCAAGGACCCGGACCACCGCTATCCCAGCGCCGAAGCCTTCGCCGAGGACGCCGAGGACCTGGTCGCCGGCGCGCCGCCGCGCCACGCGGCGGGCGACGACCTCGTGGCCGTCGACGACCCGGCGTCGCCCCACGCGTCGGGAGTCCCGGACGGCTTCGCACGAGGCACAGCGGCCGCACCGGTTGCACCGGACGCACCACCTGCGCCGCACGTCGGCGGGCCGCAACCGGGAGGCGACACGCGCACCTCGTTGCCTCCGCCGCGTCGGCGCGCGTCCCGAGCCCCGGTCGTGGCGGCTGTGGCCGCAATCCTCGGCGTGGTCGCCCTGTTCCTCTGGGCGCCGCGGCAGCCACCCCCGGCGCCGGGGGCCTCGCCGCCCATGCCCGCCACCCCCGCGCCGACAGCGCCTGCGGCCGCGCCCGCGGCCGCTCCCGTGACGGCGGAGCCCGCCCGGCTGCGCATCGACTTCGACCATCCGCTCCGCCGCGGCCGGCTCCGCGTCTTCGTGGACGACGAGCTGACGCTCGACGAGCGGCTTACCGGTCAGCAGAAGAAGACGGCGCTCGTGTTCAAGGTCCACGAGGGCTCGCTCCGCGAGGAGCTCGAGGTCGCTCCCGGCCTGCACGAGGTGCGGATCGAGGTCAGCTGGGACGAGAGCAAGAAGATGGAGCGCATCATCGGCAGCTTCCGGGCGGGCGCCACGCGCCGGCTCGACGCGAGCCTCGGCCGCATGCGACGCGACCTCACGCTCGAGTGGCATGAGCCATGAGCGACGGGCACGAGCCCTTCATGCGCCTGGCGCTCGCCGAGGCGGCGCGCGCGCGGGCGGGCGGCGAGGTCCCGATCGGCGCCGTGGTCGTGCGCGAGGGCGGCGTGATCGGCCGCGGCTTCAACCAGTCGATCGGCCGCAGCGACGCGAGCGCTCACGCCGAGATCGTGGCGCTGCGTGAAGCGGGCCGCGCCACCGCGAACTACAGGCTGCCCGAGGCGACGCTCTACGTCACGATCGAGCCGTGCCTGATGTGTGTCGGGGCCATCGTCCACGCTCGCATCGGCAGGGTGGTATTCGGCGCGGCCGACCCCAAGGGCGGTGCTATCCGCTCGATCCTCGACCCGGATACGCTGCCGCTCAACCACCGCTTCTCCGTGGTCGAGGGCGTGCTGGCCGACGAGTCCCGCGAGCTGGTGCAGGAGTTCTTCCGCTCGCGGAGGTCGTAGAGCCGAGGTAGAATCGACCCCTGTTTCAGCCACCGGCCAAGCGTCAAAGGTCGGCGCCGTGGGCGGGCATCGGCGAGCGCATCCAACGAAGCACCCCCCAGATCACGGAGAGGTGCGAGAGTGGTTGAATCGGGCGGTCTCGAAAACCGCTGTGCCTTTACGGGTACCGTGGGTTCGAATCCCACCCTCTCCGCCATCTCCTTCTGACGAACCCCGCGACGTCTCTTCGTACCGTGGGTTACGGAGGGAGTTCGTCGAGTCGAACTCCCTCCGTTTCTCCTCGCTGACGCTCGGAGTCCGAATCCCACCCTCTCCGCCATTCC
>DATBSL010000404.1:0-10409 GCA_036559805.1 Vicinamibacteria bacterium
CCGCCGGCCGTGAACAACCCGACGATCCCGAGCCCGAGCGCCGCGATCGCGAGCTTTCCCGTTCGCTCCATGTGACGAGGCAGGATAGCAGAGCACGCCGAAGCGGTACTAGAATCCGCCGGCCTGAGATCCTCCGGAGGAGACCCAGCATGATCGGTCAGACGCGCGTAGAGCGCCGAGTCGCCGCCGCACTCGCGGCGTTTGCCTTCGTCGGGTGGCTCGCCGCCCCCCCCGCTTCCGCCGCCGAGCCCTCGCCGCTCGCCGCGCGCATCGACGCGGCGCTCGCGGGCAACCAGAAGCAGCTCGTCGAGTGGCGGCGCCACCTGCACCAGAACCCCGAGCTCGGCAACCGCGAGGTCGAGACCGCGAAGTTCGTGGTCGAGAAGCTGCGCTCGTTCGGGCTCGAGCCGCGCACCGGCATCGCGAAGACCGGTGTCGTCGCCGTGATCGAGGGCGGACGGCCGGGCCCGGTGGTCGCGCTGCGCGCCGACATGGACGCGCTCCCGATAACGGAGGAGGTCGACCTGCCGTTCGCCAGCAAGGCGACCGCGACCTGGGAGGGCAAGACGGTCGGTGTGATGCACGCGTGTGGCCACGACACCCACGTCGCGATGCTGCTCGACGCGGCGCGGGCGCTCGTGATGGTGAGGAAGGAGCTGCCTGGCAAGGTCGTCCTGGTCTTCCAGCCCGCCGAGGAGAACGTGCCGCGCGCCGAGCGGCCGGCCGGCGCCGAGCTGATGCTCGAGGAAGGCGTTTTCGACGACCCGAAGGTCGACGTCGTCTTCGGCCTGCACGTCTTCGCACAGATCGAGAGCGGCGTCCTCGGCTATCGCCTCGGGCCGTTCCTGGCCGCGGCCGACAGCTTCGAGATCGTCGTCCAGGGCCGGCAGACGCACGGCTCGAAGCCCTGGTCCGGGATCGACCCGATCGTCGTGGGCAGCGAGATCGTGGGCGCGCTCCAGACCGTCGTCTCGCGCGGAATCGACATCACCCACGAGCCCGCGGTCTTGAGCGTCGGACAGTTCGAGGCGGGCGTGCGCAACAACATCATCCCGGACCGGGCGCGCCTCGTCGGCACGATCCGCAGCTTCGACGCCGGCATGCGCGACGACATCCACGCTCGGCTGCGGCGGATCGCGGAGGGCGTGGCGGCCGCGCACGGGGCGACGGTACAGGTCGAGATCGAGAAGGGCTACCCCGTCACCGCCAACGACGCGGCGCTCACGCGGCGGATGCTCCCGACGCTCGAGCGGGTAGCCCCCGGGCGCGTCCGCGAGCTCGCGAAGATCACGGGCGCCGAGGACTTCTCGTTCTTCGCCAACCGCGTGCCCGGCCTCTTCGTGTTCGTGGGCATCACGCCGCCCGAGCAGCTGACGACCGCGGACAGCAACCACTCGCCCCGCTTCTACGTCGACGAGAGCGCCCTGCCCACGGGCTCCCGCGCCCTCGCGCAGCTGGCCGCCGACTACCTGCTCGCGAACGCGCGCTGACCGGACCCCGGCAGCGCCCGGGTCCGCGAGCCTGCACGCCGCGGCGGCGCGGCGAAGCGGCGTAGTAGACTCCCCGCTCTCCCGGAGGTCTGCATGACGTCACTGCGAACCGAGCTCGTCCTGTCCGTCGCACTCGCGGCGTGGGCGGGCGCCTCCGCTCACGCCCAGGAAGCCGCGGCGGCGCCGAAGCGCGCGGCGGCGACGATCGAGACGAAGACCGCCGGAATGCAGAAGCTCGACGGCTTCCTGCCGGTCTACTGGGACGAGGCGGAGGGCCGGCTCTACCTGGAGATCGCGCGCTTCGGCGTCGAGATGCTGCACGCGAACGGCTTCGCCTCGGGGCTGGGATCGAACGACATCGGGATGGACCGCGGCGCGCTCGCGGGCTCGCGGATCGTGGCCTTCGAGCGAGTCGGGCCGAAGGTGCTGCTGGTGCAGCCCAACTACGACTTCCGCGCCAGCTCGCAGAGTCCCGAGGAGGTGCGCGCCGTGCGCGACGCGTTCGCGCGCTCGGTGCTGTGGGGATGGAGCGTCGCGGCCGAGAGCAGCGGCCGCGTGCTGGTCGACGCGACGGAGTGGCTCGTGCGCGACAACCTGAACCTCGCCCCGCGGCTGCGCCCCGGCAGCTACAAGCTCGACGAGAAGCGCAGCAGCCTCTACCGCGCCGGCACCTTCAACTTCCCGAAGAACACCGAGCTCGAGGCCGAGCTCACGTACGTGCTGCAGCAACCGTCGGGGCCGCCGCAAGGCGGAGCCGCACCCGGCGCCGGCGCCGATTTCGCGGGCGGCCGGTTCTTCGAGGGCGTGGGCGACGTCTCGGCCAGCGCCGAGGCGGCCAGCCTGCGCGTGCACCACTCGTTCATCGAGCTGCCGGACGCGGGATACGAGCCGCGCGCCTACGACCCGCGCGCGGGCTACTTCGGCATCGCCTACCAGGAGCGCTCGGCACGTCTCGACGAGCCGCTCGAGCGGCGCTTCATCGCGCGTCACCGGCTGGAGAAGACGGACCCGGGCGCGAAGCTTTCCAGCGTGAAGAAGCCGATCGTCTACTACCTCGACCCCGGCACGCCGGAGCCCGCCCGCTCCGCCCTGCTCGAGGGCGCCCGCTGGTGGGCGCAGGCCTTCGAGGCGGCGGGCTTCAAGGACGCGTTCAGGGTCGAGCTGCGGCCCGCCGACGTGCACCCGCTCGACGCGCGCTACCACGTGATCAACTGGGTCCACCGCTCGACGCGCGGCTGGAGCACGGGCGGCGCGGTGATCGACCCGCGCACCGGCGAGATCGTCAAGGGCGTCGTGACGCTCGGCTCGCTGCGCGTGCGCCAGGACTACCTGATCGCGGAGGGCCTGCTCTCGCCCTACGCGAAGGGCGACGAGAACCCGCCGCTGCTGCAGGAGTGGGCGCTCGCCCGGCTGATGCAGCTCTCGGCCCACGAGGTCGGCCACACGCTCGGGCTCTCGCACAACTACTACGACAGCGAGCTCGGGCGCATCTCGGTGATGGACTACCCGCACCCGCTCGTGACGCTCAAGCCGGACGGCACCCTCGACGCCTCGAGCGTCTACACGCGCTCGCTCGGCGAGTGGGACAGGGCCGCGATCGCGTGGGGCTACCAGCAGTTCGCGCCGGGCGCCGAGGGCCGCGGGCTCGCGGCGATCCTCGACGAGGCCTGGAAGCGCGACGTGCGCTTCCTCAGCAACCAGGACATCGAGGCGCACCCGCGCGCCGACTGGTGGTCGAACGGCACGGACGCCGCCGCCGAGCTCGTGCGCATGCTGGAGGTGCGTCGCGCGGCGCTCGCGCGCTTCGGCGAGAGCGCCGTCCGTCGCGGCCGGCCGCTCGCGACGATCGAGGAAACGCTGGTGCCGCTCTACCTCCACCATCGCTACCAGGTCGAGGCGGCGGCGTCGGTGCTGGGCGGGCAGCACTACGTCTACGCGCTGCGCGGCGACGGGCGCGAGCCCACGCGCCGCGCTTCGGCCGCCGAGCAGAAGGCCGCGCTCGAAGCGCTGATCAGGACCCTCGACCCCTCGGAGCTCAAGCTCCCGGACGCTGTGCTGAAGGCGATCCCACCGCGCCCTTCGGGCTACGGCCCGCACCGCGAGCTGTTCCCGCGCTACACGGGCGCCACCTTCGACGCGGTGTCCCCCGCCGTCGTCGCGGCCGACCTCACGCTGTCGCAGCTGCTCGAGAGCGAGCGGGCCGCGCGCCTCGTGCAGCAGAAGGCTCTCGACCCGGCGCTGCCGGGCCTCGACGACGTGCTCGAGCGGTTGCTCGCCGCCACCTCGCAGCCCGCCGCGCGCTCGGACTACGAGGCCGAGCTCGCGCGGGCCGTCGAGCGCGTCGTCGCAGAGCGCCTGATGGGCCTGGCGGCGAACGCGCGCATGCCGCAGGTGCGCGCGCTTGCGAGCAACGCTCTCCAGTCGCTCGCGAGCTCCGGCGCGGCAGGGTCGTCGCGGCTCGCGGCCGCCCACGAGGCACTGCTGGCGCAGGACATCCGGCGCTTCCTCGAGCGCCCGGCGGCGCCGCAGGCGTCTCTCGCGACGCCCGCGGCACCGCCGGGTCCGCCGATCGGCGAGCCGGCGCTCGACTACCTGCGCTCGGTCGAGCCGTTCTGCTCGCAGGGCGGCGGCCGCTAGAAGCTAGCGGGAGCCCGGCCGCGACGACGCGCCCGATGTCGGCAGGTACGCCGCGACGCCGAAGCTGAAGTAGTGCGGGCTCTCGTCCGTGAGGCCGATCCCGACCTGCGTGTAGACGTCCCAGCGGTCCGACACGCGGTAGCGCAGGCCCGGTCCGAAGTAGAAGCGCGTGAAGTCCGAGTCGCCGGCGCTGTCGTCGATCGACTCGAAGGAAGCCGTCAGGCCGCCCGTGAGCGTGAGCCGGTCGCTGATGCGGCCTCCCGCCTGCAGCCCGAGGTCGACCGCCGTCGTGTCGTTCGTGGCCTCGATGAGCGCCTTGTGGGCGCCGAGGCTCAGCGTCATGTCGACGTCCCCCTTCAGCAACCAGTAGCCCGCCTCGACGCCGACGAGCGAGAAGTCGTCGAAGAAGCCCGCCTTGCCCGAGATGTCGAACGAGTCGGTGATCCCGTAGCCGAGCCGTCCCGCAATGCCGAAGCGATCGGGCGCTCCGTCGCGGCCTACGAGATACGTCGGAGACCCGCTGAGCTCGAAGTTGGAGTTCGGAATCGTCCGCGGCGAGCTGTTGAGGAAGTTCTGCGCTCCAGCGGACGCGGCGAGTGCAAGTGAGAGGACCGTCGTGGCGATCACGCGCGAGTGCCTGAACATGGAAACCTCCGGGGACATGGGAACCTCCGGCTTTCGAGTTGCAAGGCTCGGGCCGCGGCCCGGCGCGCCGGCCGCGACGCGAGCGCTAACTCCCGATCGCTCCGAGCGCTAGCGTCGCGCTTTCGCCGCCGCGACACCCCGTCCGTGCACTGGTCGCCGGCTCGTTCTTTGTAGAGTCTTCACGCCACTCGTTCCCGCACGGGCCGCCAAACGGAAGAAATTTCAGAAGACACGCTTTCACGTGCCGCCCGCCATCCTATGCACGGATCGGTAGATGCACCGCGCCGATGCCGTCGCCGGTGCGCTCGCTGCGATCCACGACGGGCTCGGGCGCGATTCTTGCTCCAGCACGAGGGTAGAGAGGGAGGTCCCATGGGCCGTCTGCTGCGTCTCGTGCTGCTGCTGTTCCTGGTGCTCGGCCTCGTCTGGGTCGCGCAGAACGTCGACTTCACGCGCCTGCGCGCGAGCGCCAACGAGCTGCGCGGCGCCGCGAGCAAGGTGGAGAGCAAGGTCCCCGACCTCGACACGGCGAAGATCTCCGAGGAGCTCAAGCAGACCGGTCGCGTCGTGAGGCGGCGGGCCCAGAAGACCGCCGAGACGCTGGCCGAGGCCACGAAGGACGCGCGCACCACCGCCGCGATCAAGGCCAAGCTCGCCTTCGACCCGTCGCTCTCGGCGCTCGACGTCAGCGTCGACACGACCGACGGCCGCGTGACGCTCGCCGGCCGCGCCAATTCGCCGGCCGACATCGCGCGCGCGATCGAGATCGCGTTCGAGCAGGACGACGTCCACGAGGTGATCTCGACCCTGCAGGTGCAGGAGTCGCGCAAGACGTCTCAGGAGCGGGGCCGCTCCTCCATGAGCTCGAGGACGTAGCGCACCGGCAGGCCGTAGGAGTTGCCGGTGAACGCCGGCAGCGTGGCGTACTCGACCCCGATCACGCGCCCGAGCTTGTTGAACACGGGTCCACCGCTGCCGCCCTGGGTGGTGGCGGCGTCGAAGACGATGTCGGTGCTCGTGACGTCTCCGATGTGGCCCTGCGTCGTCGACGGGCGAATCAGCCCGCGGCGCGAGAGCGCCTCCGTGACGCGCTCGCTGCTGACGCCCTGCGCGTTCAGGATCTGCCGCACGACACCGCTCTCGGCCTTGGCCAGGATCGCCTCGAGCCCGGTCGGGTAGCCGACGACGACCACGGGCTGGCCCGGCACCGCGGCGCGGCGCGAGCCGTCGAGCGGCAGCGTCGGGATCTTGCGCTTGCCCAGCTCGACCTTGACGAGCGCCAGGTCGGCGTCCTTCGACACGCGGTGCACCTCGAGCTTCAGCGCCTGCTCGATGCGGGGGAAGAACGCCCGCAGCGTCAGCAGGCGCGGCTCGTAGCCGTCCTTGGCGAGCGCCTCGGCCGTCTCGTTTTTCCACCACGGCTCGACGACGTGGCGGTTGGTGACGACGACGCCCTTCCGGTCCGCGAGGAAGCCCGTGCCGATCGCGTCGACGCTGTGGATCGGGCCGTCGCCCTCGACGCCCACCGCCACCGAGCCGTCGGCCTCGCGCACCTTCTCGCCCGACGCGTCGATGCGGTAGCGCAGCGGCCGGCCTTGCGCGTCGTAGAACGCGTAGGCGCCCTGGATCAGGCACACGCCCGCGCCGTACTCGCGGATGATGCGCTCGCCCACCGCGCGCTCGCCCTCGAGCATGACGAGCCGCGAGCGCACCTGATAGAGCTCGTCGCGCACCGCGCGCACCTCGCCCCCGCCCGCCGTTTCGGCGAGGCGGCCGCGCAGCTCCTCCTCGCGCTGGCGCGACTCGTCGATGCGGTTCTCCAGCGATTCCTTGTCGGCCTGAGCGCGGCGCCGCTCCCCCTCCACCCGCTGCCCGAGCGCGACGCGCTCGGCCTCGGCCGCCTGTAGAGCCTGCTCGAGCCGCGCCACCTGGCGATTGAGATGGCAGGTGACGCCCGCGAGGCCCGAGCCCGCGAGCAGCACCATGGCGAGGGCGAGCCGGAAGTCTCGATGCAGGATCAGCCGCTTCATGCTCCCCCCCCGCCATCATAAGCTCCCAGCGGTGTGAGAGATCTCACATCCGAAGCGCGGTGGGCGACGCTGAGCGTGTGCCTTTGTACAACACGCCTCGCGTCGGCGCGGGGAGGTCGGCGCTGGCGACCGCGTTCGCGACTGTGAACGCGGGGGTTGCACGAGCGCGTCGTCGTGCGCGCGACTGGCACGCCGCTTGCCCCTTCGAAGGTCATCACCCGAAGGGTCACCTTCGTAAAAAAGCGTTGTTCTCTCCGAACGCGAGCGCTGACCCCTCGGAAACAGAGGAGGATCCGAATGCGGAAGCTCATCCCCGCCGTAGCGTTCATGCTGGCCGCCGTCTCGGCGACCGCGCAGGAGCCGGCCCGTCCGCCTCAGGAACCGGCACGCGTGCCGGCGGCCGACGAGATCAAGGGCAAGAAGGAGATGACGGCGATCGTGGTCGCGACCGACGCGACGGTCAAGACGATCACCGTGCGGAACGAGAAGAGCGCTCCGGGCTCGCAGCCGGAGACACTGCCGGTTTCGGGGTCCGCCGTCGCGTTCCTCGCGTCCGTCAAGTCGGGTGAGAAGGTCAAGCTGGTCCTGACCATGGACCCGTCGACGAACAAGGAAAGCGTGACCGCGATCGAGAAGCCGACCGCGAACAAGTAGGAGTCGCGACAAGGGGTGCCGGCGTCGCCGAGCGACGTCGGCACCCGCCGTAGCTCACATCGGCACGCTGCCGCCGACACCGAGCAGCGCCCGCACGCCGTCGGCCACGTACTGCACGGCGAGCGCGGCCAGCAGGACACCCAGCACGCGCGTCACCACGTTCACGCCGGTGCGCCGCAGCACCCGGCCGAGCGGCGCCGCGAGGCGCAGCGCGATCCACGTCAGCGCGAGCACCAACGCCGTCATCGCGAACACCACCGCGAGCGCGCGCGGATCCGGGCCGGCCTGGCCGACCAGGATCATCAGGCTCGCCATCGCCCCGGGCCCGGCGATCAGCGGTATCGCGAGCGGGAACACGCTGACATCGGCGCGCGAGCGCGCCTCTTCCTCCTCCTCGAGCGTCTCGCGCTGGTGCGGCGCCGCCAGCACCATGCCCACGGCGATCCGGAACAGCAGGATGCCGCCCGCGATCCGCAGCGCGTCGATGCTGATGCCGAGCTTGCCCAGCAGCCAGCCGCCCCCGATAGCCAGGCCGAACAGCACTACGCCGGCCACCGCCACGGCCTTGCGCGCGACGCGCGCCTGCTCCGCGCCGGGCCGCGCGCCCACGAGGCCGAGGAACATCGGCGCGATGCCGATCGGGTCGACGACCACGAACAGCGTCAGGAAGGCGCGCAGCGCGAGCTCGGTCATCGCTCGAGTTCCGGACGGCCAGCCGCCGCGAGTCGCGTCCTCTCGCGAATCGCCTCGCTGCCGAGCGAGCCGAGCGCCTGCGCTGCCTCGCGCGCGGCGGCGGGCGGCTCCTCGCTCACGATCCGCAGCAAGAGCTCGATCGCCTCGTCGCGACGCAGGGCCGCGATCGCCAGGAAGGCGGTCCGGCGCAGGCCACGCCGCTCGGCATCCGGCAGCCAGCGCTCCAGGATCGCGAGCGCCTCGGCCGAGCGCGACTCGCCGAGCGCGAGCGCGCCCGCCTCGGCGAGTGCTTCGCTCTTCTCGAGGAACGAGGCGACGAAGGCGCGCTCGCCCGAAGCGTCGAGTCGCAGCAGCGCGAGCAGGCACTCCGAGACGACACGCGGCTCCGGCTCGGGGACGAGCGCCTTGAGCCGCAGGAGCGGCACGCCCGCGGCGCTCCCGTGCGCGCCCACGGCGCGGGCGGCCGAGACACGCACCGGCGCCTCGGGGTCGGCCAGGAGCTCGCCGAGCCAGCCGAGGGCGCCGCGTCCTCCCAGCTCGCCGATCGCCAGCGCCGCCGCTCCGCGCAGGTCGACGGCCGTGTCCACCTTGCCGCCGAACACGGGCTCCATCTGGACGTGACGGGCGGCCCGCTCGTAGAGGCCCGCGTCGTCGTGCTCGAGGCGCCGCAGCGCCTCCACGATCGCGGTCTTCGCGGCGCAGCCGGGGTCGGACCGCGGCAGATCGACGAAGAAGCGCGGGAAGCTCGCCACGAGATCGGGCACGAGCGGCTCGAGAGCCAGCTCGCCGGCGATCGCCGCCGCGCGCGCGACGGCGTGCGAGCCCTCCGAGCGCAGCACGCGCCGGAGCTCCTCGCGCGAGGACGGAGCCTCGGGATCCTCGCGCGCGCGGCGCAAGGCCGAGAGCGTCTCCTCGAGCAGCCGCTTGCGCGCCATTGCAGCGAAGCGTAGCAGAGCGCGAACGCGCCCTGTCGATTCCTGGTTTGGCCCGAAGCTGGCGCACAATAACGATCCATGGCCTCTTCCCCATCCGTCGCGCGCGGGCTCACTCTCACCGAGTGGCTGATCTGCTTCGTGGCCGCGCTCGGCTTCGCCTTCGACATCTACGAGCTGCTGATGCTGCCGCTGATCGCGCGTCCGGCGCTCATCGACCTGCTCGGCGCGGGCACGAGCCCCGAGGTCCTGCTGGCCTGGCGCGGCTGGCTGTTCTGGGTGCCGGCGCTCGCGGGGGGTGCCTTCGGGCTGCTCGGCGGCTACCTGACCGACCTCTTCGGCCGCCGGCGCGTCCTGGTGTGGAGCATCCTGCTCTACGCCTTCTCGGCGTTGGCTGCCGGCTACGCGACGTCGGTCGAGATGCTTCTGTTCTTCCGCTGCACGACCTTCATCGGCGTGTGCGTCGAGTTCGTGGCGGCGGTCGCCTGGCTCGCCGAGCTGTTCCCGGAGCCGCGGCGGCGCGAGGCGGTTCTCGGCTGGACGCAGGCGTTCTCCTCGATCGGCGGCCTGATGGTGACGGGTGCTTACGCCTTCGCGGTCCATTACGCCAACTCGCTGCCGGCGATCTACGGCGCTCACCAGCCGTGGCGCTACGCGCTCATCTCCGGCGTGATTCCCGCGCTGCCGCTGATCGTGATCCGGCCGTTCCTGCCCGAGTCGCCGGCGTGGCGCGAGAAGAAGCAGGCCGGCACGCTCGCGCGGCCGAGCCTCGCGGCGATCTTCGCGCCCGAGCTGCGGCGAACGACGCTCGTGACCACGATCATGTTCGCCTGCAGCTACGGCGCTGCGTTCGGCGCGATCCAGCAGATGCCCGGCGTCGTCCCGGGCCTTTCCGAGGTACAGGGGCTCGCACGGCCCGCGCAGGAGAAGGTCGTGAGCTCGGTCCAGGCCTTCCAGGAGATCGGCGGGCTGCTGGGCCGCGTGCTGTTCGCGGCGCTCGCCCTCCACGTCGTCTCGCGGCGCGGGCTGCTGCGCCTCTTCCAGGTGCCCGGGCTCGTGGTCCTGCCGCTCGTGTTCGCCGTCGCCGCGGGCGCGAGCGTCTCCTTCGTGCAGTGGGGCATCTTCGCGTGCGGCCTGCTGACGGTCGCGCAGTTCAGCTTCTGGGGCAACTACCTTCCGCGCGTCTACCCCACGCACCTGCGCGGCACGGGCGAGGCCTTCGCCGCGAACGTCGGTGGGCGCATGATCGGCACCTCGGCCGCAATCGTGACCACGACACTCGCGGGAACGCTGCCGGGGCCCAACCCGGCCCACAAGCTCGCGTGGGC
>DATBSL010000405.1:0-2934 GCA_036559805.1 Vicinamibacteria bacterium
GCGCTGACCGCGCTCACGCACGGCTCGGTGATCGCCTCGCGCTACGAGATCCTGAGCCCGCTCGGCAAGGGCGGCATGGGCATGGTCTACAAGGCCCACGACCAGGAGCTCGACGAGACCGTCGCGATCAAGGTGCTGCGCGCCGAGTTCGCGAACACCGGCGAGATGGCGAAGCGTTTCCGCCACGAGATCAAGCTGGCGCGCAAGGTGTCGCACCGCAACGTGTGCCGGATCCATGACTACGGCGACGACGGCGGCATCCGCTTCATCTCGATGGAGTACGTCGAGGGCACCGACATCAAGCAGCTCGCGCGCGACAAGGGCGGCTTCCTCGAGATGGAGGAGGCGTTCGACGTCTCGATCCAGACCGCGGACGGGTTGCAGGCCATCCACGACGTGGGGATCATCCACCGCGACCTGAAGACCTCGAACATCATGCGCGACAACGCCGGCCGCGTGCGGCTGATGGACTTCGGGATCGCGAAGATCAGCGGCAGCGACCGCAGCACCGGCGGCGGCGGCCTGACCAGCACCGGCCAGATCATGGGCACGCCCGAGTACATGAGCCCCGAGCAGTGCCTGGGCGACAAGATCGACCACCGCTCCGACATCTACGCGCTCGGGATCGCCGTCTACGAGGTCTTCAGCGGCACCGTGCCGTTCCGAGGCGACACGCCGGTCGCGACGCTCTTCAAGCACATCCAGGACCCGGTGCCGTTCGAGGGTCCGGTCGCCGCTCGCATCCCGCTGGCCGCGGTGCCGGTGCTGCGCAAGGCGCTCGCCAAGAACCGCGCCGAGCGCTACGCGAGCGCCGCCGAGATGGCCGAGGCGCTGCGCAAGGCGCAACAAAAGGCGGCCTCGGGGATGCCCGAGGACGTGATGCCCACGGGCGGGCACCCCGTGGTCGTGGTCGACGACTCGGGCACCGGCGGCATGGCGACGCCGACCGACAGGCGGCGCGTGACGCGACTCGACATCTTCGTCAACTTCATGATTCGCCGGGTCGGAACCGCCGGGACCGTACTGCAGGAGGAGCGCACGATCGCCGAGAACGTCGGCCGCGGCGGCGCTCGCGTGATGACCAGCATGGCGTCGCTCGCGCCCGGCGACATCGTCCACCTCGACGAGGTGGGCGGACCCTTCAAGACGCGCGCCGAGGTGCGCGGCACCTACGTGGGCAAGGACCGCATCCGCCGCCTGAACCTGCGCTTCCTCGACAGCCCCGCCCCCGACTACCTGGTCCACGTCGACGAGGGCGGCACGGGCGGCCGCCGCAGGTACTGATCCGGCTCAGCCGATCCGCTCCCGCCGGTCGAGCTCCAGGATCGTCCCGAGCAGGACGTCGGCGCCCTGCGCGCAGTCCTCGAAGCGCGTCAGCTCGCGCGGCGAGTGGCTGACGCCCGCGACGCTCGGGACGAAGATCATGCCGATCGGCCCGAGCTTCGCGATCATCTGCGCGTCGTGGCCGGCTCCGCTCGGCAGCCGTGCGAAGCGCAGGCCGCGCCGCGACGCGGCCGTCTCGATCGCCTTCTGCACGACCGGGTGCGCGCGGGCGCCCTCGTGGCGGCTCGAGTGCCGGACCTCGATCTCGGTCTCCGTCTGCCGGGCGATCTCGGCGGCGCGCCGCTTCAGGGCCTCGCTCAGCCGCGCGACCTTCGCCTCGTCCAGGTCGCGGAACTCGACCGTCAGCTGAGCCTCGCCGGGCACCACGTTGGGCGCGCCGGGCAGGACGCGCAGCTGGCCCACCGTTCCCACCTGGCGGCCCGCCTCGCCCGTCGCGATCTCGCGGACCGCCAGCACCAGCTGCGACGCGGCGACGAGAGCGTCCTTCCGGCCGTCCATGGGCGTCGTGCCCGCGTGGTTCGCGAAGCCGCGCACGCTGACGTCGAAGTCGTCGATCGTCACGATGCCCTCGACGACACCGATCGGGATGCCCGCGCGGTCGAGCGTGCCGCCCTGCTCCACGTGCAGCTCGAGGTAGGCGTGGAACGAGCCCGGCTGGCGCCGGGCCTCGGCGACGCGCGACGGGTCGCCGCCGATGCGGCGGAGCGCGTCCCCCTTGCTCACACCGTCCTGGACGCGATCCCACTCGCCGGGCTCGATCTGCCCGACGGCCATCCGGCTGCCGTGGAGTCCGCTGCCGAAGTTCGACTCCTCGGCGGCCCAGATCACGACCTCGAGCGGGTGCCGGGTTCGGCTTCGGCTCTCCTCGAGCGTCGCGACCACCTCGAGCGCCGCCATCGAGCCGACGTCGCCGTCGAAGTTGCCGCCGCCGCGCACGGAGTCGATGTGCGATCCGAACAGGATCGGCGCCAGGCTGGCGGCGCCGCCGGCCCTCCGGCCCAGCAGGTTTCCCGCCGCGTCGATCCTCGGCGCGAGGCCGAGGCCGCGCATCTCGCCGAGCACGTGCGCGCGCGCGGCGACGTCGGCGTCCGAGAATGCCGTGCGGCTCACGCCGTCGGCGAAGCTGCCCCCGTCGGGCCGCCCGAAGGCGCTCAGCTGCTCGAGCCGCCGCTGCAGCCGTCGCGCGTCGACGCGCGGCGGCGGCACGGCGTCTTGTGCCCGTGCGCGCGCGGCGGCGAGCCCGGCGGTGGCGGCGAGAAAGCTCCGGCGTCGCACGCGCGAGGATTGTACGCGACGGGCGCGCTCCCCCTCGGCCGGGCGTGTGGTTTAGACTCGGCGCTCTACTCCTGGAGACCCCGATGCGATTCCCGCGCGTTCTTCTCACGATTCCGATCGTCCTCGCGAGCGCAATCGAAGCGCCCGCCGAGGAGCCGCTCATAGGCTTCGGGCCGAGCGGGGCGACCGCCCAGCGGGCCCTCGAGGCTCGCTTCGACGCCGAGCTGCGCCGCGGCGACATCCGGGACTGGGTCGAGCGCCTCTCGAGCCGGCCGCACCACGTCGGATCGGCGTGGGGCAAGGACAACGCCGAGT
>DATBSL010000406.1:0-3582 GCA_036559805.1 Vicinamibacteria bacterium
CGAGCGCGTGGAACTCCGCGGGCTTCACGCGATCGACGAGCCGCTCCTTCAGGTAGCGGCGGAAGCTCGCGGGGTGCGTGTCTGCGACGCCTATGTACTCGTCGAGGTGGAAGAGCTCGACCTTCGACCAGTCGAGGCCGGAGGAGGCCGTGAGCGCCTCGAGAAAGGCGAACTGCGAGGCGCCGGTCGCCGCGATCACGCGCGCGCGGCCGCGGCTCGCGGCCGCCTCCCGGATCGCCGCGGCGGCCCGCTCGGCGGCGGCCTGGCCCAGCTCGCGCGGGCTCGGGAAAACGCGGACGTCCATCAGATCGCCTTCAGGATCCCACGCCCGGAGGCCGCAGTGTTGCGGACGAGTGCTATCACGAGGATCGCCGCCGCCAGCGGGATGAAGCTCGCGACGACCAGGATCGGCGTGAACGAGAAGCGGTCGGCGACGATGCCGATCAGGAACGTCGAGCCGATCGTGCCGAGCCCCGCGCCGGTGCCGGCGAGGCCGGCGACCGTGGCAACCGCGCGGCTCTGGTAGAGGTCGGCGGGCAACGAGATCGCCATCGTAGACATGGCCGCGTACGAGAACGTGGCGACGGCGAAGCAGGCGACGAGCGGCACGAAGGCCGACAGGAACGCGGCCGGGACGAGCGCCAGCACCCCGAAGGCGCCGCCCACGACGACGACCTTGCGCGCGCGGCCCACGGCCCAGCCGCGGCGGATCAAGTGGCTCGACAGCCCGCCGCCGAAGAAGTTCCCGAGGTCGGCGGCGAGGAACGGCACCCAGAACCCGGCCGCGGTCTCCTCGAGCGAGAAGCCCTTGGCCGCGAGGTAGATCGCGAACCAGTCGGCGATCATGAACCAGACGGGATCGGTGAGCCCGCGGGCGGCGATCACACCCCAGGTCTGCGGCAGCCGCAAAAGCTCCGACCAGCGCGGAGGCGGCCCCGCGGCGTCGCCCGACTCGGCCTGCTCGGCGGCGCGGTCGGCGAGGATCATCGCGCGCTCCTCGGGGCTGATGCGCGGGTGGTGCTCCGGCGGCCTGTAGCTCCAGCGCCAGACGACGACCCAGGCGAAGCCGAGAAGACCGACGATCACGAACGCGGGCCGCCAGCCTCCGAAGCGGGCGACCAGGAACAGCACGAGCGCGGGTGCTATCGCCGCGCCGATCGAGGAGCCGCTGTCGAAGAGCGCGACGGCCCAGCCCCGCTCGCGCCGCGGGAACCACTCGGAAACGGCCTTCGTCGCGCCGGGCCAGTTGGCCGCCTCGCCGGCGCCGAGCAGGAAGCGGAAGGCGCAGAAGCTGCGCAGCCCCGTCGCGAGGGACGTGAGCACGGCGGCGGTCGAGTACCACAGCACCGAGATGGTCAATCCGGTGCGCGTGCCGATCCGGTCGAGGAGCCGGCCCGAGATGGTCTGCCCGATCGAGTAGGAGATGCGGAACGCGATCACGATCAGGGCGAAGTCCTGGTTGGACCAGCTGTACTCGGTCTTGAGCAGTGGACCGAGGACGCTCAGCGTCTGGCGGTCGAGGTAGTTGATGACCGTCGAGGCGAACAGCAGCCCGCCGATCCACCAGCGCAGCTTTCCCTTCACGCGTTCACTCCCATTCCGGGAAGGTACCTTCCGCTCGCAACGCCTCGAAGCGCGCCTTGAGCCCCGCGAGGAAGGCGTCCTTCTCGCTCGACCGCTCGAGCGGCTCGCCCACGAAGACGTCGCAGAAGAAGGGCACCGGCAGGAACGCGCCCTTGGGCAGCGCCTTGCCGAGGCCGTGGAGGAAGACCGGCACGATCGGCACCGAAGCGTGCCGCTCGGCGAGGTGGAAGATGCCGCTGCGAATCTCCTTGAGCCGCTCCGGCTCGCCGCGCGTGCCCTCGGGGAAGAAGATCACGATCGTCCCGGCCTCGAGCGCCGCGGACACTCCCGCGAGCGGGTCCTCGCCGGCGGCCCGTCCACCGCGCGTCACGGGGATGATCCCGATCAGGTTCCGCGAGAACCACGCGAGCGGCCCGCTCTTCAGGAAGTAGTCGGCCGCGGCGGCAGGCCGGACGCTGTCGAGGAGGCGGCCCGGGAAGAGCGACATCAGCGTGACGGTGTCGAGGTGGCTGTTGTGGTTCCCGACGAGGAGTGCGGGGCCGCGAGCCGGCAGCCGCTCCGCGTGACGCACGTTCGTACCGGTGACGACCAGCAGGAACGGCCGCACGAGGAGCGCGAAGAAGAGGCGCTTGAGCGACATTCTCAGAAGTGGAGAAAGCGTAGGAAGTGGAAGAAGAGCGGCGCCGTGAAGGTCAGGCTGTTGACGCGGTCGAGGACGCCGCCGTGGCCCGGGATCAGCGAGCCCGCGTCCTTGACGCCGATGTCGCGCTTGATCGCCGAGACCGAGACGTCGCCCAGGAAGCCGGCGAGCGGCAGGAAGAAGCCCGCCACCAGCGACTCGTTGCGCGTGAGCGGCGTCAGGTGCGGCGCGAGCAGCAGCACGAGCAGGAAGCTCGTCGCCATGCCCCCGAGCAGGCCTTCGTAGGTCTTGTTCGGGCTCACCGTCGGCATCACCTTGTGCCGCCCGAACAGCTTCCCCCAGGTGTACTGCGCCACGTCGTTGAGCTGGGTCACGAGCACCAGGAACAGCACCAGGCTCGCGCCCGCGGCGCCGCCCTTCTCGGGGAGCTGGAGCAGGTAGGCCATGTGGCTGAGCGTGAAGACCGTCGTCATCAGGCCCCAGTGCAGCGTTCCGGCGGCCGGCAGGAAGCCCTCGGTCTGGCCGTGCAGCACCATGCGCACCGGGATCAGCATGAACATGTAGACCGGGATGAAGATGATGAACATCCCGTACCAGTCGACCCACACCCACAGGTACTGGAGCGGCACTGCGAGGTAAGCCCACAGCAGCACGCTGCGGTCGGCCCGGCGCGTCGGGATCAGCGAGAGGTACTCCTTGAGCGCGAGGAAGCTCAGGAAGGCCATGAACACGAGCGAGACCGCCCGGCTCAGCAGGATCGCCAGCATGAAGACGACGGCCATCAGCCACCACGAGCGGATGCGCGCGTTGAGCTCGCGGAAGTCCTTGTCGGGCCGCAGCCGTGCGAGGAGCGCGCCCAGGATCGTCGAGAGCGCGAGCAGGCCCAAGACACCCGCGAACACGTAGAGCACCGGCCCGCGCGGGATCCGCTCGAGCACCTCGTTCACGCGCCGGCCTCCCGCAACGCGCGAGTGCAGCGGTTCCAGACCGTCACCAGCAGGAGCCCGAGGACCGCGGCCAGCGTCACGGACAGCCATTGGCCCGGCGCCATGCCCAGGCCCAGCGCCAGCGCAATCAGGCCGAACACGAAGGCGCGGTCGCTCTTCCCCATCGGCCCGTCGTAGCGGCGGCTCGCGCCGATCGTTTGGCCGAGGACACCGGCGAGCTCGCCAAGCGCCGCCAGCACCACGACGCCGACCACGAGCGGGGGCGAGAACCCCGGGACGAGCGCGAGCGGCAGGTAGAGGGCCGTATCCGAGACGACGTCGCCCAGCTCGTTGAGCAGCGCCCCGAGCCGCGACTTCTGGCCGTGCTCGCGCGCCAGCATGCCGTCGACCGCGTTCAGCGCCATGCGCGCG